>NZ_JAZGLW010000001.1:3034080-3337488 GCF_036409155.1 Mycobacterium sp. 050128 | reverse complement strand
GACGGCGCCCGATCAGCCGCTCGCGAAGCTGCGGATCACGCTGGGCACGCAGCCAATACTCCACGAGCAGCACGTAGTAGTCGGAATGATCGCGAACGGAGTCGAGCACCGACCGGCTCACCTCGCGTGCGGCCGCCGCCGTGTCGCCGCCGCTGCTGTCCAGCGCTATCGCAATCTGTTCGCCGCGCAACTCGAACTCGCGGTCAACCAGCGCCAGGAACAGTTCATCCTTCGACTCGAAGTTCGAGTAGACGGCGCCCTTGGTGAAGCCCGCGGCCTGACCGATCGCGTCGATGGTGGCACCGGCGAACCCCTCGGCCGCGAACACTTTGGAGGCCGCATCCAGGATTCGGTCGCGAACCTCGCCCCGGGTGGGACGGGTGCGATGCGGCTTCACCGGTGACATGTCCAGCAGCATACTCCCCAGTATCGGTTAGATACCAACGGGTATCGAATGGTCTATCGAGGGCGCCGTGTCCATTCGACACCGGGAGCGCTCGAGGCGAGCCACACCAGCTGATCGGCCCCCTCGTCGACGGTCGCGGTGAAGCGCGCCTGCGGCGTGTACTGCTGCATGAAAACCAGGAACCGCGATCCCGATGCGCGGCGTCATCTCGTCACGCGGGATCGTCACCGCGTGTTCGAGCCGGGTCAGCCCAGATGCGCCAGCTGTGGTTTGGTCCGCACCACGATGACCGTGGGCCCGTCGGCGGTCAGCGCCGTCGTGAACTCCGTGGCGAGCTTTTCGGTGGTATCGACATTGACCGCCCGGCAGCCGAAACCCGTTGCCAAAGAAGCAATGTCGAGCCCCGGAAGATCGAGACCGGGCACGTTCGGGGTTTCCTCCAGCAATGCGAACGCTTTGAGCACCGAGTACTCCTCGTTACGCATCACCACGAAGACGATGGGCAGCCGGTGCTGGGCGGCGGTGTAAATCGCCTGGATCGAGTATTGAAACGAACCGTCGCCGATCGTGGCGATCACGGTGCGCTTGACGCCGCGAGCGCGATCGCCGAGTGCGACGCCTACCGCGCCCGGCACGCCCCAGCCGATGCCACCGCTGGCGGTCGCGAAGAACGAGCCCGGTCGGGTGGTGGGCAGCCAATGCAGCTGCTGAGCCATCGTCGACGTCGACTCCGTGACGACCGGGGAATCCGCGGGTTTGACGGTGGCCAGCGTGGACCACGCCGCATCCGGGGTCAGTGGCGACGAGTCCGCGTCGACGATTTCGATCTTCGCGGCCGGCGCGGCTCCGGCGGAAGCGGTACCGCGGTCGCTGATCAGACCCACCAGCTGCTCGAGGGCCAACCGGGTATCGCTGATCAGGCTGTCACCGACGGGTGCGGCCCCGGCCAGCGCGGGGTCGGCGGTGATGTGCAGTAATTCGCTGCCCTCGGGCAGGTACTCGCCGGCTACATACGGGTAGTACCGGAAGACCTGGGCGCCGATCACCACAACCAGGTCGTGACCGCGCAGCACCTCGGCCACCCCGGCGATGGTCAACGGGAGCATGCCCCGATATTGCGGGTGGTTCTCCGGAAACGACGCACGGTCGGGCAGCGGGCCGCTGTGAACCGGGGCGCCAAGCTTTTCGGCAAACGCCACACCGGCGTCCCAGCCGCCGCTGCGATCGACCTCGGGACCGAAGACCAGCAGCGGCCGCTGCGCGTTGTTGATCCGGTCGGCGAACTCCCGCAGCCGCTCGGCATCGGGCGCCACCCGGTGGCTGACGGTGCGAACGACCGCAGGCCCCAGTGCCGGCTTGTCCCAGTCGTCAAGCGGTATCGACAGATACACGGGCCCGGCCGGCGGCTGCAACGCCACCGTGTAGGCGCGCATGAATGCCGCGGGCACGTCTTCGGCACGCTTGGGTTCGTACGCCCACTTCACCCAGGGCAAGGGCAGCAAATTTTCATTGGGATTGGTCAAGTACGGCTCGCACAACACCATTTCCCGGGTCTGCTGGCCGGCCGTGACGATGAGCGGGGTGTTGCCCTTGTACGCGGTCATCAGGCTGCCCATCGCGTTGCCGGTCCCGGCGCTGGTGTGCAGGTTGACCAACGTCGGTTTGCCGGTGGATTGCGCAAACCCGTCGGCCATGGCCAACACCGAGGCTTCTTGCAGCCCAAGGACATAGGTGAAATCGTCGGGGAAGTTCTTCAAGAATGTTTGCTCGGTAGAACCGGGATTACCGAACACCGTGGTAAGGCCCAATTTGCGGAGCAGGTCGTAGGTGACTTCGTGGACCGTTTTCCCGTTTGCCATGAGCTGCCCAACTTTCTATACCCAGGCCCCAAGAGGCCGCACGGCAGTGCGTCGCGATTCAGTCTCGCCCGTCAGCGCGGCGGTGTCGATGTAATCCGGCACAGCGTTGGTGGGCGCCCGATGTGCCCATGCACAACGCCATCAAAAGGCTGCGCAACCCTAGCGGGGCGGCTCAGGCCAGCGAGTAGCGCACCGGGAGGTGCTTGAGGCCGCCGACGAATGTCGTCGCAACCAGTTCGGGATCGCCGGTCAGCTCAATCGATTTGAGCCTGGGCAGCAGCTCGGAGAAGAAGCTGTTGACTTCCATTCGGGCCAGCGCGGCGCCCATGCAGAAGTGCACGCCGTAGCCGAAGGCCAGGTGTTTGTTGGGGTCACGCCCCACGTCGAAGCGGAACGGATCGTCGAAGACATCCTCGTCGCGATTGCCCGACACATAGGACAGCAACAGGGAATCCCCTGCGGCAATCGGCACTCCGCGTACGGTGGTGTCCTCGTTGGCGGTACGCATGAACTCCTTGACCGGGGTGACCCAACGGATCATCTCCTCGGTGGCCAACGGCATCAGGTCGAGATTGTCACGCAAGCGCCTCTGCTGATCCGGGTTTTCGATAAGTGCCTGCATGCCACCGGAAATGGTCGCGCTGGTGGTGTCGTGACCCGCGGTGGCCACGATCAGGTAGTAAGACACGGTGTCGATGTCGGATAGCGGCTCGCCGTCGACGCGGGCGTTGGCGATCGCCGAGGCGAGGTCTTCGGTCGGGTTCTCGCGGCGCGACGCCGTCACGTCGTTGAAGTAGCCGAACATGTCGAGCAGTGCGGGGATCTGGTCCTCATTCGTGGTGCCGCGCTTGAATTCGCTGTCTTCGCTTCCGAACAGCTCCTGGGTGAGCTTGAGCATGCGGGCGAAGTCGGCTTCCGGGATGCCGAGCAAGGACATGATCACATAGAGCGGATAGTTCACCGCGATCTGCTGGACGAAGTCGCATTCCGGCCCGACGGCCAGCATCTTGTCGACGTAGATCTTGGCGAGTTCGTCGACGCGCATCTTCATCGCGCGCATAGCCTTTGGCCGAAACCAGTCCGAGCCGATCGCGCGTACCACCCGGTGTTGCGGGTCGTCCATGTGAATCAGCGTGCGCACTCCGGCGTTGGCTTGCAGCTCGTCGCCCACGGTGGTGGTCAGCACCGGGCGCGGCCAGTTGGTGAACTTCATGTTCTCGCGCTCGATGTCCATGATGTCGGCGTGTTTGGTGATAGCCCAGAACGGCTTGTAGTCCGGCACCTCAACCCACGACACCGGCGCGGCGGCACGCAAGTGCGCCAGCGCCGCGTGCAGCCGCTTCTCGTCGGTGTACGCCAACGGATCTGCCAGAGACTTTCCGGCGTCGTCCATCGTCGTTGTGCTCACTGGCGAAACTCCTTCATTACGGCGGTAATACAGGATGGTGAAGCGTTGTAGAAGATCGGCAGCACGCGATCGACGCCCTCACACCGGCTATGCAGCGCGGCTCCGACTCTGTCGACGGGACCGACGACCGCGAAAGCACCCAGCATTTCGTCGTCGATCAGCGATCCCATCGCATCCCATTCGCCTTGCTTGGACAGACGATTCAGCTCGGTGTGCAGCCCGCCCCAGCCGTGCAACTCGAGCACCTTGCGGTACGCCGGCGTGGAGCCGTAGAAGGCGATCTGCTTGCGGGCAGCCGTCATGGAAGCTTCCAGTTCGGCGTCGCTTTCGCCGGTCGCGACCATCACCTCGGCGCAGACTTCGAAATCCGAACGACCGCGGCCGGCCCGCTGCGCCCCGCGCAACAGCGCCGGCACCGTCACCTCGTTGAGGTAGCGCTTCGAAACCATCGGGTGGCCGAGGTGACCGTCGGCGACCTCACCGCACATCTCGGTCATTCCCTCGCCGACCGCCGCAACGAACACCTTCGGCACCGGGTACGGGTGCTGTTCCGGGGTGAACATCGGCGTCATGATCTTGTGGGTATAGAAGTCGCCTTCGAAACTCAGCTTGGCTTCGCCGTTCCACGCCGACCAGATGGCGTGCAACGCGGAGACGAATTCGCGCATCCGGCGGGCCGGATGACTCCACGGCATGCTGAATCGCTTCTCGATGTGCGGCTGGATCTGGGTGCCCAAACCCAGAATGAAGCGGCCCTGCGAGTACGCCTGCAAATCCCACGCGACGTTGGCGACGGTCATCGGATTGCGCGCGAACGCCACCGCGATGTTGGTGCCCAGTTCGAGCCGCGACGTGTGCTCGGCGGCCAGCAGCAGCGGCAGAAACGGGTCGTGACTGGTTTCGGCCGTCCAGCCCCCGTCGTAACCGTGTTGTTCCAGGTTGCCGACTGCTTCCACCACGCGGTCGAGGCGATTGGGGATGCCGCCGTCGATCTTGAGCCGGGGGCCGTCAGGCATGCGGGTAACTTTACAGTAAGCAATCCAGTATGTGACCCTGCACATCTAGGGACGATCGCAAGCGCGGCGTAGCCGGGTGCAGCGGGTCGTCACCATCGGACTAGGCGCGCACGATCGCATCCGCACGAGGTAGGACTGACGCATGACAAAACCCCCGGATTGGGAGGAAACGCTCTCCGATCTTGCCCGTCGGCGTCAGCACGCACGGGGCATGGGCGGCCCGGAGCGGCTCGACAAGCACCGAGGCAAGGGCAAGCTCGACGCCCGCGCGCGCATCGAGCGGCTCCTAGACCCGGGCACCTTCCGCGAAATCGGCACGCTGGTCGGCGGCGAGGTCGCGGCCGACGCGCTGATCGTGGGGTCGGGATCGATCAACGGCTCACCGGTGATGCTGGGCGCCGAGGACTTCACCACGATGGCCGGCAGCATCGGACCCGGCGGCAACTCGAAGCGCTACCGCATCGCCGAATTGGCGCTGCGCGACAAGACTCCGCTGGTGATGCTGCTCGAAGGCGCCGGCTTCCGCCCCGGCGGGGGACACTACGGGCGCGCCCCCACCGACCTGCTCGCTCAGGCTCAGTGCTCGGGCAAGGTGCCAACGGTCGCCGCGGTGTTGGGCCCCTCGGCCGGACATGGCGCACTGGTGGCACCGGTGTGCGACTTCCGGATCATGAGCGCCCAGGGAGCGATCTTCACCGCGGGGCCTCCGGTCGTGAAAGAGTCGACGGGAGAAGACATTTCGAAGGAGGACCTCGGCGGACCCGTCACCGCCCTGCCCAGCGGAGTCATCCACAATGTGGCCGACGACGACGAGGCCGTCATTGCCGACATCCGGCGTTACCTGTCGTACTTCCCGCCGAGCGCATGGTCCTACCCCTCCCCGCTGCCCCGCGACGAAGACAGCGAGCCACGGCCGACGCCGGAACTACTCGACATCGTGTCGCGCGACAACCGCCGCGTCTATGACATGCGCGCCGTGCTCGACGTGGTCTTCGACCGGCCGGACTGGTTCGAGGTCCAGCCGCGGTACGGCAAAGCGATCATCTGCGCGCTGGCCCATCTCGGTGGTCATCCGGTCGCGGTCGTTGCGAACCAGCCCAACGTGCTCGCCGGCTCCATCGACGCCGACGCCGCGGACAAGGCGGCACATTTCATCATGGTGGCCGACTCATTCCACCTGCCGCTGATCTTCTTCGCGGACAATCCCGGCATGCTGCCCGGCAGCCGGTCCGAGCGCAGCGGCGTGCTGCGCGCCGGCGCGCGGATGTTCGCCGCCCAGACGGCGGCCAGCACCGTCAAGCTGCATGTGACGCTGCGTAAGGCGTACGGGTTCGGCTCGATGGTCATGTCGCTGTTGGGTTTCGACAGCCAGTCCGCGACGTTCGCCTACCCCGGCGCGACGATGGGCGCCATGAGCGCAGCGGCGCTGGGCCGGGCGACGCATGCCGGCGAGGACGTCACCGCGAAGTTGCGTGACGCCGAGTTGCAGGCGTCGTTTCGCTCGGCCGAAAGCATGGGATTCGACGAACTCATCGATCCCCGCGAGACCCGCGACGCCTTGCTGGCTTCCCTGCTGCGAGGTCTGTCGGCCCGCCAGGCCGCCGCGCAGCCGGTGAGCCGGACCGTCATCATGCCGTGAGTGGCGTGCTCCCCGCCCGGTAGGCGGTGACGACCGGCTCCAGCTCGTCAGGTGTCGCGCCGTGCATGATCAGCGCGTCGGCCCCGTATTCGAACTCCTTGCGGATGCGGTCCGCACACTGCTGAGCTGAACCGGTCGCCGACGGCTGCAGCCACTCGTCGGGAATCAGCGTCGCGATGTGCTCGATCTGCTCCGCCGTGGCCTTGTGGTCGATCCCGCCGGCGATCGAGGTGACGACGGAGTCGGCCCGGAAGCGTTCCAGCACAGCCGGATCCCAGTCGTTGGTCTGCACCATCAAGTCGCCGTACCCCTGCAGGTAAGTGGCCAGCCGGGCGACGGTCTTCTTCAGCCGCAGCTCTTCGGGAAGATGGTCACCGACCGTCGCGAAGCACGACCACACCCGCACGCTGTCGGGGTCGCGGCCCGCCTTCTCCGCCGCGGTCTTGACGGTTTTGACGCAGCGCTGCAACGTCTCCGGCGTGAAGTAGGTGTGCAGGATGACGTCGTCGAATGCGCGGCCGCCGAGCGCGAGGGTGTTGGGCCCGAACGCCACCAGCGCGAGTCGGATGTCCTCGTTGAAGTCCGGATCCAGGAACAGGATCGGATATTTGCCCATCGGGCCTTCGTGGTTGAAGATCAGCTCGCCGTGGAACAGGCGGCGCATCACCTGGGCCCAGTCCTCCATCTGTGCGGTCGTGACCGCCGGGATGCCGAAGGCGCCGTAGATCGCGGCGATGCCGCGGCCGATGCCCAGCGTGAAGCGTCCGCGGGAAAGCCGGTGCATCGTGGTCGCCCACGATCCGGTGATCAGCGGATGCCGGGTGTTGTGATTGGTTGCGGCAGTGGCGATCTGCATCCGGTTGGTCACCGCACAGGCCGCCCCGACCAGTGACGACGCTTCCTTGACGTTCCAGCGCTCGGAGATGAACGCGGTGCCGAGGCCCAGCTCCTCGCCGCGGCGCGCTTCGTCCATCAAAGTCGACGGGCCCTCGCCTCCGGCCCCGGCCAGCAGGTAGTAGCCCAATTCGTCGAGCACGCGGTCAGTCAATTCCAAACTCCTTGGTGGTAGCCGCAATTCCAGACTTCGGTGATCCGGCCGGCAACGACGCGGAACACCTCGATGCTGGCGATGTGGGTTTCGTTGCCGTCGTTGGTGGTGATGGTCGAGTCGTAGACGATCGCGACGTGCTCGCCGTCCTCATTCGCGATGACGACGTTGAGGTCAAAGTGCAATGACTGGACTTGCGCCCACATATCCGTGACCCGGGCAACGGCCTCGGCATGAGTGAGTGTTCGTGCCGCACCGACCTCGTGCCGGATAACGTTGTCTCCCAACAACTCCTCAGCCAGTTCGACATCGCATTCGTTCCAGACCACCAGGTTGTAGAGTTCGACGACCTCGCGCGCCGTACGAACCGCCATCATCGCTGGGACACCGGTTCTGGCCCGTTTTGCGAGACCACCTCGCGCAGGAATCGCTCGGAGACCTTTTGCACGCGACGGGAGAAGATGTGACCCACGTGGCTGCCGTCGTACCAGTACAGCTGACCGCCCCAGCGTTCCTGCAGCGCGTCGGTGGGCTCACGCATCGCCATGCGATCGTGCCACGCCCCGACGATCAGCCGGCGCTGCGGCGGCGGCGCCGGGTCGACCGCCAGCGGATCGATCACCGATGTCAGCTGCGCGACCACCGGGGATCCCAGCAGGTCCCGGAATCCGTCGCGCGCCGATCCCCAGCGCGTGAGGTGCCGGGCGATCATCGCGTTGAGCCCCAGAATCGGGGTGTACAGCGCCACCGCATTGATTTGGCGCTCCAGGTGCGAAACCAGCGCGGCCACCGGGGTACCCATCGAAATACCGGACACCACAACGGTACTGGCCTGCGGCTGGACCCAGCGCACCACGGCGCGTACCTCCGACACCGAGCGCATCATGCCCGCGACATTGCCGAGTGGATCCATGTCCGGGTAGGCCGGCCATTCGCGGCGCCGGCACCCGTGGCCGGGTTGGACCGGCATCGCGACGTTGAACCCCAACGTGTGGTGGATGTGGCCGATGCGAGACAGCAACAAATCCTCGGCGCCGCCCTGACCGGCTCCGTGCACCCAGATCAGCCACGGCCGCGGCCGGTCGCGGTGGCGGCACAGGTGCACCACCGCGCGCGCCGCACCACTTAGGCCCTCGGCAGCCAGCGTCTCCGGGAGCTGCGGGTCATGCTCGAACGTCATCCGTTCGTAGGCCAATCCCCCGATGCGGTGCCGTCGTATCGACTTCACCTGCAAGGGTTTTGGTGCGGCATGGGCGCCGTCGATGCCCAGCGTCGATAACTCCTCGGCCGCCGGCGCGCACGCGCTGAGCGGCCGGACATCTTTGGTCAGGTTGCCGCCCAGCAAGGTGAAGCCACTCAAGACAAGTTCGTCCAACATGACCTCGCCGAACTGGCGCACTCCTCGCCGCGAAGCCGGGACCCAGCCCGTTGATTCGTTGAGGCCGGCCACGGTGCGCGGCAGCACCAAGCTCAGTTCGCGGCCGATGTCGAAGGAACGCTTCGCCAGCGAAAATCCAGCCATGCCGCTCACCTTAAACCAGCCCCGAATCAGTCACGCCAACTTGAAACCGGCATATCCGGCGGCGGCGATTTCGTCGCAGCGGCGCCGATATTCCGGGATCCCACCGGTATAACCCATGTACATCCGCTTCTTGCCGGGCACGTTGCCGCCGTTGTACCAGGAATTGCAGGACGGGTGAACCAACACCGTGGGCGCGACCAACGCGGTGGCGTGGTCCATCCATTCCTGTTGCGCGGTACTGAGCGCCTCGATCGTGCGTATTGCGTTGTCGCGCAGATGCGTGATGCAATCACCGATCCACTCCACATGTTGCTCCAGCGCCGCGACGAAGTTCGTGGCGGCGCTCGGGCTGCCCGGGCCCTGGATGGTGAACAGGTTCGGGAAGCCGGCGACCGCCAGCCCGAGGTAGGACAGCGGTCCCTCGGTGGCCCAGAATTCGCCGAGCGACATCGCGTCGCGGCCGCGGATGTCGATGCGGGACAGGGCCCCGGTCATCGCGTCGAATCCGGTGGCGTAGACGATCACGTCCAGCTCGTACTCATCGGTTTCGGTGCGGATGCCGTTCGCGGTCACCTCGCGAATGGGCGACTTGCGCAGATCTACGAGCGTGACGTTGTCCCGGTTGTAGGTCTCGTAGTAACCCTGGTCGATGATCGGCCGCTTACACGCGAACGGATGCACCGGCACCAACGACGCCGCCGTCTGCGGGTCCTTGACGATTCGGGCCACCGCTTCGCCGTAGAGCTGGGCGGCCATCCGGTTGGCTTCGATGTCGAAGAAGATGTCGCTCCAGTTGAGCGCACCCATCACGCCGTTCTCCTCGATGGCGCGCAGCTGCTCCTCGCGCGACGCCGACTTGATCGCCGGACTGCTCAGCATTTCCAGCAGGACGGAAAAGGCGCTCAGCCGCGCCGCCCCGATCGGGTGGGCCCGCTGGGCCTCGCGGATCTCGTCGTAGCGGCCCTTCATCTCGTCGAGCTCGCCAGGCTCGAACTGGTGCACGCGCCAGGGCAACGTGTATGCGGGTGAACGCTGAAACACGCAGAGCTGCAAGGCTTGTTGAGCCACCACGGGGATCAGCTGAACTCCGGTCGAGCCGGTGCCGATCACGCCGACCCGTTTTCCGGTGAGGTCGAAGCCGTCCTTGGGCCAGCGGCTGGTGAACAGCGAGGTTCCGGCGAATGTCCCCATTCCCGGGATATCGGGCTCCAGCGGCACCGAGAGGATGCCGGAGGCGGCGACGACGAACGGTGCGACCAAGGTCTCACCGGATTCGGTGCGCACCAGCCACACCGCCGCGTCTTCGTCGAACTCCATCGCGACGACCTTGGTGTGGAACGCAATATCGCGACGCAGGTCCAACCGGTCGGCGACGAAATTCAGGTAAGCCTCGATCTCCGGCTGGGCCGGCATCGACTCGGTCCAGACCCATTCCTGCTGAATCTCGTCGGAGAAGCTGTAGGAGTACTCGATGCTTTCGATGTCGCATCGCGCTCCGGGGTAGCGGTTGAACAGCCAGGTGCCTCCAACGTTTTCAGCCATCTCCAGCACTCGGGTGCGGACGCCGAGCTGCCGCAACCGATGCAGCATGTACAGGCCGGAGAACCCGGCGCCGATCACCAGCACATCGACGGATGCATCCAACTCAGGCATCGTCACCTCCGTGACCTGCCAGGAGCCGGCGTTTGCCGTCCAGAAAACGGCAGCACCGCACCTTGGATTTCCGGAGCCCTGCCAGCTCATCAGCCACCGAGACAACCACCTGCGTCATCACGCTCCCTGCCCCGCCCTGGACGAACTTCTGAGGACCTGCTGAAATCTATACTGTAACGGGCTTAGTATCTAGCAGAACGTGGGAGGAGCCGCCGTGAAAGTCCCGTTCACCTGGAAGGTCACCGGGTGGTTCATGGTCGGATGGTCCCCGGAGTTCCCCGTTGGCGAGGTTCGGCCGCTGCAGTACTTCGGCGAAGATCTCGTCGGCTATCGAGACGAGTCGGGCGAGCTGCACGTGCTGGAGGGACATTGCAAACACCTCGGCGCCCACATCGGTCACGGCGGCAAGGTGGTCGGCGACTGCGTCGAGTGCCCCTTCCACGGCTGGCGCTGGGGCCCGGACGGCACCAACCGCTACATCCCCTATCAGCCGGACCGCCCCAACAAGGCGCTGCGGCTCAAGTCGTATCCCGTCCAGGAGCAATACGACTGCGTATTCGTCTGGCATCACCCCGACGGCAAGGAGCCGCAGTGGGAAATGCCGGACATCTTCCGGAAGTTCCCGCAGTTCGAGACCGATCCGGCCGGTTACTACCGGGCGTATCCGGAGTTCTCCCGGCGTGCCGAGCGCGAACCGGTGCATCCGCAGATCGTCGCGGAGAATGCCCCCGACAGCGCCCATTTCGAGTACGTCCACCACGCGACGGTGACACCGCGGGTGTTGGACTGGAAGATCGTCGACCACGAATGGCAATTCATCGCGGGCTGGCCGGATGCGCGCAGTGACAATCCCGACGATCTCGCATTGCGGTTCCACAGCCACCTGTTCGGTCTCGGCGGGGCGATCAGCGTCTTCGAGGGCGCGCAGAATCACCGCCTGATCTTCACCTGCACGCCCGTCGACGACGAATGCTCGGACCTGTTCTATTCGATCTGGTGGCCGCGCATCCCCGGTGATGACTCCGAGGTGCCCGAGGGCAAACTGCGCGACCTGATCGAAAAGCAGTTCCTGTCCACCGTCTTCGACGACCTGCAAATCTGGCGTTACCAGAAGTACGTCGAAAATCCGGCACTGTCCAAGGTCGACGCGAAAGGCTATATGGCACTGCGAAAATGGGCGACACAGTTCTACGACGTCCCGGCATGAAGCCACACCTCGCCGACCTCGTTGCTCCCGCACACACCGCGATCGTCGCCCAGGAATGCCAGGGCGCGGTCATGGGCCCCGACGCGGGGCTGGCGATGCTCGCCGAGGAAGCGAGCCGGGAGGCACTACCCAACATCGTGCGGCTGCTGCCGGCGGCGCGGGCGGCCGGCGTGCACGTGGTGCACTGCCTGGTGCAGCGGCGGCCCGACGGGCTCGGGTCCAACCACAACGCCAAGATCTTCGCAATGAGCGGCGGCAACCAGGTGGACATCACTCCCGGTACGCCAGGCGCCGAAGTGTTGCCCGAATTAGGGCCCGATCCAACGGATTTGGTGCTGCGCCGCTGGCACGGGGTGGGACCGATGGGCGGCACCGACCTGGACGCGGTGCTGCGCAACCTCGGCGTGTCCACGATCGTCGTGGTCGGCGTTTCGCTGAACATCGCCATACCCAACGTCGTGATGGATGCCGTCAACGCCGCCTACCGCGTTGTCGTCCCCCGCGACGCCGTCGCCGGCATCCCCACCGAGTACGGTGCTGCGATGATCGCCAACACGCTGTCGCTGCTGGCAACGATCACCACGACCGACGACCTGCTCCAGGTATGGCAGCAGCAGACGCAAGGATCCCCATGACCGACACGGCACCCACCACCCGCGGCGGGTTTCCCGACGTCAAGCCCGTCGAGGATGCGCCGTCCGAGCTCGGCCCGTTCGTCGCGGCGCTGCGGCGGCTGCAAGACCTGACCGTGTCCACCAACCCGGAACCAGCGCTGTGGGCCGCCGCCGCCACACACCTGCAGAACGCCTGTGCCTTGCTGGACGGTCACCAGGTTCCGGAGACCGAGGCGGTGGCCGGCCGGGTGCTGAGTCTGCCCGGGTTGGCCCACCCCTTGATGCCGCCCTGGCTGGTGACGGAATCCGGGCCCGACGGGGTGACGATGGAAGGACACTTCACCCAATCCCACGTGGGTGGCAACAATGCCGTGCACGGTGGCATGATCCCGCTGTTCTACGACTGGATGTTCGGCATGGTGGTCTCCACCGCGGGCATTCACCCGACCCGCACCGCCTACCTGCACGTCGACTACCGCAAGATCACCCCGATCGATGAACCGTTGATCGCCAAAGGACGAATCGGCAATACCGAAGGCAGGAAAGTCTTTATCTCCTCGACGATGACGTCGGCCGACGGGTCGCTGCTCAGCGAAGCCAACGGCCTGATGGTCCGCCTGCTACCCCACCAGCCGTGAGAGGCGCTTGAAGCCAAAGATGTCAGACACCGCAACACAATTCACAGTCCCCGCCGTCGCCCGGGCGGTCGCGGGCGCGATCGGCGACCGCGAGCTGCTGATCCAGGGCGATCGGCGGTTCAGCTACGCGCAGACCATCGAGCGGTCCAACCGTCTCGCGGCGTATCTGCACGCCCGGGGCCTTGGCTGCCACACCGAGCGCTCCGGGCTGGCCGGCCACGAGGTGGGCCAGGACCTGCTCGGACTGTACGCCTACAACGGAAACGAATTCGTCGAGTCGTTGCTCGGCGCCTTCGGAGCCCGCGTGGCACCGTTCAACGTCAACTTCCGCTACGTCAAAAGCGAGCTGCAGTATCTGCTCGCGGATTCGGGCGCGACAGCGCTGGTCTACCACGCCGCGTTCGCGCCACGGGTGGCCGAAGTCCTGCCCGAGCTCCCGAGGCTACGCGTGCTGATCCAGATCGCCGACAACTCGGGCAACGACTTGGTGCACGGCGCAGTCGATTACGACAGCATCGTCAGATCCAGCCCGTCGACGCCGCCGCCGGTGCAGCACTCCCCAGACGACCTGTACGTCCTCTACACCGGCGGCACCACGGGGATGCCCAAGGGTGTGTTGTGGCGCCAGCACGACATCTTCATGACGTCTTTCGGCGGCCGCAATCTGATGACCGGCGAACCCGCCGGCTCGGTCGACGAAATCGTGGAACGAGCCGCCGCGGCCCCGGGAACCAAATTGATGATCTTGCCGCCGCTGATCCACGGCGCGGCGCAGTGGAGCGTGATGACCGCCCTGACCACCGGGCAGTCCGTCGTCTTCCCTTCGGTCGTAGACCATTTGGACGCCGACGACGTGGTCCGCACGATCGAGCGCGAACGGGTCTCGGTGGTGACGGTGGTCGGAGACGCGATGGCCAGGCCGTTGCTCGCCGCCCTGGAGAAGGGCCTGGAAAACGGGACAGCGGACGTGTCGTCGCTCGGCGTGATCGCCAACGGCGGTGCCGTGCTGACGCCGTATGTCAAGGAGCGCTTGATCCAAGCGCTGCCGAATGTCGTTGTGGTGGATGGTGTCGGATCCTCGGAGACCGGTGCGCAGATGCATCACATGTCGGCGTCCGGCGCGGTGTCCACCGGCACCTTCAACGCCGGACCCGATGCGTTCGTGGCGGCCGAGGATCTGTCGTCGATACTGCCGCCGGGACACGACGGAATCGGTTGGCTGGCCCAACGCGGTTACATTCCACTCGGTTACAAGGGCGATGCGGCCAAGACCGCCGCGACCTTCCCGGTGATCGGTGGTGTGCGGTATGCGATTCCGGGTGATCGGGCCCGCCACCGCGAGGACGCCAGCATCGAGTTGCTGGGCCGCGATTCGGTGACGATCAACTCCGGCGGCGAGAAGATCTTCGTCGAGGAGGTCGAAACCGCGATCGCGTCGCATCCCGCGGTGGCCGACGTGGTGGTCGCGGGACGGCCCAGCGAACGGTGGGGTCAAGAGGTCGTCGCCGTCGTCGCGCTGGCCGAAGGGGCGCACGCCGATGCCGAGGATCTGGTGATGCACGCCGCGCAATCGCTGGCTCGTTACAAGCTTCCCAAGGCGGTCCTCTTTCGCCCCGCCATCGAGCGCAGTCCATCGGGCAAGGCCGATTACCGCTGGGCGCGCGAGCAGGCGGCACAGGCATGAAGTATCAGGATCGTGTCGCCGTCGTCTCCGGTGCCGGGTCGGGGATCGGGCGCGCCTTGACCTATGCCCTCACTCAAGACGGGGCGCACGTGGCGGCATCCGACATCGACAAGGCGAATCTGGCGCAAACACAGGCTATGTGCCGGTCCGGCCACGTCACCACGTATCAGGTCGACGTCGCCGACCGCGACGCGGTGTGCGGCCACGCCGAAGACGTCCGCCGCGATCTCGGGCCGGCGTCGATGCTGTTCAACAACGCCGGGGTCGACCTGTTCGCCAGCGTGGCAGACATGTCCTGGAAGGACTTCGACTGGCTCCTCGGCATCAACATCGGTGGCGTGGTCAGCGGGACCAAAGCCTTTCTGCCGCAGCTGATCGAATCCGGAACTACCCAGCGGCCGGCGCGACTGGTCAACCTGTCCAGCGCGTTCGGCCTGATCGCGGTGCCCTACCAAGGTGCCTACAGCACTTCGAAATTCGCGGTCCGGGGATTCACCGAGGCACTGCGCCAGGAGATGATCATCGGGCGCCACCCAGTGACCGTGCATTGCGTGCACCCGGGCGTCGTTCGCACCAACTTTGGGACCAACATGCGCACCGCAGAGACCGAGGATCCCGACCAGGCAGCGAAGTACTTTGGCCGGATGGCACTGACGTCGCCGGAGAAGGCCGCCCGGACCATCCTGCGCGGAGCCGAGAAGAATCGCGCCCGAATCCTGATCGGACCCGACGGGCGGGTGATGGCGGCCCTGCCGCGGCTGCTGGGTGTCCGATACGCCGACCTGATGGCGTACGCCGCGAGGCTGAATCCCAACGCGCGCTAGGGGCGCGGGCTGCCCTTGAGGCGGCGACGGGTCCGGGCCCGGGTCATGCGCATCATGGCGTCGGCATACATGCGCATCGACTTCCCGAAGGGCGGCGCGGCACTGCCGGTGACGCTGAACGGCAGATCGCTTCCCACCACCGACCGGTGGTGGCTGAATGCGTCGAAGCCGGCCTTTCCGTGATAGGCGCCCATCCCGCTGCGGCCCACGCCGCCGAACGGCGCGGCCGACGGAATCATCTGCGCGGCAAAGTCATTACGAGCAACACCGCCGCTGCGGGTGTTGCGGACGAAGTTTCGGAAATCGTCGTCGTCGGGCCCATACCAGTAGGCCACCAGCGGCGCGGGTCGCGCATTGATGTACTCGATGGCCTCGCCCAGACGCGAATATCCCTTGACCACAAGGACCGGGCCGAAGATCTCTTCGCTGGCGATCTTCATGGTGTCGTCGATGTCGCGCACAATGGTGGGCGCGATCTTGCGGGAGCTGCGGTCGGGCAATGGTTCCCCTTCCGGCGCAATGGTTTCCACGGTGGCGCCGTTGGCGCGCGCGTCTTCGATCAGGCCGACGACCCGGTCGAAGTTGGCCTCATCGACACTCGAGCAGTAGTCGCTGTTGGCGACGATGTCGGGGAACATGCCGCGCAGCGTGTCGGACGCGACGCCGACGAACGCGTCGATCTGTTCGTCAGGGACGAAGACGTAGTCGGGGCACACACACACCTGTCCCCCGTTGACCATGCGGCCCTGCGCGATCCGGGCGGCGGACCGACGGATGTTGGCGCCGGGTGCGACGACGACCGGGTTTTTGCCGCCGAGCTCGAGGGTTACCGGGACCAGATTCTGCGCGGCCGCCCGCTGCACCAAGGCGCCGACCGAGGGCGAACCGGTGAAGAACAGGTGATCGAACGGCAGTGTCGAGAACGTCGCCGCGACGTCGGGACCTCCGGTGACGATGGCGAGTTCGTCGGAGTCGAAGTAGTTCGGCGCGGTCGCCTTCATCAATTCGGCGGTGTGAGAGGTGACCTCCGACATCTTGATCATCACTCGGTTGCCGGCGGCGAACGCGGTCGCGGCAGGCAGGATCACGAGATTGAGCGGGAAGTTCCACGGACCGATGATGCCGATCACGCCTAGCGGTGACGGCTGCACCTCGGCGCGCAGCCCGAACAGTGCTGCCGCGCGCATCAGCTTGGTCGCCCGCATCCATTGCCCAACATGGGATCTCGTGTGCTCAATCACCGAGATCATCCCGATGACCTCGGTGAACAACGTCGCCGCCTTGGACCGGGTGCCGAAATCGGTGGCCATCGCGTCGACAAACGCGTCGGTGTTGTCGAGGACGAGTGCCATCAGGCGGTCGATCCGGTTGCGTCGCAGCGCCGGCGACGGCGGTCCGTCGTCGATGAATGC
Source organism: Mycobacterium sp. 050128 (assembly GCF_036409155.1). Taxonomy (NCBI): domain Bacteria; kingdom Bacillati; phylum Actinomycetota; class Actinomycetes; order Mycobacteriales; family Mycobacteriaceae; genus Mycobacterium; species Mycobacterium sp. 050128. Next base: position 3,320,558 of record NZ_JAZGLW010000001.1, on the reverse strand, counting down.
TCGGCGCTGCCTGGCCAGGATCGCGCCCAAATCCGCCCGCTGCTGATCGACTGTGCTGTCAGCGCGTTCACCGAGTGTGCTCATGACGCTGCCGTTCCTTAGCCCATATTGTCTACTGTAATAATTACAGTACGATCTTACGTAACGACTGCCCGGTCGTGCTGAGACGGAAGAAGATGCTGGAGAGTCAGGTGACGACAAACGTTCACACCGCCGGCACCGGCGAGGAAACCGTCGATCTGCGTGACCCCTATCCGTACTTCGCGCACAAGCGCCGTCAGTCCGGTGTTTTCCGCGGGACGGTCATGGATTACAGCAGGACACCCGAGTCCATGTTGCCCAAGAACGAGTACTCCGCGGTCTCGTTCAACGCGGTCAACACCGTGTTTCGGGACGGGCGGGTGTTCAGCTCCAAGCCCTACGACAAGACGATCGGCCTGTTCATGGGCCCGACCATCCTGGCGATGGAGGGCAAGAAGCATCGCGAACACCGCAACCTGGTGTCGGCTGCGTTCAAGTCCCGGGCGCTGGCGCAGTGGGAACCGACGATCGTGCGGCCGATCTGCAACGCGTTGATCGACGAATTCATCGAAACCGGCAACGCCGACCTCATCCGGAACTACACGTTCGAGTTCCCCACCCGCGTCATCGCCCGGCTGCTGGGCCTACCGGACGAAGACCTGCCGATGTTCCGTAAGCGCGCCGTGCAATTGATCAGCTACCACGTCAACTACGAGAAGGCCTTCGAGGCGTCGGCGGCACTGAAGGATTACTTCGTCGAGCAGATCGAGCTGCGCAAGTCCAAGCCCGCCTCCAGACCCACCCAGGACATCATCGGCGATCTGGTCGAGGCCGAGATCGACGGCGAAAAGCTCAGCGACGAGGCCATCTATTCGTTCCTGCGGCTGCTGCTGCCCGCCGGGCTGGAAACCACCTACCGGTCCTCGGGAAACCTGCTGTATCTGCTGCTCACCCATCCCCAACAGTTCGCCGCGGTACAAGCCGATCACGCGCTGATCGGCCAGGCGATCGAGGAAGGCCTGCGCTACGAAACGCCGCTGACCACCGTGCAACGGTTCACCACCGAGGACACCGAACTGGAAGGCGTGCCGCTTCCGGCGCGCTCGGTGATCGGCGTGTGCATCGGTTCGGCCAATCGCGACGAAACGCGCTGGGAACGAGCCGAAGAATTCGACATCTTTCGCAAGGCCGTCCCACACATCTCGTTTGCCGCCGGCGAGCACACCTGCCTGGGTCTGCACCTGGCGCGGCTGGAGACGCGCGTCGCGGTCGAATGTCTACTGAGCCGTTTGACCAACTTCACGGTGCTCACCGACGACGACCCGCATATCCATGGCCAGCCCTTCCGATCGCCGACCGCGCTTCCGGTGACGTTCGACGCCAAGTAGCGTCCGCGGTTAACAGACGTACGGCCTGACGACGGAGTGGTGAGAGAAATGGTCAAGGTAATGCAGGGCATTCGTGTCCTCGAGGTTGCGCAGTTCACCTTCGTCCCGGCGGCGGGAGCGATCCTCGCCGACTGGGGCGCAGACGTGATCAAGGTCGAGCACCCGCTACGGGGCGACACGCAACGTGGCTTCCTCAACATGGGCGGCATTCAGGTCAACCCCGAACGGCATCCGCTGATGGAGCATCCCAACCGGGGCAAGCGCAGCGTCGGGATCGACGTGTCCACTCCCGGTGGCCAGCAAGTGATCTACGAGCTGGCCAAGACCTCCGATGTGTTTCTGACCAACTACAAGCCTTCTCAGCGACAACAGCACAAGTTCGACCTCGAGCACATTCGCGCGGTCAACCCGAACATCATCTACGCCCGGGGTTCGGCCTACGGCGATAAGGGTGCCGAGCGCAACGTCGGTGGTTACGACGGAACGGCGTTCTGGACGCGCAGCGGTATCGGCTACGCGCTGACTCCGGAGGAGCTGGGAGGCGCACTCGGACAAGGCATCCCCGCGTTCGGCGATTCCATCGGCGGCATGTTCATCGCCGGCGGCATCTCGGCTGCGCTACTGCATCGCGAACGCACCGGCGAGGCGGTCGAGCTGGACGTGTCGCTGTTGAGCACGGCGTGGTGGGCCGCCGGCGCCAGCATGACGCAGGGCATGGAGACCGGAGAGGTCATGCGCACACCCATGCCGGGTTCGGCCACCGCGATGTCGGTGAATCCGTTCATGGGCAACTACGAAACATCCGACGGCGGCACGATCAACCTGTGCATCATCAGTCCGACGGGCCATATCCGGGACACCTTCGAGCACCTGGGCATCCCCGAGGCCGCCGACGATGAGCGCTTCTCCGAGGTTCTCCCGTTGATTCAGAACGCCAACGCGGCCGCCGAGTTGATCGCGAAAGCTTTCGCCGCCAAGCCCTTTGAGTACTGGCGTCAGCACCTGAAGACGATGAAGGGACAGTGGGCGCCGTTCCAGAGCCTGCTCGACCTGGCCAACGACGAGCAGGCCATCGCGAACGACATGATCTCCGAGGTCGAAGTCGCAGCCGGCGGAGCGCCGTTCAAGGTCGTCCGCGGGCCCGTCCAGTTCAACCACGAGCCGCTGGAAACCACCCGGGCGCCGCAGGCCTCCGAGCACACCGAGATCGTTTTGATGGAGATCGGGATGGATTGGGACCGTATCGAGGAACTCAAGAATGCCGGAGCCATTGCATGAATCGCGCCGTCGACGATGCAGTGGGGGCACTCCCCCACAAGTGGGAGGTACCCCCACCCGTTTGCGGGGGACAAAGCGATGAGGAGGAGTGGCGCAATGAATGACGTCGCCATCATCGGAGTGGGTCTGCACCCGTTCGGCCGATTCGAGGGCAAGTCGGCGATGCAGATGGGCGTTGACGCCATCCTGGCCGCGGTCGCCGACGCCGGTATCGCCTGGCAGGATGTCCAATTCGCCACCGGCGGCAGCTGGACCGTCGCCAATCCGGATGCGATCGTCGGCATGGTCGGGCTCACCGGCATCCCGTTCACCAACGTGTTCAACGCGTGCGCGACAGCGGCCAGCGCGGTCAAGGCGTGCGCCGACGGAATCCGGTTGGGCGACTACGACATCGGCATCGCGATCGGCTTGGACAAGCACCCGCGCGGGGCCTTCACCGAAGACCCGGCACTGGTGGGCATGCCGAGCTGGTATGCGGAGAACGGGCAATATCTGACCACCCAGTTCTTCGGCATGAAGGCCAACCGCTACCTGCACGACCACAACATCTCCCAGGAGACGCTGGCCAAGGTTGCGGCCAAGAACTTCCGCATTGGGTCCTTGAACCCCAACGCGTTTCGCCGTAAGCCGATCTCCGAAGAGGACATCCTCAACTCGACGATGCTCAACTATCCCCTGACCCAATACATGTTCTGCGCACCGGACGAAGGCGCCGCCGCGGCGGTGATGTGTCGGGCCGACATCGCGCACCGCTACACCTCCAAGCCGGTCTACCTGAAGGCCGTGGAGATCCGCACCCGGCGCTACGGCGCTTACGAGGTCAACACCACGTGCGCACCAGTCGAAGAAGACGTCGCGCCAACGGTTTACGCGGCCCGTACCGCGTTCGAGAAGGCCGGCGTGGCGCCAGGCGATGTCGACGTGATCCAGTTGCAGGACACCGATGCCGGCGCCGAGATCATCCACATGGCCGAGTGCGGGTTCTGCGAGCACGGCGACCAGGAAAAGCTGCTGGCCGAAGGCGCCACCGAGATCAGTGGCCCGATGCCGGTCAACACCGACGGCGGGCTGATCGCCAACGGCGAGCCGATCGGCGCCTCCGGGCTGCGGCAGGTCCACGAAATCGTCCGCCAACTCCGCGGCGAAGCGGGCGACCGCCAGGTGCCCGGGAGTCCGAAGGTGGGGTTCACCCAGTTGTACGGCGCTCCCGGCACCGCCGCGGCGACCATCCTCACGACCTGACGGGACCATTCGATGGCTCAGTTCACCGGGGCGCCGATTTTCGACGCCGACCAACACATGTACGAAACTCCGGAATCGTTGACGAAGTATCTTCCGGAGCGCTACGCGCGGGCCGTCCAGTTCGCCCAGATCGGGCGTCAGACCCGAATCATCATCAACAACAAGGTCACTGACTTCATCCCGAACCCGACATTCGAACGTGTCGCCGCGCCGGGCGCGCACGAAAAGTTCTTCGCCGGACAGAACTCCGAGGGCCTCACGCTGCGCGAGATGCAGGGCCCGGCGATCGCGGCGCCCGCCGCGACCCGCAATCCCGACGACCGGATCGCCGAACTCGACCGCCAGGGCGTCGTCGAGGCTCTCAACTACCCCACGCTGGCCAGCCTGGTCGAGCACTCGTCGGCCGACGACCCCGAGTTGACGCTCGCGATCATCCACGCACTGAACCAGTGGATGCTCGAACACTGGACGTACAACTACCAGAACCGGGTGTTCTCCACGCCGATCATCAATCTGTCCGAAGTCGACGCAGCCCAGCGCGAACTGGAGTACCTGCTGGACAACGGTGTTCGTGCCGCGTTGATCAAACCGGGGCCGGTGAACGGGATTCATGGCTGGCGCTCACCGGCGCTGCCCGAGTTCGATCCCTTCTGGCGTGACGTCGAGGCCGCCGGGCTGCCGATCGTGCTGCACGCCAGCTATCCACCGCTGGACGACTACGTCGCCAAATGGGAACCGCCACACACCCAGAACTTCATGGCGCAGAGTGCATTTCGCTGGATGACGTTGGGCCACCGCGAGATCGCCGACATGATCACCAGCCTGATTTGTCACGGCACGTTGACCCGATTCCCCAAGCTGCGCATCGCCAGCGTCGAGAACGGCAGCTCGTGGATCTTCCCGCTGTTCGGTGACTTCGAAGACCTGCACCGCAAGATGCCACAGAATTTCTCCGAGCATCCGCACGAGGTGTTCCGACGCAACATCTGGGTCAGCCCGTTCTGGGAGGGCTGTGTGGCCGATGTCGTCGACACAGTGGGCTGGGACCGGGTGCTGTTCGGATCGGACTACCCGCATCCCGAAGGCCTGGCCGAGCCGAAGGATTTCTGGAAGTACGCCGACGACATGGACCGACGGCGTACCTACGACTTCATGGGCGACAATGCGCGGCGCTTCATGGGCCTACCCATCGCCAACCCCGACCCGAACGCCACCAATCCCCCGGCACTCGCCAACGCCTGAGCCGCTTCAGTTCACACTCTGCGCATCGATGAATTCGCAGAACGCGTCATAGGCACGAGCTCCGTAGATCGTGGCCGGTCCGCCGTGCATGAGAATGCTCACGCCAATGGCCTCTGCGGCTTCCGCTTTGGAGGCTCCGGCACGAACGGCTCCCTGCGCGTGCGAGGCGATGCAGCCGTCACACTCCGCCACCACCCCGATTGCCAGCGCGATGAGTTCCTTTGTCTTGCTGTCCAGAGCAGCGGAAGTCAGCGCCGCCTTGCTCATTTCGCCAAATCCCCGGTACACATCCGGGATCATCTTGCGCAGCTCGCGGTGCTGCGGATTCAGGTCGTTCAACACTGCGTGATAGTGGTTGTGATCGCTCATATTCTTTACAATTCCTATACCCGCGGGGGTATTCCCCTGGACCGCGTTACGGGCGCGGCGGGATCGATGGCCCTGGCGTCTGGGACGGGCCCGGGCCTCCTGGGCTCATCATGCCGCCGGGGCCCATCATGCCGCCGGGGCTCATCATGCCGCCGGGGCCCATCATGCCGCCGGTGCCCATCATTGGGCACCCAGTCATGCCGGGATGCATGCGGCCACCGGGCCAACCATCTCGATCCCAGCCATGCTCATGGCCCGAAGACCAGCCCAACATGAGTCCCGAGAAGAAGATCACCGCGACGACGAACACGACGCCGGCCACGATGACCACCCAGGCGGCGGCTTGACCCAGCCGGCTCGGCCGGTCGCGCGATTCGGCAACAGGGAGCTGCCCGGCCGCGGTGGCGTGCGGGGCCGCCAATTCAGATTCATCCGTCATGGTTCGAATGATGTCCCATCTCTGCCGCTGCCCGGTAGGGACCATCGGCCCCAATGGCGCCCGCCATCGCCGGCTCCGCTGACGTCTGCGAACCAAAAGGACGCTTGACCGCAGCAGCCTCCTCGCCCAATAGGAGGGAGCGAACCAGCCGCCGCGGCCCGAACGGCCGCAGCATCGAGCTGGCGGGGCGTGGGCGCACGCGGATCGGCCACCAGAACCAGCGTCCCAGCAATGCCGCGATCGACGGCGTCATGAGCGAGCGCACGATCAGCGTGTCGAACAGCAGGCCCAGACCAATTGTCGTGCCGGCCTGTCCAATAGAGCTCAGATCGCTGGCAGCCATTGACATCATGGTGAAGGCGAAGACCAGGCCCGCCGAGGTGACCACCCCACCCGTCTCGCCCATCGAGCGAATGATGCCGGTTTTCAGCCCGGCCCCGATCTCCTCTTGAAAGCGCGACACCAGCAGCAGGTTGTAGTCGGAGCCGACGGCGAGCAGGATGATCAACCCGAACACCGGCGCGATCCAGTTCAAATCCAGACCGAAGAGGTGCTGCCACACCAGCACCGAGAGCCCGAACGCGGCGCCCAACGACAGCAGCACCGTACCGACTATCACCATGGATGCCACCAGTGCCCGGGTGATGATCACCATCACCACGAAAATCAGTGTCAGGGCGGCAATCCCGACGATCAGCAGGTCGTACTGAGAGCCCGACTGGATGTCGCGGTAGATAGCCGCCGTCCCGGCGAGGTAGAACTTGGCGTCGGTTAGGGTTGTGCCCTTGACCGCTTGATGCGCGGCGGCCAGTTCCGGCATGACCGCTGAGATGCCCGCCGGCGTTGCCGGGTCCGCGTCGTGGGTGATGATGAAGCGCGCGGCCTTACCGTCCGGCGACAGGAAGAGTTTCAGGCCGCGCTGAAAGTCGGCATTCTGGAACGCTTCCGGCGGCAGGTAGAAGTAGTCGCCACTGCGAGAGGCGTCGAAGGCCTGACCCATCGCGCTGGCGGTATCGGTCATCTGAGCCATTTGCGTGACCAGACCCGAGAAGCTGCTGTGCATGGTCAGCAGGGTCACCTGCATGGATTTCGCGACCGCGATGATCGGGGGAAACTGGGCGAGCATCTGAGGCATGATCGCGTCGACGTTGCCCATGTCCTTGATCAGCGTGCTCATATTCGCACTGAACTTGTCCACACCATCGATCGCCTCGAACACCGATCTCGACGCCCAACACACCGGGATGTTGAAACAGTGTTGTTCCCAATATAAGTAGTTGCGGAACGGTCTTGCGAAGTCGTCGAAATCCGCCAGATGGTCCCGCATCTCGTTCAGCGTGGCCTGCATCTCGCCCATGTCGCCGACCATGTGATGCGTCGCGCTGCTCATCTGCCCGAGCAAACCCTGCATACGCTCCATCGAGCCGATCATCGCGCCGAGGTCGTCGCTCATCGTGAGCATGTCGGCCGTGCGGTCCCTCATGAATTGGAGGTTCTGCTGGATCGGAATCGACTGGGCACTGATCTGGAACGGTATCGACGTGTGCTCAATCGGGCCACCCAACGGCCGGGTAATGCTTTGCACCATCGCGATTCCCGGGGATCGAAAGACATCTTTGGCAATTCTGTCCAAGATGATCATGTCGCCGCTGTTCCGCATGTCATGGTCGCCCTCGATCATCAGGATATCGGGATTCATGGTGGCGGCGCTGAAATGGCGCTCTGCGGCGGCATATCCGACGTTGGATGGCAGCGTACCGGGTATGTAGAACCGGTCGTTATAGCTGACCTTCATGCTCGGCACGATCAGGATGCCAACGATCGCGATGATCAGCGAGGCGGCGAACACGGGCCCCGGCCAGCGGACGGTCGCGGTCCCAATGCGCCGCCAGCCACGCGTCTTGATCATCCGTCTCGGGTCGAGCAAGCCGAATCGAGTCGCGACCGCGACCACGGCCGGGGCCGCGGTGAGCGCGCCCGCGACCACCACGAGCAACCCCAAAGCCGACGGAATCCCCAATGCCTTGAAGTACGACAGCCGCGCCAGGTGGAGGCAGAAGGTGGCGCCGGCGATCGTCAACCCCGAGCCCAAGATGATGTGAAAGGTCCCGCGAAACATCGTGTAGTAGGCGGTCTCTCGATCCTGACCGGCCTGGCGGGCCTCCTGATAGCGACCAATCAGAAATATCGCGTAGTCGGTGCCCGCTGCGATCGCCAACGAGGACAGCATCGCGACGACGAACGTCGAGAAGCCCAACAGCCCGTAGTTGCCGAGTAGCGCGATGAGCCCCCTGGCCGTGCCCATTTCGAAACCGACCATGACGAGGACCAACAGCACTGTGCTGACCGAACGATAGGCAATGAACAGCATGATCATGATGACCGCGCCCGTCACGCCCATCATTTTGAGCATGCTCTTGTCGGCGGCCTCATTCATGTCGGTGGTGAGCGGTGCCGGGCCGGTCACGTAGACCTTGATCCCGCTGGGCGGTGCTGACCTGTCGACGATCTCGCGCACAGCTTTCACGGACTCGTTGCCCTGGGTGCTGCCCTGGTTGCCGGCCAGATTGAGTTGGACGTAAGCGGCTTTGCCGTCCCGGCTCTGCACACCGGCGGCGGTGAGCGGGTCTCCCCACACGTTCTGGACATGCTGCACGTGCTTGGGGTCGGCCAGCAGCTTGTTCACCAAGGCGTCGTAATAGGTGTGTGCCTCTTCTCCGAGAGGCTTGTCGCTTTCCAGGACGACCATCGCGGTACTGTCGGAATCGGATTCGTGAAAGGTTGCGCCGATCCGTTTCGCGGCGATCATCGCCGGCGCATCTTGTGGCGACATCGTCACCGCGTGGTTGCGCGCGACCGATTCGATCGGCGGCACAAGCACATTCAAGGCAACGGTCAGCAGCAGCCAAGCTATGAGGATCGGCACCGCGAACCCGCGGACAAACCGCATGAATTTCGGGCGAGGCTCGGTGTCGACGCTGTCGGTGCTCATGCGGCTTTCACCAGGCAAGAAGTTTGGGCGTGCCGCCCCGCCGTCGAGCTTTCCGCCTTGACCTCGTCGTTGACGGTGATGCGGCAGCCGATGTTGTCGCCGTCACCTTGCGCCACCACGTTGGCGATCAGGGCCGGCACCGTCGTGTCGATCGTGTAGGTCCAGGGCAGTCTGGTGAAGGTCGCTTGTTCCGACTGGGCGTTCTTGTTCAAGTAGCTCACGCTTCCCGCCGTGTCGCTGGGCCCATACACCTCGTAAGTCACCCGCTTGATGTGCGTCGGCACCAGCGGGTCGGCGCTACTTCCGGTTGCTGTGAAGATTGCGTCGGAGCCGAATACGCCCCGCAACCGGGCGACGGCCACACCACCGAGGGCAACCGCCACCACGACCACGATCGGCACCCACGCTCGCTTCAAAAAGGTCACCATCGGTGTACGTCGACCTCCTTGCTTATCGGCGGGCGCAGTTTGGGCGGCGCTCGATACCCTACCGGGTATAGTATAGGACAGAAGTGAGCAAGACGCCGTCGTGGATCAGCGGATGGACTTTGCGCAGTTCAGCGGGCTACAGACAGCCCATTAACACGCAACCATCAAGTCGCCACGCTAAGAGGTTCGATCGACTGGGTCAGGCCAGCGCGAGGAAGAGCTTCTCCAACTCGTCTTCCGTCAGCGGCTTCTTGCCCTTCGCCCCTTTTCCGGTTGAGCATTCGCGCATACCGGTGGCGACGATTTTGAATCCGGCGCGGTCAAGCGCGCGAGAGACCGCGGCGAGTTGCGTCACCACGTCCTTACAATCACGGCCCTGCTCGATCATTGAAATAACACCGGCCAGCTGTCCCTGTGCACGGCGCAACCGATTCAACACGGCAGCGATGCTGTCTTCGTCTCCAACCATCACGGTCCCCTCGCTTGTTATATGCCAATATAAGCCATCATCCCCCGGGGGGTATTTCGCAGCGCCAGACCGGGCGGCGCGCACTCTGCCTCGCTCGCCGAGTGTGACGCCGCAGCGGCGATCCGCCGCCACTCAACGCCGCCAGTTCACACTCGACGCGGGTTGGTGTGTGGCGCGGGGTTAGGAAACCTTCTTGACCGGCGGTGAATAGTTGGGCTTGCCCAGCCCGAGCGTGTACTGGCCGATCATGTTGCGGAACACCTCGAGGGTGCCACCGTAGATCCCGACCAGAGGCGCGAACCGGTAGACGTATTCGGCGCTGCCGTCATCGGCGGCCCCGTCGGTGCCGAACGGCAGGGTCGACGCCGCGCCGTGGATGTCCATCAGATCCGGGGAGATGTCGCGCATCGTCTGCGCAATCGCCACGCGCCCGTAGATGTTAGGGGATGACAATGCCGCCTCCAAGCGGGCGACGCTGCGGCCCAGCCGGTACGCGACCGAATGGTCGTCAACGAGCTTAAGCCCATTGGGATCCGGCCGCGTCACGGCCTTCACGGCGTTGTCGACCGCCAGGGCCATCGAACCGGCCTGGTGCATCATGATCGAAGTGTCCTGCAAGCCGTCGGGTGAGGCCGCGACCGCGCCGTGCTCGGTGTTGAGCGGCTCGCGCAGCACCGTCCAGCCCGCGTTCACCTCGCCCAGCCGGTACTTGTCGTCGACGCGGACATCGCTGTAGTAGACGATGTTGGTCCGGTCCCCGTCTACCGTGCGGATGCCCTGGATCTCGATGCCCGGGGAGTCCAATGGCACCAGGAACATGGTCAGGCTCTTGTGTTTTGGCGCATTTGGGGCCGTGTTGGTGATCAGGAAGACGTACTGGCAGTTGTGGGCGCCGGTGGTGAACATCTTCGAACCGTTGACCACCCAGTTGTCGCCGTCGCGCACGGCGCGGGTTTTGCAGGTCGCGATGTCGGAGCCGCCCTCGGGCTCGGTGTAACCGAGGCAGAGCCTGACCTCGCCGCTGAAGACACGCGGCATGACCTCGTCCTGCAGCTCGGCCGAACCGAACCTCGCGACCGAGCGGGCGACCATGGCGGTGGTCCCCCAAGTCACCCAAGGAACTTGAGCGCGGCGCTTCTCCAGCTCGTAGATGCGCCGGCGCACGCGGCTGAACCCGCCCTCGGATTCCGGCTTCCATTCGCGCGCCAGATACCCCGCGGCGCCGAGTGCCAGGTGCACGCCCTCGTCGAAGTTGTCACCGGTTTCGCGGTCGCGCCGCAGAACTTCTTCGGTCACATGGGTTTTCAGGAAGCTGCGCAATTCCTCGCGAAACGCTTTGTCTTCGTCGGATAGCTCCACCCGGGAGAAGTCCATGTTTTGCTCCTGCCCTAGACCGCTGCCGCGGCGCTCTCGCGGTCGGTCACGATCTCGGCAACCCGCTTCGCGGTGGCACCCGGGTCTCCGGCCGCCAACGGCCATCCCCGGGCACGCACCAGGTAGGCCGTCGCCGCGGCTTCGGACGAAACACCAAGTCCACCTTGGATATGGACGGCCATGGTCGCCGCCTTGGCGGCCTCCTCCGCCATGAACACGAATGCCGACGGCGCCAGCTCCGCCCGTTCGCCCGGTTCGTTGTCCAGGAACCAGGCGGCCCGCCGGGCCAGGTTGCGCCCGCCCGCAACGGTGATGGCCATGTTGGCCAGCGGATGCGAAATGGCCTGCAGCGTCGAGATCGGGACACCCAACGTGTAACGGGTCTTGGCGAATTCGGCCGCGATAGTCATCGTCTCCTCGACCAGGCCCACCAGGGCAGCCGCGGTCAACAGTCGCCATTCGTCCAATGCGAGTTCGTAGTTCGCCAGCGCTTCGGGTCCCTGCGCCACAACCGTGCGGGTGTCGGCGTTCGCCGGGTCCACCCAGGCCATCGGCAGCCGGCCGAGGTTGTCGACCTTGGCGGGCCGGGTCCCGAACGTCAGGCGCACGACCTGCTCGCCATCGCGGACGATGATGTGGTCGGCGATCGATCCGGTCGGGATCAGACGAAGGCCCGGTGCGCTGTCGATCCGCGCGTCGATGCCCGCGAGCTGCTCACCGTCGGTGATGCCGGCGGTATCTTCGTCCAGCGCGTCGAGCCGGCCCAGTAGCCGCGCCGCGCACACGTGATCGACCCATGGAACCGGCGCCATGCAGCGCCCGATCTCCTCGGCCACCAGCGTGAGGTCGACGAGCGTCGCCCCGTCGCCGCCGCACGATTCGGGCAGTGCCATCGTCGTCGCGCCCATCGCGCACAAGCGCTCCCACAGGTTCTTGTCGAATCCGGAAGGCTCTGCGGTGCGGACCGTTTCGATGGAGCAGTGGGTCTTGAAGAACTGCTTGTAGGCATTCTGCAGATCGACATGGTGATCGGACAGGCTGTAGTCCAGTCTGCGTAGCTCGAAGCGGTCCATCTCTGTGCTCCTGTCGTATCTCAGGCTCGGTCGCCGAAGAAAAACTCCTGTGCGTTGTTGTACAGGTAGTTGTCCAGTACCTCGGCGGGCAGGTCCAGCGAGCGGGCTTCGGGGATCACCCGGTGCATCCGCAGGACCGGCCAGTCGGATGCGTAGATCACCTTGTTCGGGCCGCGGGTGCGCATGTAGTGCAACAGGCTTTCCGGCAGCCGCTTGGGCGACCATGCCGAGGTCATCAGGCGCAGGTTTTCGTACTTGAGCATCAGCCTGATCGCGACATCCCACCATGGATCGGCGCCGTGGATCATGCACAGCTTGAGCTCGGGAAACCGCACGCACACCCGGTCGAGGTGAATGGGGTTCTGCACCTCGCCGGGAATCGGCGGCCCCGGAATACCGGTGTTGACGCATAGCGGCAGGTTGAGTTCCGCGCACTTGGCGTACAGCGGGTAGTAGACGGCGTCGCTGGGCGGGTACTGGCCGTCGGCCCAAAAGCTCGGTCCCACTACGGCATACGCGACCGGCAGGTCGCGCACGATATCGGTCAATTCGCGTAACGGCCCCACCGGGCGCAACAGGTTGACGCCGCCCATGGCCAGCGCAAAGCGGTCCGGCTTGGCTTCGACGAATTTGCGCGCGGTGGTCGACGGGCTGGCGAGGTTATCCATCAGGACGGCCTTCTGTACGCCGTGCGCGTCCATCTCGTCGAGTAGCTCGGCCAAGTCGACCGGCGCGAACATCGACTGCGGGCCCTTGAAGTAGTCGTCGCGGACCTTGAGCATCCAGGTGGGCTGAGAGTCGACCTCTCCGAAATGTACATTGACCAGGCAGTCGATCGCTTTGTCGTTCACGGTGACCCTTCTGCCTCGGCGCCGGCCAATGCTGTGGCCGGAAGCTGTTGTGCGGCAGCTTGTTTAGCCCACCGGTAGTTTGGCTTGCCATTGCCGAGGCGCTGAACCTGCTCGACGAACAGAATGGCCTTGGGCGCTTTGAAGTGCGCCAGCTGCGACTTGCACAACGCGGCCAGCTCGGCATCTTCGACGGTGGCGGCGCCCGGCGCCAGCGCGACCAGCGCGACGACTTCCTGGCCCCAGCGATCGCTGGGGCGCCCCACCACCAGCGCGTCGGCGACGCGGGGATGGGTACGCAGCACCTCTTCGACCTCTTCGACGAAAACCTTTTCACCGCCGGTGTTCACCACCAGCGAATCGCGCCCGTACAGGCGCAGGGTGCCGTCGGATTCGATACTGGCCCGGTCGCCGGGGATCACCACCCGCGTGCCTTCGATCACCGGGAAGGTGCGCTCGGTGGCTTCGGCGTCGTCGAAGTAGCCCAACGGAATCCGGCCGCTTCGTGCCACCCAGCCGATCTCGGGATCGCCGGGTGCCAAGAACCTGCTGCGATCCTCCGACACCACCGCTCCGCCCTCGCGGAGGTGAAAGGTCTCGCTCTGCGTGCCGCGCTGACTGTGCCCGAAACCCATGTTGCCGGATTCCGACGACCCGTAACCATCGATGATGGTGACCTGCGGCAGCTTTTCCATCAGCGCACGCTTGAACTTGGGATTCGTTGCGGCCCCGCCGGTGCCGATTCCATTCAGTGTCGACAGGTCGTAGGAACCTCGTTGCAACTCGGCGACCAGCGGGCCGGCATACGCGTCGCCCACCATGGTCATCATGCCGACCCCTTCGCGCTCGGCGGTCTGCCAAACCGCTCGCGCGTCGAGTTTGCCCCGGCCGTCGTAGAGCACGGCGGTGAACCCGCCCATGATCGCCGCGAAGGCGGTCCACATACCGGCGGCATGCATCAGGGGAGAAACCGCGAACCACGGCTGACCGCCGCCGCGTACCTTTGCGTGGATCTCGTCGACGCTGGCGTGGTCGGCCCCGACCATCGACGCCACGTACATGTCGCTCTGCCGCCACAGGACGCCCTTGGGACGGCCGGTCGTTCCGCCGGTGCAGATCATGATCAAGTCGTCGGGTGATCCCGGCGTCGGATCGCCCGAACCACCTTGCGCCAGCGCATCATCCAGCGATACCGCGCCGGGCAGTTCGGCGGCGTCGCTGCCGTCGTCGATGGAGATCAGCAGCTCGGCACCGGGCGACGGCAGCACCTCGGCGCACCGCGCGCCGAGGGATCGGTGATAGATGATGCCGCGCGGCCGAACGTAGGAGAGTAGATCGGCGATCTCCCGGGGCGAATAGCTGTAGTTCACGTTGACCGGGACCACGCGGGCTTTCAGGCACGCGATCACCGCGTCCGGGTACAGGTCGTTGTACATCAGCAGCGCGACCCGGTCTTGACCGCATTCCCAGCGGTTCAGCGTGTCCCGCTCACGGTGCGCCCCGAAACCGTTAGAGCTCAGGAAGTTTGCCAATCGACTGGTTCGTTCTGCCGACTCCGCAAAGGTGCTGCGGCGCGATCCGCACACCGTCATCACCCGGTTGGGGATGACGGCGGCTATGGCATCGAGAACCGCCCCGACGGTCCATTCACTCACTGCCCGGGCCGCCTAGGCCGCCACGGTGGCTTTGACGCCGAGAAGATCTAACGCATTGTCGCGCATGATCTTTCGGATATCCGATTCGCTGAAGGCCGTGAGTTCCTCGGCGAACGACAGCGGCGACTCGAGGCCTTCGCCGTGCGGCCAATCGGAGCCGAACAGGATCTTGTCGACGCCGATGACCTCGGCCAGCTCCGGCAGGTCGTCCTCGTAGTACGGGGCGATCCACACGTTGTTGCGCAACTGCTCCACCGGATCCTCGGGGAAGTCGCGTGGCTGGGTGTTGGCCGCCTTCTTCAGGCGCTTGACGAGCCGATGCACGAAATACGAACCATTTTCGATACTGACCGCCTTGAGTTTCGGGTGGCGGGTGAACACACCGTGCACGATCATCGAGGCCATCGTGTCGTGGATGGCACGGTCGTCGAGGAGCACATTGTCCAACGGATCCTTGGCGCCGAACCCTTCGAACGTCGCCTTCCCGCCCCAGGCGGCCGCGATGTGCAGATAGCCGCTGTCGCTGAGGTGGAATCCCACCGGCACTCCCGCCTCGGCCAGCCGGGCCCAGACCGGGTCGTGGCTGGGATGCCCCAGCGACCGCGGCTTGACCAAGCCGGGCACCGGCGCCGGACGAACCAGCACCAGCCTGGCGCCGCGCGCCAACACGAAGTCGACCTCCTCGAGCGCTTTGACCGGGTCGGCCAGCGAGATGATCGGCGCGGAAATGATGCGGCGATCCGGACGGTCGAAGCCCCAGTCCTCGTCGAGCCACAGGTTGAACGCGTGGACTGACGCCATCGTCGCGTCGATGTCGTGCTTGAGCGCTTCTTCGACTCCGCACCCGAATGTCGGCAACATGAAGACGGTCTCGATGTCCTGGGTGTCCATCACCGTGATGCGGGCGTCGCGGTTCTGGTACTCGGGGTGTTCGCCGAGCCGCTCGACCTTCATCAGCGACGCCGGATCAACGCCCTCGGGAATCTCACCGCGGAACAACAGGTCGAGGCAACCGGGCACGATGATCGGGTCGAACGTGGGGTTGGGAACGAAGTAATTGACCTGGCCCCCGATGATTGCCAAGGTGCGCTTGCCGTGGGTGACCATCTGCACGCCGCGGCTCTTGAACGCCTTGTCCAGGTGGCGAGTGAACGCGTCCAGTGGTTCGTAGTAGTGGTTGTCGACGTCAATCGCCTTGTAGCTCAAGCTATTCATGATCTTCCTTCCCGGGGACTACGCGTCTGTTGGGCTAAGCGAAGGAAACTGCGGGGGCCGCTTCTCGAGGAAACTCGTGATCCCTTCGATGACGTCCGGCCGCGACATCGCCTCGTGCACCAGGACTTCGGAACGGGCATTCGCGTCCGCGACCTCGCGAATGTCGTCGCCGTAGACCTGCCGTTTGATAACGGCCATCGATGCCGGCGAACAATTCTTGGCCATGTCCTCCGCGTACTGCAGAGCACGCTTCATCAGGTCGTCGGCCGCCACGACCTCCTTGACCAGACCCAGCTCGGCGGCCTCCTCGGCGAGAAAGGTACGTGCGCTCAGCAACAGATCGAGCGCTATTCCCATACTGGTCAGCCGCGGCAGAATCCAGGAGATGCCGAATTCGGCGATCAGTCCCCGGCGAGCGAACACGGCCCCGAATTTGGCCCCGGCAGCGGCGAACCGCACGTCACACATCAGCGCCTGGGTCAGGCCGATGCCGACACAGGCACCGTTGATGGCCGCGATGACGGGCTTACGCAGGGTGGTCACGAAGTGCGGCGGTCGTTCACCGACCAATTCGGCCAAATTCGTCTCACCGGCCTTCTCCATCGATTCGCCGACCTTGGTCGCATCGCTCGGCGCGCCCAGATAGGCACCGGCGCAGAACCCTCTGCCCCGACCGGTCAGCACGATCGCCCGGATCGCGGGGTCGGATTCGGCGCGGTCGACGGCCGCATAGAACCCGGCCGCAATGTCAGGACCCCATGCGTTGAGGCGGTCCGGCCGATTGAACGTGAGAATTGCGACGCCGCTGTCGGTGGTCTCGTACAGCACCGCGTCGTCGGCCGCAGAGTCCTGGGAGGCGCCGTTGCTGCCGGACATCTTCCGCGGCACCTCCTCGTGCTTTTGACGACGGATTTCAGTGGGCTTTGTACCCATACTGTATACCTATCGGTACCGCATTCCACAACCGTCCCCACGGCCCTGCGAACCCACGCCAAACAGCGAATTTCGCGACGCGCAACCGCGGTCCGAAAGGTCTGGAGAGCGGGCCCGCGGAGGCGACGGCAAGCCGAAATCTTCGGCAACAAAGCGCGTCGCATTGTTTGGGATCGCGACTCGCCGGGTTACCGGCAGGGAGGGACTTGAACATCTGGCAGCTGAGGGGACCAGTCGTGAAATCGACGGTTAAGGCGGTCTTGCATCGCTTGAAACAGGCACGGTCTGCGCTATTGAAGGTCGAGGCGGCATGGGCGGGCACTCAATTCCTGCTCGGGTTGGGGCCGCTCGGTGTGCTGATCGCGCTCGTCTTGTGGGCACGACGGCGCCGAAATAGCAACGGACCGGCGCAGTCGGACCAGCGGGCGCCGCACGCCATGGACACCGAAGTCGAAGCCGAAGCGAACGCACCGGTAACCGCGGCTTCGGCACACGCCGCCGGTAATGGGCTGGCGCACTGACACTGTGGCAAGCGCCACGTCCCGATCGTGTTTTCGCCCGTCGGGTGGCTGGGAAGAGGAACTAGTGGCACCCACTAGGCAGGAGGAGGGAATCGCCAATGGTTGATGTCATCAGGGGCGTCGTCGAAGATGTTGTCGGCAAGGCCAAGGAGGTAGTCGGTACGGTCGCGGGTCGCAACGACTGGATCACCGAAGGCCAGGCGCAGCAAGACAAAGCAGAAGCGCTGCGCAACGCCTCGAAGAAAGAGGCTGAAGCCGACAAGGCGCGCGCCGAAGCGAAAGTTCACGAGGCGCGTCAACGCGCCGAACAGAACTAGCCAACGTCCGCGTTCGCAAGGCCCGGTCACCCCCTCGGTGGCCGGGCCTTCGCATAGGCTTGCGGCACAAGGACTTTGGGCACACAGTTGCTAGTTGATAAGCCCGAGCTTACGATACGCCGTCTCCATCTGGGCTTTGGCCTCGACGGGCAACTCGGCCTGCGGAGGTCGGGAATGCGGATAGGAACCTACCGGCAGGCCCAATAGCGATGCGGCATACTTGAACGCCCCTCCCCAGTGGGTGAAGTAGTCCGATCGTCCCGGATAGCAGGTCCACCACGGACCAATGTCGAGGTCGAATTGGTCCAGACCGGACTCGCGCCCGTAATCCATTGCCTCGAGCAGCTTGTCGGACATCACCAGATCCCAGTACTCGGAAAACAGTCGCCGCTGCGGGGTCTCGAAGAGGTAGCCGGCGGTACCCAATTGAGCCGGGCAGACGATTCCGTCACGCAGCCATCCGGCCCGATACACCGTCTTGTCGCATTCCCACACCGCCAGACCGGGTGCCAGTTCATGCAGCATCCTGCTCGCCGCGGGCCGGAACGCGCCCTCCTTCGTGGCGCACACCGCGGGCACCTCGTCGTAAATGCGGGCGCTCTCGGCCGGGCTCAACACATAACCCGAGGACGGGGAGTTGAACATGCCTAACGCGATATCCGTCCGTGCCGCAACGTATTTGAAGAAGCGCAGCACGCCCTCGCCGCCGTGCGCCTCCATCATCGGTGTTTGAATGTAGACGATGTCCGCACCCGCCTCCTGGGCGTGCAGCGTCAAATCCAGACAGTCCTTCGCCGACATGGCCGCTGTGCAGGACTGCACCACCACATCGGGATTGATGCGACGCGCCTCCTCGATCGCCACTTCCAGCAGGCGCTTGCGCTCGCCGTTGGTCAGCGACCAAAACTCGGAAAGTCCGCTGGTGCACCACAACATCGGATGCCCGAGATCACCGACGCAGTACCGCACCAGTGCCCGGTAGGCGTCCCAGTCGATGTCGTCCCCGTCGGTACCGCAAAACGGCGTGTAGAGGGAATCTCCGATTCCCCGCAACGCTCCGCGCGCCCAGGCGCGCGCCTCACCAGCTGATGGCACAATCCACTCCTTTTGTCAGCCAGTCGATTTGAGTTCAGGTGAAGTCTGAACCGCCGTCGACGTTGATGTTGGCGCCGGTCATGTAGGAGTTGCGCCGCGATGCGAGAAATGCGACGACGGGCCCGATCTCCTCCGGCAAGCCGGCACGCGGCATGTGCGCCGGATGCCCAAAGTGCTTGTCGATGGCCTCCATCAGACGATAGGGGTCGCTACCGTCGACGCCGACCGAGTCGGCCCAGCCGAGAAGCGACTCGGAGGCGATACTGCCCGGTGACACCACGTTGACCAGGATCTCGTCTTTGGCGAGCAACAAGGACAGGTTCTTCGAGACGCTCGTCAGCATCGACTTGGCCGCGGTATACGCGGGCAACATCACACTCTGCCGCTGTGTCGAATGCGCCGAGAAGTTGACGATCCTCGCCCACTGCGCCTTACGCAGCAGGGGCAGCGCCGAACGCACACAACGCACCATCCCCATCACGCCGTCTTCGACGGCCGCACGCCACTGGTCGTCGGTCAGATCTTCGAAGCCGCCGGGCGCTCCCGGCCCGACCGTATTGATCAGTACGTTGAGTTCGTCGTTCCATCGGGCGGAGATCTCGGCGAATAACTCGTCGACCTCGGCGGCGTCACCGATGTCGACCGCGAACCCAACGGCATCCGGACTGCCACGTTCAGTGAGATCCGCCACTGCGCTGTCGATGCTGGCTTGGGTTCGACCGACCAGCGCCACCCGGGCGCCGTCCTCGGCCAGGCACCGGGCTGCGGCCAAACCCATGCCACGGCTACCACCGATAACTACTGCTGTCGCATTCGCCAGGCCTAGATCCATGGCGATTTCCGCGGCTCGCGCGCTGCGGCAGCCAATGGCTTGCGTCCGGTCATCTTTGCCCGTCCAGCCTTGTATACCAAAAAGCCTACGATAGGTATTACAGTAGCAGATGGAAAAGCGTAAGAGAGCCCGGTTGACGGTCATACCCGAATGGCGACACGCCTACATATACGCAGGTGGGAGCACATCTGCCGGTAGATTTGATTCAATCGGTGGCACGGTTTCCAGACCGTACGCACAGGATACGTTTGATGGAGGTGCCCGTAGTGGCAAAGCAAGCAACCGCTGATAAGCGTCAACGACGCGAACGCGGGTCCATCAACCCCGACGACATCATCAGCGGCGCATTCGAACTCGCCGAGCAAGTCTCGATCGACAACTTGAGCATGCCGCTGCTCGGCAAACACCTCGGCGTCGGAGTCACCAGCATCTACTGGTATTTCCGTAAGAAGGACGACTTGCTCAACGCGATGACCGACCGCGCATTGAGCAAATACGTGTTCGCCACGCCCTACGTCGAA
This sequence comes from Mycobacterium sp. 050128, assembly GCF_036409155.1. Taxonomy (NCBI): domain Bacteria; kingdom Bacillati; phylum Actinomycetota; class Actinomycetes; order Mycobacteriales; family Mycobacteriaceae; genus Mycobacterium; species Mycobacterium sp. 050128. Next base: position 3,300,306 of record NZ_JAZGLW010000001.1, on the reverse strand, counting down.
GCCAGCGATTGGCGCGAAACCCTGCGCAACCACGCCCGCTCGATGCGTAAGGCGTTCATGGGCAACCCAATTCTGTGCGACCTGATTTTGATTCGCGCGGCGCTGAGCCCCAAGGCGGCCCGAATGGGCGCCCTCGAGATGGAGAAGGCGATCTCCAATCTGGTCGAGGCCGGCCTCACGCCCGAAGACGCCTTCGATACCTATTCGGCGGTTTCGGTACACGTCCGCGGCTCGGTGGTCCTGCAGCGGCTCTACGAAAAGAACCAGTCCTCCGACGTCGGCCCGCGCGCCATCGAGGACGCCGTTGCCATCGACCCCGAAAAGACTCCGCTGCTGGCCCAGGTGAGCCGGATAGGTCACCGGATCGGGGCGCCGGATGAAACCAATTTCGAGTACGGCCTCAACTGCATCCTCGACCACGCCAGCCGGTTGATCGACGAGGGGTCAACAGCCGCCAAGTCGACGGCATCGCGACCGCGCAAGGCGACAAAGTCCGCCTCTGCGGGTGCCCGGGCGAAAGCAACCGCAGAGCGCTAGTCGCGAGTTCCGTTACTAGGCTTCGGGTTCCGGCACATGAAAATGCTCGTCGCGCAGCCGGAACGCTTCCTTGGTGCCGTGCTGGGCGCGGGTTTTGACGAAGTTGAATTCGTCCGGCCCGAATTGCAGGTTGGTGCCGTAGGCGTGGAAGAGGTAGCTCGCGACTTCCTCACCGATGTACGCCTGGGACTGCTCGACGAGGCGGAAGGCTTCCTTGGCGATCACGACTCCGTCGGCGGGCATCTTCGCCGCCTTTTCGGCCCAGTACCGGGCGCGTGCGGTCACCGCGCCGGAATCGCATGTGTCGGTGAAGATTCCGAGATGCTCGAGCTCACCCGCTTCGATCACGTCACCGGTCAATAGCAGGCGCCGGGCCAGCACCGGTCCCAACCGGTGGAAGAACATGTGCAGGCTGCCCAGCGCGGGTCCCAGGAATCGTGTCGCCGGCATGCCGATCTTCGTGTCGCGCGCGATCACCGAGATATCGGTCATCAGCGCCATCTCGAAGCCACCGCCCAGGGCGTAGCCGGAGATCTCCCCCACCGTCACTTTCGGGAAGCCCATGAAGTTGTGGTAGAAGCTAAATGACTTGCGGTCCACCGTAAGTCGCCTGCGCTGGCTGGGCCGGCGCCTGGCCGCAGCCTCGTCGGGCGCCTTGGACTTGTCGCCATACCAGCCGTATGCGTTGTTCATATCGGCCCCGGTGGAAAAGACTCCCTCGGCTCCGCGCAGCAACACCACGGTCAGATCGTCGTCGTCGGCCACCTGATCCAGGCAGCGGCCGACGGCCTCGCGCATGGTGGCGTCATAGGAGTTGCGCTGCTTGGGATTGTTCAGCGTGATCGTCGCGATTCTCTTGCCGGGGTCGACCTCGAAAAGCACGCGATCGTCGTGCGGGGCAGTCATGTCGCGGGTTCCTTTCGCCGCCGGCCGAATCGATAGCCGGCCAGCTTGTCCGGTTGCGACGCCAGGGTGTTGACCTGGCCGCTGCACAGCACCTCGTCGCCGAGTAGCAGCCGTGCGGTCGACTCGATACCCCGCTCGAGCTGCGACCGCACAATGTCGAACCGCAGTTCGGTCAGCAGCGGCGTGGGCCGCCGGAAGCTCACGTGCAGCGAACGGGTCTTGCCCGACAGCCCCATGACGCAACTGTGGTGCTGGATCACGCAGTCGAAGAACACCGACAGGAAGCCGCCGTGCACCAGTCCCGGCGGCCCTTCGTAGACGACCGGGAAGACGACCCGTCCCTCGGCCTGGTCGGCGTCGAGGTAGTCGAAGGAGTACTCGGGGAAGGACGGGTTGTAGGCGCCGATGTCGGTGGCGTGGTTGAGATAAACCCGCCGCCGATCGTCGTCCACCTCACCGATCCGGGGCGCATAGTCCGGCGGCGCGGCGGCTGCGAGCTCGCCTTCCCATTCGCCGAACTTCGCCAGCATCGCGTCGACCGTCGGGTGCGGATGTTCCAGCGAGAGCAGTAGCGAACTCAGCCGCCGCATCGCGCCGGCGGCCGCCTTCGTTTGGGCAAGGGGCAACTCGCCGAATTTTGCGTCGTCGGCGCGTACCGGTGTCCCCTCGGGCATGCGACCCTCTTCCACCGGGTTTGACCCGGTTGTTCCGTCGGCAGCGTTTCCTTGATAACTTATACAGCGTATCAATCGTATTGCCTACTGTATGGGTAACCGTATCGCTGAGAAAGGCCGGATCCGACGGTGAGTCACGACGCCGATGCGGCCGACGCCGAGGGGTCGGTGATCCCGCGCCGGGACGGTGCGATTCTGCGGCTCACCATTGACCGCCCACAACGGCGTAATTCGTTGACCCACTTAATGATCGAGGCGTTGGTCCGCGCGCTGACCGAGGCCGCCGCCGACGACTCGTTGCGCGCGATCCACCTGCGCGGCGCCGGGGAAGACTTCTGCTCGGGCGCCGACTGGGTCGCCACGAACAACGCCGGTGGACAGCGGCCGCGTGCCGGGGACCTGGTGCGCCGGATTCCGCACGCCGCACACCGGCTGATCGAACTTGTGCAAACCATCCAGCTCCCGGTGGTCTGCACCGTCCGGGGCTGGGCGGTCGGCATGGGCTGCAATCTTGCTCTCGCCGCCGACTTCGCCATGGCGGCCAACGACGCCGTGTTCTGGGAGCCGTTCATCGAACGGGGCTTCAGCCCGGATTCCGGTGCGACCTGGCTGCTGCCCCGCCTCGTCGGGGTGGCGCGAGCCCGGCGCATGCTGCTGCTCGGCGAGCAGGTGAGCGGAGCCGACGCGGCCGCCTGGGGCTTGATCCACCAGGCCGCCGACCCGGCCGAACTCGACGACAGCGTCGAGCAGCTGCTGGTGCGTCTCGCCAACGGGCCAACGGTGGCGCTCGGGCTGGCCAAGCAAGCCCTGAACTACGGCCAGCACGCGTCGCTGAGCCAGTCCATGACACAGGAGCTGTTCAACCTGGAACTGTCCTGTCGGACAAGCGATTTCAAAGAAGGCTTGGAAGCCTTTCGGCAACGACGCACGCCGAAATTCGATGGACGCTGACCAACTAGGCTTTCGGTCACACCGGTACGAAGGGAACACCATGCCTGCTGACTCGTTCGACACCATCAAATACGAGGTCGACGGGCACACCGCCACGATCACACTCAACCGGCCGGAGGCGCTCAACGCGCTGAGCCCGCACATGGTCTCCGAGCTGCGGGCCGCCTACCACGAGGCCGAAAACGACGACAACGTCTGGCTGACCATCGTGACGGGCACCGGTCGCGCGTTCTGCAGCGGCGCGGACGTCACGGAGATTCCCGAAGACGGCAAGGTGATTTACGAGCGGCCGTATCTGTCCACCTACGACCAATGGGAGGCCCCGCAGGAGGGCACTCCACCGTTCCGCACGATGGCCAAGCCGGTGATCACCGCGGTGAACGGAATCTGTTGTGGCGCGGGCATGGATTGGGTCACCACGACAGACATTGTCATCGCATCCGAACAGGCGACGTTTTTCGATCCGCACGTCAGCATCGGGCTGGTGGCCGGCCGTGAATTGGTGCGGATCTCCCGGGTGCTGCCCCGCACGATCGCCCTGCGAATGGCCTTGATGGGCAAGCACGAGCGGATGAGCGCCGGGCGCGCCTACGAGCTGGGATTGATCAGTGAGGTCGTCGAGCACGACCAGCTGCTGGACCGGGCCCGTGAGATCGCCGATATCGTCAACTCCAATGCGCCACTGGCGGTTCGGGGAACCCGGCTGGCGATCCTGAAGGGCCTGAACGTGCCGCTGCACGAGGCCGAGATCATGGCCGAAACCTTCCGCGAGCGGGTGTTGCGGACCGAAGACGCCGCCGAAGGCCCCAAAGCCTTTATGGAAAAACGCAAACCAAATTGGCAGTGCCGTTGAGTACCTCACGTTTCGAAACCATTCTCCTCGACGTCGACGCGAGCGACCACGTCGCGACCATCACGCTGAATCGCCCCGATCAGCTGAATGCGTTCAACCGCACAATGTGTGAGGAGATGGCGCAAGCCTGGCGCACCGTCAAACTCGACGAATCGGTGCACGCGGTGGTGCTGCGGGCCGCCGGCAGCCGGGCCTTCAGCGCGGGGCTGGACATCAAGACGCCGTACGGGCAACCCGAAAACGTATGGAATCATGAGGATCCCGGCGAACTGCTCAGCCCCAAGTGGCAGAAGTTGTGGAAGCCGGTGGTGTGCGCCGTCCAGGGCATGTGCACGGCAGGTGCGTTCTACTTCATCAACGAATCCGATGTGGTCATCTGCTCCACCGAGGCCACGTTTTTCGACTCGCACGTCTCGGCCGGCCTGGTCTGCGCATTGGAGCCGATCGGGCTGATGCGCCGCATCGGCCTGGGCGAGACGCTGCGAATCGCATTGATGGGCAACGACGAACGGGTCGGCGCCGACACCGCGTTGCGGATCGGCCTGGTGTCCGAGGTCGTCGCGACCGACCAGCTCTGGAGCCGAGCCCACGAGATCGCCGCGGCCATCGCGGCCAAGCCGCCGTCGGCGACGCAGGGCACCGTCAAGGCGATCTGGGAATCGCTGGACAGGCCTTACCGCGCCGCCTTGGAGCAGGGATTGATCTACACCCGGCTCGGCAACCCGCTGGGCACCGCCGAATTGGCGGCGCAGCAGAAAGCCGGCGGCAAGACCGCCCGCAGCGATCCAAAGATTCGCTGATGGGCGATCATCGGTTGAGTCAACGCATCGCCGCCGTGCTGGATCTGCAGCCGAGCGCACCCGCGATCGAGTACGACGGTCGATGGCTGTCGTGGGGCCAGATCGGCGAGGCGGCGCGGCGGATGGCGTCGGTGACGGCCGAACACAGTGACAACCCTGCGATCGGGATGCTGCTGCGCAACCGGCCGGGCCAGGTGGCGGCGTTCCTCGGTGTGCTGCTCGGTGGTGGCACCGTGGTCACCATCAATCCGTCACGCGGCGACGAGCGCACCCGAGCCGATATCGCCGCACTCCAACTGCCCCTCGTGGTCGGCGAGCCCGACGACCTGGCCACACTGGTCGCCCCCGGCACGCCGACCATGCCGGTCTCCGGCCGCCTCGCAGAGCCCGGCGAATCGGTAGGGCCCCACGACGGGCGCACTGCCGCAACACAAATCGCGGTGCGGATGCTGACCAGCGGAACCACGGGTCCGCCCAAGCGAATCGACCTCAGCTACGACATGCTGGCGCGCAGCGTGATGGGTCCAGACCCCGATCGCGCGCCGGCGCCGCAGGAACTGCGCCGCGGCGTCGCGATCATGAATTCACCGCTGGTACACATCGGTGGAGTGTTCCGGGTACTGCAATGCGTCACCGAAGCGAGATCCTTTGTGCTGCTGGAACGCTTCGAGCTCAACGCATGGGCGCAGGCGGTGCGCACGCACCGGCCACGCGCGGTGTCGCTGGTGCCGGCCGCGTTGCGGACGGTGTTGCATTCCGAGCTGTCGCGCACCGATCTGGACAGCATTCGCGCGGTCACCTGTGGCACCGCCCCGCTGTCAGCCGACGACGCCGACGCCTTCACCGAAAAATACGGCATACCCGTTTTAACTTCCTACGCCGCAACAGAATTCGGTGGCGGTGTGGCCGGCTGGACCCTGGCCGACTACCGGAACCATTGGGCCACCAAACGCGGTAGCGTCGGGCGGGCCAACCCGGGCACCCAGCTGCGGGTGGTCGACGAAGCCGGCACACCGCTGGGAGCCGACCAGGTCGGACTGCTGGAGGTCAAGCCGGGACAGCTGGGGCGTTCGGTGCAGTGGATGCGGACCACGGATTTGGCGCGCATCGACGCCGACGGCTTCCTCTGGATCGTCGGGCGGGCCGATCAGGCGATCATCCGCGGCGGCTTCAAGGTGATGCCCGACGACGTCCGCGTGGCGCTGGAGGGCCACCCGGCGGTGGCGGGCGCGGCCGTGATCGGGCGGCCCGACACCCGCCTCGGCGAGACGCCGGTCGCGATGGTGGAACTGCGCGACTCCCCCGCCACCGACACCGAGGCGTTGGTGGACTATCTGCGAACGCGGTTGGCCCGCTACGAGATTCCCACCGAGATCGCAATCGTCGGCGCGATTCCGCGCACCCCGTCGGGTAAAGCCGACCTGAGCGAGATCCGGCGGTTTTTCCACGAATCCGTGGCGCAGCGCGACCATGCCCGGTGATTCGACGGTCGCCGACGTCCTGCGGCAGCAAGCCCGCGCGCGCGACAAACACCCGCTTCTGGTGTGCGACGCAGAGCGGATCAGCTACGCCGAAGCCGACGTCGCGTCGGCGGAGCTTGCTCGCGGACTGATCGCCCTCGGCGCGGGCAAGGGGACACATGTCGGACTGCTCTACCCCAACGGCACCGACTTCGTGGTCGCGATGCTGGCCGCCGCCCGGATCGGCGCCGTGGTGGTGCCGTTCTCGACCTTCGTCACAGCTCGCGAGATGCGCGAGCAGCTGGTCGACAGCGATGTCGAAATACTGTTGACCGCGCCGTCTTTTCGCTCCCACGACTATGTGCAACGATTGGCCGAGGTCCTCTCGGACGCCGATCTCGATTCCCGGTTGTTTTCACCCGCCGCCCCACAACTGCGCCACGTCGCGACTGCCCAGGAGCCGGTGTGCCGACGGGCCGGCACCGTCGACCCCGAGCTGCTGCGGGCGATGGAGGCCGACGTCTACGGCCGCGATCCGCTGGCGATCGTCTACACGTCGGGATCGACCAGTGCTCCCAAGGGCGTGGTGCACACCCATGCCGGGCTGCTCGGACATCAGAAGAACCTCAACATGATTCGCGGATTGACCGCGGCGGATAAACTGTTCTGTAATTCGCCGTTCTTCTGGATCGGCGGATTCGCGTTCGGACTGCTTGCCACCTTGGTGGCCGGTTCGACCTTGGTGTGCTCCAACGCCGTCGACGCGGGGGCGACGCTTGACTTGCTGGAAACCGAAAAGCCGACGATGACCAATGGATTCGCGGCCGGCATCGCTCATCTGGTTGATCACCCGAGCTACCCCGGGCGTGATCTGTCGTCGATGCGGCGCGGCAACCTCTACCCGATCATGGCCCCCGACACCAGGCCGGCCGACCCGGAACTGCGGCACAACATGCTGGGAATGACCGAGGCCGGCAGTGTGGTGCTGATCTCCGGCGACGAATCCGATCAGCCCGAAGTGCGGCGCGGGTCATTCGGCAAGCCCGCGCCCGGATTCGAGACGATGCTGATCAACCCCGACACGATGGAAAACGTCGCCGTGGGTGAGGTCGGCGAGCTCTGCATCCGCGGGCCGTATGTGATGCAGGGCTATTACAAGCGTGCGCGAGAGGAGTGCTTCGACGCCGACGGCTGGCTGCACACCGGCGATTTGGTGCGCACGGACGCCGACGGCTTCGTCTATTTCGTCGGGCGCCTGGGCGCGATGATCAAAACGGCCGGCGCCAATGTCTCGGCGGCCGAGGTGGAGAGGGCCATCACCAAGGTCACCGGCGGGGCGCCGGCCTACGTCTTCGGCCTACCCGACGCGCGGCGCGGGCAACTCGTCGCCGCGGTGGTGGTCCGCCCGGACGACGCCGCGGCGTTCGACGACGCAGCGTTGAGCGAACAACTCAAATCCGAACTGTCCGCGTACAAGATCCCCAAACGGTTCCTCAGCCTGCCGCGCGCCGACCTACCGATGATGCCCAGCGGCAAGGTCGACATGCCGCGACTCAGGAAGCTCTTCGATGCCTAGTACCATCGACGCGCTGGTCCGGCTTCGGGCCGATCACGACGGGGACACGCCGATGGTGATCGATCCCGCGTCTCGGATTGGCTACCGCGAACTCGATTCGACCACAAGCGATTTGGCTGCGGCGTTCGTCGAAGCCGGCGTGGGCAAGGGCAACCGGGTCGGATTGCTCATGCCCAACAGCGCCCGTTGGGTGCAGATCTCCATCGCGTTGACCCGCATTGGCGCGGTGCTGGTTCCGTTGAGCACCTTGCTGCAGGCCCGCGAACTCGTTGCGCAGCTGCGCGTCGCGGCGGTGCAGTTCCTGGTGAGCGTCGACGAATTCCGGGGTCATCGGTATCTCGACGACCTGAAGGCGGTGCCGAGAGCCGAATTGCCCGCACTACGCCGGGTTTGGTCGACCGGGCAGCTTGACGACGCAACCGCGAGTGATCGCGCACGGCAAATCATCGACGCCATGACCGCAACGGTCACCGCCGCCGACCCGCTGGTCATCATGTTCACCTCCGGCAGCAGCGGCACACCCAAGGGAGTCGTGCACTCCCATGGCAACGCGTTGGGCGCCGTGCAGTCGGGTCTTGCGGCACGGTGCATCACTTCGCAAACCCGCCTGTACTTGCCGATGCCATTCTTCTGGGTGGGCGGTTTCGGCAGCGGAATACTGTCCGCACTGCTGGCCGGCGCCACCCTGGTGACCGAAGAGATCCCCCGGCCCGAAACCACGCTGCGCCTGCTGGAGCGCGAGCGCGTCACCCTGTTTCGCGGCTGGCCTGATCAGGCCGAGGCACTGGCCCGGCACGCGAGTGCGACCGGCGTTGACCTCTCGGCACTGCGCCCGGGCAGCCTCGAAGCCCTGCTGCCACCCGAGCAGCGGGCTCAGCCGGGAGCACGGGCCACGCTGTTCGGGATGACCGAGGCATTCGGTCCGTACTGTGGCTACCCCGCCGACACCGACATGCCCGCGACGGCGTGGGGCAGCTGCGGAAAACCGTTCGCAGGCATGGAAGTCCGTATCGTCGACGTCGACAGCGGCGAGCCCGTCGCGGCGGGAACCGCCGGCATGATCCAGCTCCGCGGGCGACACACATTGAGGGGCATTTGCGGTCGCAGCCGCGAAGAGCTGTTCACCGTGGACGGCTTCTATCCCACCGGCGACCTCGGCCATCTCGACGAGGACGGATTCCTGTTCTACCACGGGAGATCCGACGACATGTTCAAAGTCAGCGGCGCGACGGTTTACCCGAGTGAGGTCGAGCGAGCGTTGCGCACGATCGACGGCATCGACCACGCCTTCGTCACCAATGTGCCGGGCACCGCGGGCCAGCGGGTGGGCGCGGCGGTGGTGTGCAACGACCCGGGGCTGGACACCGAACAGCTGCGCGGCCAGGCACGCACGCTGCTGAGTTCCTTTAAGGTTCCGACGGTATGGCTGCTGCTGGACTCCGACGACGACGTTCCGCGTGGCGGCACCGGCAAGGTCGACATCCGCCGGCTGCGCGAGATGCTGGCCGAAGGCGACCGGCGTTAGGGCACCCGCGTCCAGGGTTGACAGTTCAGCGACTCGAAGGCCTTCACGGAAGTATTGATATTCGCGAACATCGGGCCGATCGAGGTGTTCGTCTGCAGTACATGGTCCTTGTTCGCATCGGGCGTGCTGTAGGTGAACCACGAGCACATCGAGTCCTGGGTCGGCACATTGTTGATCCACACGCCGAACGCCGAGCCCGACCCGCCCGTGTGGTAGAGACCCGGCGCGATGTCGGGCCCGACGACAAAGACGCCATTGCCGGGGATCGGGTCGAGCAAATCCGCGTGCGCGGGCGCCGCGCATGCGATCGCTGTCGCGGTTGCAACGAAGAGGGCCGATATCCGAAGCGTTGGAGTCATCTTCTTCTCTCCATCCGTTGCCCACCCTGATGGCAGCGTATGCCCCGCCCCGCCCCAGCAACAAGAGATGACGACCGCTACCGGCGAACCCCGGATACCGCCGAGCGTGGCAACCGGCCGGCCTGAGAGTGTCCGCTCAGGACATCACCGTGGACCAGCACGTCGAAAGCCAGATTCAGCCGCATGGGCCTTCTCACCGACTGGCGCCAGGTGAGTCGAGTGCCACCAGCCGCCGGCTCGCTCGTAACACCTTGCAACGCAACGGTTTCGTCTTTGTAGGTCGCCGTACCGGCGAGCCCGTCGCGCAGCTGCGTGAATGCGTACAGCACCGCCAAGGTCCCGATCGGGGTCTTGATCGTCACGTCCCAGTCGCCTTCGATGCTCAACCTAAACCTCCACCGGTTTTCGTCCCACGGGCCGCCATACGGTGCCCCGCCGCTCGTATTCGAAGAGTTCCTCCACGGCGTGGGCGATTCGAGGACCGTAGAAGCGATCGAGCAGATGCAGGGCCAGGTCAAGCCCCGATGTCACGCCGCCGGCGGTCACCAGATCCCCGTCGTCGACGACGCGGGCGGCGACCGGGCACACACCCGCGGCCTCGAGCAGATCCAGGCCCAGACGATGCGTCACGGCGTGGCGTCCTTCGATCAGGCCCGACATCGCCATTACCACCGAACCACCACACACCGCCGCCATGGTCACGTCGGGATTGGCAAATGCCTTGTGCAGCAGCGGAGTCAGTTCGGTCTGCGCCGCCCGAGCCAACAACACCGGGATGGTCTCGACGCCGTCATCGGGATCACCGGCGATGGGCCCACTGGCACCGGGAACGATCACGCACCCGGGTTCGGACGGATCGAGCACGGCGGTAGCGGCCAGCGCCAAACCGCGGGTCCCGCTCGTCACGCGGCGAGGGCCTTCCGCCGCCACCAATGTCACCCACAGCTCGCCCGCGACCATGTCTGAGCCGGCGGCAAGAACTTCGAACGGCGCGATGACGTCCAACGGGTCGAACCCGTCGTACAACACAATTTGCGCATGCACCCGGCTATGTTCGCCGGTAGCTGGAACTGAGACCAGTGGCTGGATTGCCATATTGCGCCGGTATATTGCCAAGCCATGCATTCCGTCGCTGTTCTGGCCGAGCCCGACGCCATCGCGTTCGACCTCGCGATTGCGGTCGAGGTATTCGGCCGGGTCCGGCTCGACAATGGGGCGCCGGGCTACCGGGTGCGAGTATGTGGCTGCGAACCCCTGGTCGCGGCGGGGCCAATCCGGATCGCGACGGACTTCGGCCTAGACGAGCTCGCCAACGCCGACACCATCGTCGTGCCGGGACGCAACGACGCCGCGGCTGCAGTCCGCGGCGACGTGATCACCGCATTGAAGTCCGCTTACCACAAAGGAATTCGAATCGCATCGATCTGTAGCGGCGCTTTTACCGTCGCCGCCGCGGGCATCCTCGACGGCAAACGGGCGACCACGCACTGGCTTGCGGCGGAATTGTTTTCGGCGACCTACCCGAATGTCAGACTTGATGCCGATGCGCTCTACGTCGACGAAGGCCAAGTGCTCAGCTCGGCCGGGGCATCGGCCGGACTGGATCTCTGCCTGCACATGGTCGCCCGCGATTACGGCTCGGCCGTAGCCGCTGACGCCGCCCGCCTGGCCGTCACCCCGCTGCACCGCGGCGGCGGCCAGGCACAATTCATCATCCGCAATCGCCGCATATCCAACACCGAACTCGACGGCCTATTGGTTTGGATCGAGAACAATGCGCACCGACCGCTGACGCTGCGCGACATTGCCCGCCAGGCAGCCAGCAGCGAACGGACGATCAATCGCCGGTTCAAGATCGAGACCGGTCAGACGCCCATGCAGTGGGTCAACAATGTTCGGATCCGCCATGCGCAGCGGCTGCTGGAGAGAACTGGTGACAGCGTCGAAACCATTTCGCGTCGAGTCGGTTTCGCGTCAGCGACGAATTTCCGAGAGCAATTCCGCCGGCTGTCCGGAGTATCGCCGCAGAGTTATCGACATACGTTTCGTGATCAAAGCAGCTAAGCCGTGCCGCTTCGATCTTGCTGAGCCTGCGGGCCACTCACCACACCGCGCGCGACGAGGTGGTCGATCAACGGAACAGCGCCGGCGGCAAGATGTTCCGACATCGCCGCACGGGCGAGTTTGTCATCGTGAATCTCAAGAGCGGTCAAGATCTGCCGATGGTCCTTGATCGACTGGCTCGGCCAGCCCTCGATCGAGGGAAACACCGATTCGGGGGCGTACCTGGTGATTTGCGACATCAACTGAGCGAGCTTCGGCGAGTCCGCCGCGACGTTGATGGCGCGGTGAAACTCGTGGTTCAGCCGGACCGTTCGCTCGTGGTCATCGCCGGCATAGGCCTGTTCCAGCTGGGCCTGCAGTTCCTTGAGTTCATGCAGCTGCTCGGCAGTGATGTTGACCGCGGCCCGCGCGGCCAGCTCCCCACCGACGTGTGCCTGCACGTTCGCCACGTCGGTGACGTCTCGGCCGGTGACCGGCAACACCACGAAGCCGCGGCGGGGCTGCTGGGCGATCAGCCCCTCGGCGCGCAGCGCGAACAGCGCCTCACGGACCGGCGTGACACTGATTCCCAACTCGGCCGCCAGTTGGTCCAGACGAATATACGACCCCGCGGTATAGACGCCGTCGAATATCCGCCCACGGATAATCCGCGCGACGTCCTCGGAAAGTTGAGGCCGCGCAGCGAAATCCGGAACGCTCATCTGGCTAGACCTGGTATTCCGCGAGCAATCGCTTGCTGATGATGTTCTTCTGGATCTCGCTGGTTCCCTCGCCGATCAGCAGGAACGGCGCGTCGCGCATCAACCGCTCGATCTCATATTCCTTGGAATAGCCGTAGCCACCGTGGATCCGGAAGCTTTGTTGGGTGACCTCGGTGCAGTACTCACTGCACAGGTACTTGGCCATGCCGGCAGCGACGTCGTTGCGCTCGCCCGAATCCTTCAGCCGCGCCGCGTTGACCATCATCAGATGTGCCGCTTCGACTTTGGTCGCCATCTCGGCAAGCTGAAACGCGATGGCCTGGTGCTCGGCGATCGGCTTTCCGAACGTCTGGCGCTGTTGGGCGTAGCGCACCGCGAGCTCGAAGGCACGCAGTCCGACGCCACACGCGCGTGCCGACACGTTGACCCGGCCGACCTCGATGCCGTCCATCATCTGGAAGAAGCCCTGCCCGGCGGCGCCCCCGAGCACATCGTCGGCGCTGGCCCGGTAACCGTCGAAGATCATCTCGGTGGTTTCGATGCCCTTGTAGCCAAGCTTGTCGATCTTGCCCGGAATGTGCAGGCCTGCAACGACTTCACCGAAGCCGACCGGCTTCTCGACCAGGAAAGCGGTCAGGTTGCGGTGTGGTTTGTCCGAGCCTTCGTCGGTGCGCACCAGAACCGCCACCAGTGTGGAGGTGGCACCGTTGGTCAGCCACATCTTCTGGCCGTTGATGGTGTACGTGCCATCGGCGTCGCGACGGGCCCGGGTGCGGATCGCCGCAACATCAGAACCCAGCTCCGGCTCCGACATCGAAAACGCACCGCGGGTGTCGCCGGCCGCCATCCGGGGCAGGAACCGCTGCTTCTGCTCGTCGGTGCCGTGCTGGCGCAGCATGTACGCCACGATGAAGTGGGTGTTGAGCACCCCGGACACGCTCATCCAGCCGCGCGCCAGCTCCTCGACGCACAGCGCATAGGTCAGCAGCGACTCCCCCAGCCCGCAGTACTCCTGGGGAATCATCAGTCCGAACAGGCCCATCTCGCGCATCTGGTCGACGATGTGCTGCGGGTAGGTGTCGGTGCGTTCGAGTTCGGCCGCGTTGGGGATGACTTCTTTCTCAACGAATTGGCGCACCGCGGCGATGATCTCGGTTTGGAATTCGGTCAGCCCGAGGGTTTGGGCGAGCTTGGTCATGTGCTGTAGTTCCTTCCGGCTCAGCAGGCGATGGTGTTCGCGTTGGTGAGGCGCTCGATGTCGGCGGTGCTCAGGCCCAGGCCCCGCAGGACGTCGGCGGTGTCTTGCCCCAGGGCGGGCGCGGCCGCGGGGCCCGGATGCGCACCGTCGAAAGCGGCCGGCAGGCCCGGTGCCAGGTAGTCGCCCAGACCCGGTTGCCGCAGATGCGAAAACAAGGGATTGGCAGTGACTTTCGGTCCGGCCGCAACCTCGGCGAAGGTGCGGTAGCGCTCGAACAACACCGTGGTGTCCGACAGCGCGGCGGTGATTTCGTCGGCGGTATGGTCGGCGAACCAGGTGGCGAACAGGCCGGACAACACGTCCCGGTATCGGTAACGATCGCCCTCGGACCCGAAATCCACCCCCAGCGCCTCGGCGAGTGCGGACACCGCGGCGCCGGTGCCCGTGACCGTGAGCAGGTCGCGAAAGTGCCTCCCGGTCAACAGGACAACCATGAACCGGGCCCCGTCACAGCTGGTGAAGTCCTGCCCGTACTGACCGTAGATGGCATTGCCCAGCCGCTCGCGCTGCGTCCCGTTGACTTGCGGTTCGGTCAACAAGCCGAGATTCGCGGCGGTGGCCAGGGCGACATCCTCCAGCGCCAGGGTGATCCGCGCCCCGGCCCCGGACTGCTCGCGACGGCGGACGGCCGTGACGACCGTCAGCGCGGCGTACAGTCCGCAGCACACATCCCAGGCCGGCAACACGTGATTGATCGGACCGGCCTGATCGGCCGGGCCCGTGACGAGCGGGTAGCCGATGCCCGCGTTCACGGTGTAATCCACCCCGGTGGAGCCGTCACCACGCCCGAGCAGCTGAACGTGGATCACGTCGGATCGCTTGGCTGCCAGCACATCATGGCTCAGCCAGGACAGGCCGGCGGCATTGGTCACCACGATCCCGTCCCCCTCGGTGATCAGCCGAGCAACCAGCTCCTGCCCCTCGGGCGAACGCATATCGATGGTGGCCGAACGCTTTCCCTTGTTCAGGCCGGTCCAATAGATCGAGGTGCCGTCCGACGACAGTGGCCAGCGCTGGACGTCGGAAGCGCCGCCGATCGGATCGACGCGAATCACCTCTGCGCCAAGCTGACTCAGCGTCATGCCACACAATGGCGCGGCGACGAAACTGGACACCTCGACCACGGTGAGGCCGGCCAGCGGCAACCCGGGGGCGTTCATCGCTAGCTGACCCGTTCGAATATCGCGGCCAGCCCTTGGCCGCCACCGATGCACATGGTCTCCAGCCCATAGCGCGCCTGGCGACGGTTGAGCTCACGCGCCAAGGTGGCGAGCATTCGCCCGCCGGTCGCGCCGACCGGATGGCCCAGCGAGATTCCGGAGCCGTGCACATTGGTTCGGTCGAAATCGGCGGTGCCGAACTTCCATTCGCGCGTCACCGCAAGGGCTTGGGCGGCAAAAGCCTCGTTGAGTTCGATGAGATCGATGTCGGACAGTTGCAAGCCGGCCTTGGCCAGCGCGGCCTCGGTGGCGGGCACCGGGCCGATCCCCATGATGTTGGGCGCCACCCCGGCCACGCCCCACGACACCATGCGGACCAGGGGTGTCAGGCCGTACTCGTCTGCCTTCTCCCGCGTGGTCACCACACACATCGATGCCGCGTCGTTCTGCCCGCTGGCGTTGCCGGCCGTGACCGTCGCCTCCGGATCATCCTTCAGCAGAACCGGTTTGAGCTTGCTCAGCGACTCGACCGAGGTGTCGGCGCGGGGATGCTCGTCGGTGTCGATGACTTCCTCGCCGCCGCGGGCGGGAACCGCTACCGGGACGATCTCGTCGACCAGGACGCCGTCCTTCTGCGCGGCGACGGCGCGCTGATGCGACCGCACCGCAAGCTCGTCCTGTTCCTGGCGTGAAATGCCGTACTGGCGGCGCAGGTTCTCCGCGGTCTCGAGCATCCCACCCGCAACCGGGTAGTAACGGCCACCGGCGGTGGTGCGCCCGCGCGCCAGTCCGTCGTGCACCTGGACCCCGTTGCGGGCGCCCCAACGCATGTCGGTGGAGTAGAAGGCGACATTGCTCATGCTTTCGCATCCCCCGGCGACGACGAGCTCATGGTCGCCGGCGCCCACCTGCAGGCAGGCCTGAATGACGGCCTGCAGGCCCGACCCACAGCGACGGTCCACCTGCATGCCGGGCACCGTGGCCGGCAAGCCGGCGTCCAACGCCACCACCCGCCCGATCGCGGGCGCATCGCTGTTGGGATAGCAGTGACCAAGGATCACGTCCTGCACGGCATCGGGCGCCAACCCGGTCCGCTCCAGCAGTCCTTGGAGCGCGGTGACCCCGAGGTCAACGGCGCTGAGAGACTTGAACATTCCGCCGTAGCGGCCGATCGGCGTGCGGACGGGCTCGCAGATGACGACCTCGGCACTCATAGGTGCCGGCCACCGGTGATTTCCATGACGGTGCCGGTCATATACGACGACAGGTCGGATGCCAGGAACAGCGCCACGCTGGCGACCTCACTGGGCTCGCCGGCCCGACCCATCGGTACCTCGGCGACCTTCGAGTCCCAAATACGTTGCGGCATAGCCTCTGTCATGGCGGAACGGATCAAACCCGGAGCAATGGCGTTCACCCGCACACCCAGGTAGGCCAACTCCTTGGCGGCCGCCTTGGTCATGCCGACAATGCCGGCCTTGGCCGCCGAGTAGTTGGTCTGGCCGACCATGCCGACCTTCCCCGACACCGAAGACATGTTGATGATCGCGCCCCGCTTGTTTTCCCGCATGATCGCCGCGGCCAGTCGCGTGCCGTTCCAGGTCCCCTTCAGATGCACATTGATGACCTGATCGAACTGCTCCTCGGTCATCTTGCGCATGGTGGCGTCGCGGGTGATACCGGCGTTGTTGACCATGATGTCCAGACCGCCGAAATGTTGCACCGCGGTCTGGATCAGGGCCTCGACGTCGGACGATTGCGTGACGTCGCATCGCACCGCGACGGCGACCTCGTCACCGCCCAGCTGCTTGGCCACGACCTGGGTCTCCTCGAGGTTGACGTCGCCGAGCACCACGCGCGCGCCCTCGGCCACAAACCGCTCCGCGATGGCCAGACCCAGTCCCTGCGCTCCGCCTGTGATTACCGCCGTCTGACCTGTCAACAACGACATCGGGATCCACATCCTTCACTGTTTTCGCCACCACCGGGCACGGTCCAGGCAAATATCATATTTGATATAGGATTCTGCCCTGGACCGGGGTGTCCCGGCTCGGGAGAGGAGTGTGACGCCAATGTCCATCGCCGAATCCGCGGAAGTCAGCGACGATGACTTTCGCGAGATCCTCGCTCAGACAAGGCAATTCGTGCGCACCGCCGTCGTTCCCCGCGAACAGGAGATCCTCGACGAGGATCGCGTCCCCGACGAACTGCGCGATGAGGCCAAGAAGATGGGCCTGTTCGGCTACGCGATTCCCCAGGAGTGGGGCGGTCTTGGCCTCAACCTGATGCAAGACGTCGAGCTCGCGATGGAGCTGGGCTACACCTCGCTGGCCCTGCGTTCGATGTTCGGCACCAACAACGGCATCGCCGGGCAAGTGTTGGTTGGGTTCGGCACCGAAGAACAGAAATCCCGCTGGCTGGAATCGATAGCCTCCGGCGACGTCGTCGCCTCGTTCGCACTGACCGAACCCGGCGCTGGATCCAACCCGGCCGGCTTGCGCACCAAAGCCCGTCGAGACAATGAAGATTGGGTGATCTCCGGCCAGAAGCGCTTCATCACCAATGCGCCCGTCGCCGATCTGTTCGTGGTGTTCGCGCGCAGCCGCCCCGCCGACGACCAGGGCCCGGGGATCGCGGTCTTCTTGGTTCCCGCGGACACCGCGGGCGTCGAGGTGGGCGTCAAGGACGCCAAGATGGGCCAGGAAGGCGCGTGGACGGCCGACGTCAACTTCACCGACGTCCGGGTGGGATCCGATGCGCTCGTCGGTGGCAGCGAAGACGTGGGCTATCGGGCAGCGATGACTTCGCTGGCGCGGGGCCGGGTCCACATCGCCGCGCTGGCGGTCGGCGCCGCGACGCGTGCGCTCGACGAGTCCGTCGCTTACGCAGCCACCGCGACGCAGGGCGGTGAGCCGATCGGCAGCTTCCAGTTGGTGCAGGCGATGCTCGCCGACCAACAGACCGAGGTGATGGCCGGCCGCGCGTTGGTCCGCGAAGCCGCGCGGCTGTGGGTGACCGACGAGGACCGCCGGGTGGCGCCGTCGACGGCAAAGCTTTTCTGCACCGAAATGGCAGGCAGGGTAGCCGATCTCGCGGTGCAGATTCACGGCGGCAGTGGTTATATGCGTGGCGTTGCCGTCGAACGCATCTACCGCGACGTGCGGCTGCTGCGACTGTACGAGGGCACCAGTGAGATTCAGCGTCTGATCATCGGTTCGAACCTGGTCAAGGCGGCGCAACGAGCCACGAAGAAGGAGCGTTAATGGCAGGCAAGCTCGAGGGGCGCGTCGCCTTCATCACCGGAGCCGCGCGCGGCCAGGGCCGCGCCCACGCGGTGCGCATGGCTCAGGAGGGCGCCGAC
Organism: Mycobacterium sp. 050128; assembly: GCF_036409155.1. Classification (NCBI taxonomy): domain Bacteria; kingdom Bacillati; phylum Actinomycetota; class Actinomycetes; order Mycobacteriales; family Mycobacteriaceae; genus Mycobacterium; species Mycobacterium sp. 050128. The sequence goes on along the minus strand of NZ_JAZGLW010000001.1, from coordinate 3,282,121 downwards.
ATCATCGCCGTCGACATCGCCGGCAAGCTGCCGTCCTGCGTTCCCTACGACCCGGCGACGGAAGAGGACCTGACCGAAACCGTTCGCCTGGTTGAGCAAACCAACCGTCGCATCCTCGCCTCGGTTGTCGACACCCGCGACCTGGAAGCGCTGCGCAAGGCCGTCGACGACGGCGTCGCCGCATTCGGACGACTGGACATCATCGTGGCCAACGCCGGGGTCGCGGCCCCGCAGCCGTGGAACGAGATCACGTCCGAAGACTTCGGCCACGTGCTGGACATCAACGTGACGGGCACCTGGAACACCGTGATGGCCGGCGCGGACAAGATCATCGAAGGCGGGCGCGGCGGCTCGATCATTCTGATCAGCTCGGCGGCCGGGGCAAAGCAGCAACCGTTCATGGTGCACTACACCGCCAGCAAGCACGCCGTCACCGGGCTGGCCCGGGCCTTCGCGGCCGAATTGGGCAAGCACTCGATCCGCGTCAACAGCGTCCACCCCGGCCCGGTGAACACCCAGATGGGCTCCGGCGACATGGTCGAGGCAGTGGCCAGGGCGATGGAAACCAACCCCCAGCTGGCGCACGTCCTGACGCCGTTTCTGCCCGACTGGGTCGCCGAACCGGAAGAGATCGCCGACGCCGTCTGCTGGCTGGCCAGCGACGAGTCGCGCAAAGTCACCGCGGCCCAGATCCGGGTGGATCAGGGGTCGAGCCAATACTGACGCGTCGCCCGGCGCGCGCGGAATTTGGCACCGCGCTCACGAACGATGCCCAACGCGCTGACACGGGTGCTGCAACCTCATCCCGAGCTACGAAATGCGCCAACGTCTTTCATCCGACAACCGCAGATGTGGCCGGTAACTGACGCGCGAATGAGCTGGTCATTACGCCGCCGTAATGTGATGTACATCACATCGTTATTGAACGTCGTGGACGACACACCCACCCAGTGGAACCAAAGACTAAGTAACTCTCTTATTCTCTCATCATGGGACGGCCCCATCTGTCGATAGATGCTGTTACGCCACTAGCGGCTGACATAAACGATTACGTCTCCGCTGACGGCACCATCGTGTTGCCGGACGGGTTGACGCTCACCTCGTTCTTCGACCAAAACCGTGCAGCGTTCGGTGACCGTCCGTCATACCGTTTCGTCGACTACGCGAAAGAGCAGGACGGTCGCGTCGTCGAACTGAGCTGGAACGAGCTGTGGACTCAGGTCCGCTCGATCGGCGCCCGGTTACAGCAGGTCGCCAAGCCCGGAGACCGCGTCGCGATCCTGGCGCCGCAGGGCCTCGAGTATGTGGCGTCGTTCTTCGCCGCGGTCCACGCCGGCAACATCGCGGTCCCGCTGTTCGCCCCCACCCTGGCCGGCCATACCGAACGGCTGACGGCGGTACTGGCCGACGCCCGGCCCGCCGTGGTGTTGACGACCACCGCGGCGGCCGAGTCTGTCCGGGAGTCGCTGCGTGCGCATCCGGTGGTCGGTCGGCCCCGATTGATCGCGGTCGACGCGATCCCGCCGTCGCTCGCCGCGATGTTCACCGAGCCGACAATCGCCACCGACGACACTGCGTATCTCCAATACACCTCGGGGTCCACGCGCAGTCCGGCCGGCGTGGAGGTCACGCATCGCGCCGTCTGCACCAACGTGCTGCAGATGATCCTGGCCGCGGACCTGCACCGAAACACCCACAGCGTGAGCTGGTTGCCGCTGTACCACGACATGGGACTGATCATGATCATGTTCCCCGCGTTGTGCGGTGGCGAATACCTCACGCTGCTGGACCCGATGGCCTTCGTGCGCCGACCGTTCCGCTGGATCAAAGAACTGAGCGCCGAAGCCGCCAACGGCCCGACGTTCGCGGCCGCGCCCAATTTCGCGTTCGAGTTGGCCGCCGAGCGCGGGCTGCCCCCCGAGGGCACCGACATCGACCTGCACAACGTGGTCGGCCTGCTCAACGGCTCCGAGCCGGTGACCATTTCGGCCATCGAGAAATTCACCGAGGCGTTCGCTCCGTTCGGTCTGCCCGCGACGGCGGTCAAACCGGCCTACGGGATGGCGGAGGCCACGCTGGGAGTCGCAAGTACTCCCTTTGACGCGGCGGCCCGCTGGGTGTTCCTCGACCGTGCTCAACTCGCCGCCGGGCACGCTGTGATCGTCGAGCCGGACGCCGAGGGTGCGGTCGCCTACGTCTCCTGCGGCCAGCCGTTCCGTGACCTGTGGGCGGTGATCGCCAGCCCGGACGGTGCCGAGGTGCCGGACAACGGCGTCGGGGAAATCTGGCTGCACGGCAACAACATCGCCCGCGGCTATTTCGGGCGCGAGGAAGAATCACAGCGCACGTTCGGCAACAAGCTGCAGTCCCGGCTGGAGCTGGGCAGCCATGCCGAGGGCGCCCCGGACAACTGCTACTGGCTGGCCACCGGCGATCTCGGCGTGTACATCGACGGCGACCTGTACCTGACGGGACGGATCAAGGACCTCGTCATCATCGACGGTCGCAACCACTACCCGCACGACATCGAGACCACGGTCAGCAATTCGTCGCCGGCCATCCGGACCGGCTACGTGGCGGCGTTCGCGGTGCCTTCCGACGCTTCCAACGGTGGCTCGGCCGAGCAACTTGTCATCGTCGCCGAACGCGCCGCGGGTGTCGGACGCGCGGATCCCGAGGCGATTGGCGCGGCCGTGCGGGCAGCGGTGGCACGCGAGCATCAGGTTCGGGTGGCCGACCTGCGACTCGTTGCCGCGGGCGCGATTCCCCGCACCACCAGCGGCAAACTCGCCCGAAACGCATGCCGGGCCGAGTATCTCGACGGTCGATTCAACCGCTAGCCGGGCTCAGCCGAGCAGTTCCAGCGTTCCCAGATCCCGCACCGCCCGGCAGCCGCGGCTGAGCATGGCCAGCACCATGTCGTCACCGCGTTCGGTGGAGGTGGCGAACGCGAATCCGAGGGCGGAGATCAGCAGTGCCTGCGGCATCCCGAGTCGGTAATCCCGCCAACATGTTTCGCGGTCGTAGCCGGTGACGCCGTAGCCCGACAGCGCTTGATGATAGTCGTCGACGAGATCCTGCTCGATTTCCGACCTCAACTCCGAATTCAAGCTCGTTGCCGTGAAATACGCGAGATCGCGCGCTGGAAGACCCACGCCGAGGGTCTGCCAGTCGACCACGCTGACCCGGGTGTGCGCGGGGTCGAACAGCAGGTTGTCGAGCCGGTAGTCACCGTGCAGCAGCGCAAAACGATCCCGCTCGGCTGACAGCCATGGAGTCACCAAACCCATTGTCGCGGTGAAGGTCTCGCGGTCTTCCGCACTCATCCGGTCACCCAGCTTTTCCAGGGTGATGTCGGCGCTCATCTTCGCCACGTCGCCGAGGCCCTGGGCCCCAGCCTCGTCGGGGCGGGGAAAAGCCAGCCCGTGCAGATCCAGCCAGAACGGGTCGCACCAGCTGGGCCCGTGTAGGCCGGCCAGCGCCAGCACCGAGAGCCGCGCCTCCTGCTCGCCGCAGCCCGCGATCTGGTCTCCCTGCACGGCGGGCGCCTGGTCGGCCAGCAGCAGCGCGTATTCCATGGCGTCGTCGGTGATCTGGCAGTAGAAGCAGCTCGGAGTCGGCACCTGCACGCGGTCTGCCACCGTGGTGTAGAACGCGCACTCGCTGCGGTACCCGATGACGACGCGGTCGCGCACGGTGTCGTCTTGAGCGGGCAGCTTGATCACGAAAGTCTGTGGCAGCTCGCCAGGGTCGGCGGCGTATTGGGCCGTCACGCGATAGGTCGCTCCGGTCTGGCCGGTGCCGATGGCCACCACGTCGACGTGAGACACCTCGACCGGTGCGTGGCGTTCGCTCAGTGCTGCGGATAGCCATGCTGGTGTCACATCGGCGGGGTACCGCGGAATCGACACCACAGCACTCATAAGCAACCACGCCTCCAGGACCAACCAGCTGACTGACCGATCAACTGTAAGGCATACGGCAAGTGCCACCCGCCCTGGCCTAATCGGCGACTTACTCAGCGACTATGTGCCAGTCGGCGGCCTCGTGCTGCTGGCGCCAGAATTCGCTGAATCGGCCACCCGCGGCCAGCAATTCGTCGATCGAACCGTCCTCGGCCACGCGCCCGTTGTCGACGAACAGCACGCGATCGGCGTGACGGATGCTCGCCAGCCGATGGGCCACGATCACGCGGGTGCGCGCCTGCGGATCGGCGGTGAGGGCGTCGACCACGGCAACCTCGTTCTCGGTGTCCAGGGCGCTGGTCGCCTCGTCGACCAGCAGCACGGGAGCGGCCTTCAGCAGCGCCCGCGCGATGCTGACCCGTTGCCGCTCGCCACCGGACAACGCCGAGCCGGCCTCGCCGACGACGGTGTCGGCGCCGTCGGGCAACCGGTCGATCAGCTCGTCGACCCGGGCCAGCGCGACGGCGCGGCCGAACTGCTCGTCGCTCGCGGTCGGGTCGCCGGCCAGGACGTTGTCGCGGATCGTCCCGTGGAACAGGTACGGATGCTGGAACACGACACTGCTGACCGCGCGGCGCGCCTGCGCGTTCAGCGTGGCGGCGTCGGCACCGTCGATGACGACGCGGCCGCGGGTCGGTTGGTGCAGCCCGGCGATCAGCGCCAGAATCGTGCTCTTTCCGGAACCCGACGGCCCGACGATCGCGGTCGTGGTTGCGGGCTCCAAGGCGAAGCTGACCCCGTCCAGCACCGGCGCGCTGGCGCCGTCGTAGCCGAAGGCGACGTCGTCGAAACGGATGCGCGGGGCGGCCACGGCGTCCGGCAAGTCGGCGGCCCCCGCCGCCACGGCGGGTGCGGTGAGCACGCGACGGATGCGGTCGAGGGTGGCGCGGGTGCTCTCCAGCGCGGGTGCCAGTTCGCTGACGGTGCTGAACGGCTCCAGATAGCGGGCGATCACGACGATCAGGGCAACCGCCTCCGCCGCGGTGAGCGTGCCGTTCATGGTCAGCGCCGTGGTGGCGCCCGCCAGCGCGATCAGGGCCAGCTGGCTGGCGACGCTGAACAGCAGCTGGCCCGGGATTTGCATGCCGAGCAGCCGCATCGTGGCGCTGTGTTGCTCGGCCAGCGCGGAACCCACCAGGCTGCGGGCCGGCTCGACCCGCCGCGCGGCCCGCAGTGCCTGCTGGGTCCGCGCGAACTCGATGATCCGTTCGGTGAGTGCGGTATTGGCGTCGCCGGCCGCCGCGTCGGCGCGGCGCGTCAACCGAAGCGAGGCCCACAGCGCGCCAAGCAGTAGCGGCACACCGGCCAGCGCCGCCACACCGAGCTGCCACGAGACGGGCAACAGCGCCAGCCCGATGACCGCGGGCAGCAGAATCGACGTCGTCAGCGGCGTCAGCAGATTGACCACCAGGCCGACCAGTTCCGGGCCGGTCGCCGCGATCGCCTGACGCGCCGTCGCGGTGTTGTCTGCGGTGAACCAGTCCAGCCGGATGCCGGGAAGCCGATCGGCCACGTCGTGCTGCGAATGGTCGAGTACCGCGAAGCCCAAGGCGAAGCTGGTGCGCGCGGTCATGGTGTCGACGATCCATCCGGTCACGGTCGCGGCGGTCAGCCAGCCAAGCCACGCCAACGCGCGCTGCGGTGTATCACTGAACAGTGCGCCCACCAGCGGGACGAGCAGGACGGCGCCGACAGCGCGCACGACGACCGAGACGAGCGCGAGTATTCCGTAGGCGGTCACCTTCGCACGGCTGTGCGGCGGAACGAGGCTTATCCAGGTGCGAATCATCGCCGGCCCTCCTGCGCCGCGCCGGTCGCGACCACCGGAGTGCCCTGACCGGTATCCCACAACCGGCGATACCGTCCGTCGGCGCCGAGCAACTCCTCGTGGGTGCCGCGTTCGGCGACCTGGCCGTGATCGAGCACGATGATCTGGTCAGCCCGGGTGACGGTGTGCAGCCGGTGCGCGATCACCAACACGGTCCGGTCCTGGGTTAGCCGGTTAAGTGCTTGCTGCACAAGGTATTCCGACTCCGGATCGGCGAATGCGGTGGCCTCGTCGAGAATCAGGACGCCGGTGTCGGCGAGGATCGCGCGGGCGATGGTGAGGCGTTGGCGCTCACCGCCCGAGAGTGCGGCATTCGCGCCCAGCATGGTGTCGTAGCCCTGCGGCAGCCGCAGTATCCGGTCATGGATCTGCGCCTCGCGGGCGGCGGCCTGGATCTGTTCGAGGGTGGCGTCCGGGACGGCCAGCGCGATGTTTTCCGCGACAGTGCCCTGCACCAGCTGAGTCTCCTGCAGCACGAACCCGACCCGGGTGTAGAGCTCATCGGCGGTCAACGACCGAATGTCTTGTCCACCAACACGTATCGCGCCGTAATCCACGTCGTGGAACCGGGCCAGCAGAGCCGCCAGCGTCGACTTGCCGGATCCGGACGGGCCGACGAGCGCGGTCACCGTTCCCGGGCGCAGCTCCAGCGATACGTCCTGGATCACCGGAACGCCGGGGCGATAACTGAAGCCGACGCGGTCGAACACCACGGTGTCCGCGGTGTCACCGGCCACCGCACCCGGCTGCTCGGTCACCCCGAGGTCTTGCTCGTCGAGCGCGATTTGCAGGCGTCGGGCGGCGAGCATTCCGGTGCGAATGCCGCCGAGCCCGTAGGCGATGCCGAGCAGCCGGACACCGAAGGTGGTGCCCAGCAACAAGAACGGCAGCAGGTTGACCGGATCCATCCGGTGCGTGACGACCAGCAGCGTGCCGATCACCGAGATCAGCCACAGGAAGGTGGACGGGCGGGTGGCTAGATCCATCGCGGTTTTCTTGCCTGCCAGCGGGCGCTGCCAGGCCACCAGGAATCCGACGTACTCGTCCAGCCGGCGCCGGAAGCTCGACGCCGCCGCGCCACCGAACACGCGGATCACCGGCTGGCCCTCGAGGTAAGCACCGGCCTCGGAGGTCATTCGTTCGGCCCAGCGCGCCGACTGCGCGATCTTCGGACCCGATTGAATCGAGAGCGCCGACGCCATCACGAGATAGACCAGCACCGGCGCGAACAAGACCAGCGCCACTCGCCAGTCGACGGCAAACAGATAGACCAGCACCGCCACCGGCGCGACGATCGCATTGACCGCGTCCGGGATCGCGTGCGTGACCAGATAGTGCAGCGACAGGGTGTCGTCGGTGACCAGCTGCTTGATCGAGCCCGACCCACGGGAGGTGAACCAGCCCAGCGGCAGCCGCGACATCTTGCCCAACAACCGCGAGCGCAGTTCGCTGGCGAACCGGGCGTCGATCACGTGCAGCCAGAGGGTGAGGGCGGCACCCAGCAGCGTGCCCAAACCCAGCAGGACGACGGCGGCAATTCCCACATCCCACAATCGCGCCGCGCCGGCGCCGGTCACCAGGAGACGGGCGAGCTCGACCAGCAGCACGAACGGCGCGAGCTGCACGAGTGTGATCACGGCCTGCAGCACGCCGGACAGGATCAGCGCCGAACGCAGCGGCGCGAGCAACCGGCCGGCGGCTTGAGCGCGCCAGTTGCCGGGGTTCGCCCGGACGGTCACCTCGTCAACGGCGGTCGGCGCTGTCTCGGGCTGCGCCGCAACGCTTTCCGGCGTCGATTCGTCGGTGCACGCCGAGGTGATCTCCGCGTCGCCGCCGCGGGTGGTGCCCATTTCGCGCCCGGCGCTCCAGTACGCCTGCGCGTGAACCTCGGACTTGGGAAAGCCGAAGGCTTCCTTCAGTCGCTTGCGCACGGCCTTCAGCGTGGTGGCCTCGGGTGTCGCCCAGGCATACCAGTTCGACCAGTCGCGGTCCTCGATGGCGTCGGCCAGCGATTTCTCGTCCCGTCGAGGTACCCAGTGCACCCGCAATCGGGGATGCTGCGTGATCGGGATCGCCGTGTCGTGGTCGTCGTGCTGCTCGAGGTACATCTCGATCGGAACGTCGTCGGGAATCGTGGCGACGATGCCGTTCATCCCGGGGATCGACGCCGAGTCGCCGATCAGCAGGTAACCGGCCGGCTGCTCTTCGGGCGGGTCGAACCGCGACGAGCCCATCAGCGACATCACCGCGATCGTGGTGCCGGGCGCGACGGTGCGCGCCCACGTCGAGGCCGGGCCGGCGGGTTCGTGCAGCACGACGTCGATCGCGAAGCGGCCGGTCGGGGCATCGGCCGCGGAGATCGTGTAGCCGCGCTGGAACTCGGTGTCGGATCCGGCCGGGTCGGGGAACCAGAACCGCAGCCAAGCGGCGGGCTCGGCCTCGACGTCGTCGAACAGGGTTGCCGACTCCATCCGGACCCGCACGAAATGCGGTGCGATATGCACGGTTTCGAGCACGATTGCGACGTGATCGCGCGCGCCGAATCCGCGCAATAGCGCGCCCTGGAACCCGCGGGCCATCAGCCGTCCTCTCCACCCCGGTCGTGATTCACCTCAAACTAAGGGTTGCCTTACCATAGCTGAAGCCGGGAGGGCGGTCGAGGCCGGTCGTCCGGTACGCCGCGGGAGCGTAGCCCGCGTCAGGCGGCGGCTCGGGCCGCCTGTAGCTCGCGCAGCGCCGTGCGCAGGCCCCGCCGTTTGCCGGTCGCGGGGTCGACGAAGCTTTCCCGTAGCCCCTCACGTACGCGGAACTTCAACTCCGAGTGAGTCTCCGGGGCATCGTCGGGCGTCCCGTTGAGCAGCTTGTCGGGCAGGGCGAGTTTGAGGATCGTCCAGAACGACTGCCAATACTGCCGGCCAAGAGATCCCGTCGTGTAGGGCAGATCGTACTTCTCGCACAGCTCGCGCACTCGGACCGAGATCTCCGCATAGCGATTGCTCGGCAGGTCGGGAAAGAGATGGTGCTCGATCTGGTAGCACAAATTGCCACTCATGAACGCCAGCACAGGCCCGGCATGGAAGTTCGCCGAGCCCAACATCTGGCGCAGGTACCACTGCGCTTGCGTCTCGTTCTCGAACTCTTCTTTGGTGAATTTCTCGGCGCCGTCGGGGAAGTGACCGCAGAAGATCACCATGTAGGACCAGTAGTTGCGGATCAGGTTGGCGACGGCGTTGGCCCGCAGCGTGTGCTTCCAGTTGCGTCCGGCCAACGCCGGAAAAACGATGTAGTCCTTGCCGACCTGCTTACCGATCTTCTTGAGGATGATGCGCAGGTCCTTGCGGACTTCGGCCCACGTTTTCTCGTGTCTGCGGACCCGGGAAAGTTCCAGCCCGTGTGCCGCCACACCCCATTCGAACAGCGTGCCCAGCAGCAGGTTGTAGATCGGGTTGCCGATCATCCACCGCGCCCAGGGCTCGTCGCGGGTGACCCGCATGATGCCGTAACCGACATCGTCGTCCATGCCGACGATGTTGGTGTACTTGTGGTGGATGAAGTTGTGCGACTTCTTCCAGTGCACGCTCGGTGAGGTCGTGTCCCATTCCCATTCGGTCGAATGGATTTCCGGATCATTCATCCAGTCCCACTGACCGTGCGTGATGTTGTGGCCGAGTTCCATGTTCTCGATGATCTTGCCGGTACCCAGCATCGCCGTCCCGGCAACCCAGGCGTACCGATTGTTGCTGGCCATCAATACGATCCGCGCGCCGACCACCAAGGCGCGTTGCAGCTGTACGGCTCGCCGGATATACCGGGCGTCGCGCTCGCCGCGGGACTCCTCGATATCGGCGCGGATCGCGTCGAGTTCGCGCCCGAGCGCCTCGACGTCCTCGTCGCTGAGATGTGCGTATTGCGTTACGTCGGTAATAGCCATCGAATTCCTCCTCAGATCTTGAGAGTGCAGTCGCCGGATGCCGTCGAGATACACGTCTGGATGCGGTCGCCCGCGCCGTGTTCGGTTCCGGACCGGAAGTCGCGCACGTGCCCCGCCTCCAGTGGGAGCACGCAGGTTTGGCAGATGCCCATGCGGCAGCCGAACGGCATCTGGATGCCTACTTTCTCGCCTGCCTCCAAAAGAGATGTGGCACCATCGATTTCGATCGTCTTGTCGGATATCGAGAAGTTGACGGTGCCGCCCTCGCCGCCTTTGTCGGTGGCGGCGATGGTGAAACGCTCCATATGCAGCTGGTCGCCGCGACCCGCGTCCTTCCAGACCCGTTCGACCGTGTCGAGCAGGGCGGGCGGCCCGCATGCCCAGGTCGGGCGCTGCTTCCAGTCACCCACGATGCCGGTCAGTTCGCTGAAGTCGAGGTGGCCCGCAGTTTCGGTGAGGTGCAAGTGAAGTCGATACCCGGGCTCATTGGTCTCGAGCTCGCGCAGTTCGTCGTGAAAAATCACGTCGTCGGCCGTCGGTGCCGAGTGCAGGTGCACAATGTCGGCGCCGTGGCCCCTGGACTTCAGGGTGCGCAACATCGCCATCACCGGTGTGATCCCGCTGCCGGCCGTGACGAACAGGATCTTCGCCGGTGGCGGGTCGGGCAGTGCGAACTCTCCCTTCGGAGTCGCCAACCGCACGATGGTGCCCGGTTCCACGCCGTTGACCAGGTGCGTGGATAGGAAGCCCTCGGGGGTTGCCTTGACGGTGATCGTGATGTTCTTGTTGTCGCGCTGCGGAATTGAGGTCAGCGAGTATGAGCGCCAATGCCATCGTCCGTCGATCCGCAATCCGATGCCGACGTACTGGCCCGGCCGGTATTTCCCGGAGAAGCCCCACCCAGGTTTGATGGTCACGGTCGCGGAATCCGCGGTCTCCGGGTGCACGTCGACGATGAGGCCGCGCAGTTCGCGCGCCGACCACAAGGGATTGAGCAGCTTGAGGTAGTCGTCCGGCAGCAATGGAGTCGTCGCCCGGGCGGCTAATCCCCGTGGCACGTTGACCCAGGACTTGGCAGCAGTGACGCCCTTGGCGGGCGCCTTGCTCCAGCGAGTCAGGCTGTGCAGCGTAGATCCCATACGTCGTCCCAACGTCTTTGTTCGGATCACCGTGGCTCGGCTGAGGCACGGTTCTCCGTCGGCTACCCGCTGTGGTGTTCACTAAACACTTGTTCGCTGAATGACGGGGATGCGATCCGCTGGTCACGGAATCAAGATCAGGCCGTGGTTGGCCGATCCGTGGACGACGGCACGAACGCCGGGGTGCGCAAGGGGGGACTCGAACCCCCACGTCCTAAGACACTGGAACCTAAATCCAGCGCGTCTACCAATTCCGCCACTCGCGCCTGGGCGTAGCGATACTACCGCTCCGGCGCCCCTACGGACGTCTCTCCGGCCGCGGCCTGGCCGATCAATACGAACACGTGATTTGGCATGCCTAACCTAACCCCCAAACCTGGCTCGGGTAAGGTCAGCAAACGATGAACGGAGCCTCAAGCACCCAGACCGATGATTCGTCGACCCAGGTACTGAAGCGTGAGCGCAAGGATCTCTCCGAAGAGGTCCAGCGCGTTGGCCGGCTTCCGGTCCCCGCGCTGGACCCGCCATACGAGATGCGCGCCGCGGTCGGCGGCGACGCAGAAATGGTGTCGGAGTGGATGAATCGCCCTCATCTCGCCGAGACCTGGGAGTACAACTGGCCGGTGTCGCGCTGGCGCCAGCACCTTGATGCACAGCTCGAGGGAACCTATTCGCTGCCGCTGATCGCCACCCTGCGCGGCGAAGAGTGCGCCTACCTCGAGATCTATTGGGCAGCAAAGGATATGATTTCGCGTCATTACGACGCTCATCCCTACGACATCGGACTACACGCGGCCATCGCGGATCTGAGATTGGTCAATCGCGGCTTCGGCCCGCGGGTGCTGCCGCGAATCGTGGCCAGCGTGTTCGAACAGGAACCACGCTGCGATCGGATGATGTTCGACCCGGATCACCGCAACACCACCGTGCGCCGGCTGTGCGAGTACGTCGGATGCCGGTCGCTGGGTGAGCACGACGCGCCGAAGCGGCGGATGGTGCTCTACGCGTTGGAGCGTGCGACCCACTCCTGGTAGCCGACGTGGTCGGCCTTCATGCCGGCCGCGACCAATTCCCAGAGGACTTCGTCGGTGCCACCGCCGACCCGGGCCAGCTTCATGTCCCGCCACACCCGGCCCAGCGGTGTTTCGTCGACGAGATAGCCGGACCCGCCGAAGATGTGCATGCACTCGCCGATGACTTCTTCGCCGAGGCGAGCCGCGGTGACCTTGATGCCCGCGGCCGCCCGCAGATCCAGCCGCCCCGCAGCGGCGATGCCGTGCAGCGCGAAACGCAGCTGGTCGACCCGCGCCTGCAGGTCCGCCATCCGTAGCCGCAACGCCTGATGCTCGAACAAGGTGTTGCCGAATTGGCGCCGATTCATCATGCGGGCCAAGGTAATTCCGATCACCCGCTGGCAGGACGCCGCGATCTGGCCGGCGATCGACATGCGCTCGTGCGCCAATCCCCAACTGATGGCCGCCAGCCCGGTGCCGGCCCGCGCGACCATCGCATCGGCCGGGACCCAGGTATCGATGTGGACCGCCGCGGTGTCCAGCGGCCCGGCACCCACCTTGTTGTAGGGCTGCTGCACGCTGACATGTGTGGTCGGCACCGCCACCACGACGACGTTGCCGTGCCGGCTGGACGAGTCGTGGTCGACGCTGCGCGCCACGACCATGATGTGGTCGGCGATCGGCGACAGCGAGACGAACTTCTTGACGCCACGGACCGCGAAACCGCCGTCCTGCGAGCGAACCTCGGTTTCAACGATCTGCAGATCCGATCCGCCGGATTCTTCCGAGGCGCCGATGCATAGCACGGCCTCGCCACGAATCGCCTTTTCGCAGACGTCCTTCAGGTAGTCCGATTTGCCGAACCGGCGCAGCACGGCGATGGCCGAGTCGTGCAGGCTGACGCCCACTCCGATACCGGCCGACGCCAGATGGCCCAGCGCCAGGGCAAGCTCGATGAGCTTGCCGACGTCGGGTTGGACCTGGTCGGTCCACTTGGCGCTGAAGACACCGCTTGCTCCCAGATGCTCGATCATCTTGCGCGGAAAGCGTTGCCGTGCTTCGGCTTCAGAAGTCCACTCGGTGACGCGGTGATCGAACGTCTCGGAAAGCAGCGCGCGGTAGTCGGCGTCGAAAACCGTCTGGCCTGTCGCGGTCACGTCAGTCCACCAGCTCGAGGGTTCGCCGCACTTCCAGCCGGCGAAGTTTGCCCGACGAGGTGCGCGGCAGCGAACCCGGCGACATGAAAACCACGTCGGCCGGCACGATTCCGCATACCGACGCGATGCGCTGGATCACCTCGGTGCGGGCCTGCGTCTGGTCATCACCTTTGAACTCGGCCGCGACGACCAGCCCGGGGCGAGCGGACCGCTCGCCGGTGCCCAGGGCGACCACGCAGCCCTCCCGCACCCCGGGGACTTGTGCCGCGATCAGCTCGATCTCCGTCGGGAAGATGTTGCGTCCCGCGATCGATATGATTTCCTTGGCCCGGCCACACACGACCAGGCCACCGTCGTCGAAGAAGCCCAAATCGCCGGTGGGAAACCAGTCTTCGCGATCGATGGCCGGGTGCCCCAGGTAGCCATCCATCATCGACGTACCGCGAATCTCGATCTCACCGATCTCGCGGTCGGCCGTGCCGGCATAGCGATCGCTGGATACGACCCGGATGTCCATTCCGTCAAGCGCCTCTCCCAGCACGGCGTATTTGCCCGAACCGCTGTCGTCCGAGACCGTGGCAAAGGTCAATCCGGTACCGGGCGCGGGCAGGGCGACCGCGCAGGTGGACTCGGCAAGGCCGTACGACGGCGCCAGCGCACCACCATCAAACCCGAACGGCGCCATGGCTTTTGCGAACCGCGCAAAGCCGTCGCAGTCCACCGGTTCGCCCCCGTTGATCGCGACCCGCATGGCGCTGAGATCGACGTCGGACACCAGCGCCGCGTACATGCCGAGGATGTTGTAGGCGAGGTTGGGCGCGGCGGTGATCGACGCACGGCTTTCCGAGAGCCACTTCAGCCACTCGAACGGCGATGCGGAGAACGCCGTCGGCGAAGACAGCCACAGTGGCATCCCGGCCAGCGTCGAGGCCAGTACGCAGGTAAGCCCCATGTCGTGAAACAGCGGCAGCCATGAGCAAACAACGTCACGGGACGGGTCGAAGGTGAATCGCTGATCGAGACCGCGCATGTTGCTGAGCACGGCACCCGGCGACAGCATCGCGGTTTTGGGCGATCCGGTCGATCCCGCCGTGCCCTGCAGGATGGCCGGGCCAATCGTGTCGGCGTGCGGGATGCCCGAAGCCGAGCGGTTGGTGCGCGCCGCGGTGGCGAGGTCGTCGGTGATGATGCCCGCGCGCGCAGCCGCTCGCAGACTTTCCAAGTGCGGGCCGTGGCTTAGTACAGCGCCCACCCCGATGCCGGCAAACCGGGTCAGCGTCGACTCCGCCCAGTGCTGCGAGTGCGCGCCTCTGACCGGTCCCGGCAGGATCGAGATGGCCGCGCCGGTCAGCCACGAACCCTGGATCGCGGCGATGAACTCACGGTCGGCTCGCCGACCAGACCGACCGCGGCGGGTCGGTCATGGTCAAGGAGCCAGGCCGCGACCCCTTCGGCTAACCCGTGCACTTCCGGCCACGGGATCCGCTTCCAGTCCGATGTCGCCTTGTCGAAGACAGCCAATTCGGAGGTTGCGGTCTGCATCGACCGCGTGATCGCCGCCGCGAGATCGCTCATTACGAAGTTTTCGCCGCGATCGCCGCGTCCAGATCGCCGACCGTGTCGCAGTTCAGTAGCTCTTCCTCGGACAGCGCGACGCCGAGCCGCTCTTCGATGGCGACCATGCCTACAGCAAAGGCCACCGAATCCAACCCGACATCGTCGACCAGCCTGGCGTCCGGCGTAACCCGGGCCATGTCGACGTTGAGATCGTCACGCAGAATGCTTTGCAGCGCAGTGGTCACCGCGTCGGAAGAGGAGGCCATGGCGAGGGACCTTACCCGCCCAAGTAAGGCAAGGCTAGCCTTTTATTGAGCGGTGAGAGCTTCGCCACATCGGCCGCTCAGCGAACCCACCGCGCTGCCGTCACGGGGCGTCAAGAGCGCGCGGTACCGTCGAGGGGTGTCCAGTGAGGCCCGTCGCAAGCGCCATCATCGGCCCGCACTGATCGCTTTGGCGATCGTTGCGGCCGGTGGCTGCCTGGCCTTGGGCTGGTGGCAATGGACACGCTTCGAGTCCCCGTCGGGCACGTTCCAAAACCTCGGCTACGCATTACAGTGGCCGTTGTTCGCGTGGTTCTGCGTCTATGCGTACCGCAACTTCGTCCGCTACGAACAGGCACCGCCGGAGCCACGCAACCACGGGGCGGTCACCGAGATCCCGGCCGGGCTGCTGCCCGAGCGGCGCGCGCCCGCGGAGCAACCGTCCGACGACGACCCCGCCTTGCGGGAGTACAACGCTTACCTGGCCCAGCTCGCAGCCGAAGATGCCGAAAAGCAGAAGAGGACCACCGCATGACCACGCCCGAGACACCCTCCGAAACCAGCGCGGCCGTCTCCGCCGACCGCATCCGCCCCGCCCTGCTCGGCTACCGGATCATGACGTGGACGACGGGTCTGTGGCTGATCGCACTGTGCTACGAGATCGTCTCCCATCTGGTGTTCCACCACGAGATCCGGTGGATCGGGATCGTGCACGGCTGGGTGTATTTCGCTTACGTGCTAACGGCTTTCAATCTGGCCATCAAGGTCCGCTGGCCGATCGGCAAGACCATCGGCGTGCTGCTGGCGGGCACCATCCCGCTGCTGGGCATCATCGTCGAGCACTTCCAGACCAAGGACATCAAGGCCCGCTTCGGGTTGTAGGCCGACTGCGCTCAGGCCAACGCGCGCAGGGCGGGCAGCAACAGCGCCAGCGCGCGACCACGATGCGAGGCCGCGTCCTTCTCCGCGGGACTCAATTCCGCCGCGGTGCGCGCAAAGCCAACCGGGATGAACACCGGGTCGTAGCCGAAGCCGCCGTCGCCGCGCGGCTCGCGGGCGATCGTGCCCGGCCACTCGCCGCGGACGACGACTTCGCCACTGCCCGACACCAGCGCGCAAGCGGACACAAATGCCGCGGAACGCCGTTCGTCGGGCACATCACGCAATTGGGCAAGCAGCAGCGCGGTGTTGGCGGCGTCGTCGCCGTGAGCGCCCGCCCAACGCGCCGACAGCACGCCGGGCATACCACGCAGCGCCGCCACCTCCAGACCGGAATCGTCCGCGACGGTCGCTAACCCGGTGGCCGCGAACGCATCTCGCGCCTTGGCCAAGGCGTTGTCCTCGAACGTCGCACCGGTTTCCGGCGCCTCGTCGAAGGGCGCCACGTCGTTGAGCGACACCAGCGTGAGCTCCGACAGGCCGGCGCCGTCCAGCACCCGGCGCAGTTCGGCCAGCTTCTTGGGGTTGCGGCTGGCGACCAGCAGCCGTGACGATCGCAAGGGCGGCGAAGCCGGGCGCGGCGGGTCGTCACCATCCGGCACGGTCAGCTGCCGAACGCCTTCGGGGAGTTCGGGCCTTCGGGCAACACGCCCGGGTACGGCAACTCCAGCGCCTCGCGCTGGGCGGCGAACAGTGTGTCGCACGCGCCGAGCGCCATATCGAGCAGCTTGTCCAGCGTCGAGCGCGGGAAGGTCGCACCCTCGCCGGTGCCCTGGATTTCGACCAGGGTTCCGGTGTCGGTGGCGACGACGTTCATGTCGACCTCGGCGCGCGAGTCCTCCTCGTAGGGCAGGTCGACGCGGACCCTGCCGTCGACCACACCGACGCTGACCGCCGCGATCGCGCACGACAACGGCCGCGGATCCGACAGCTTGCCCGCCGCCGACAGGTAGGTGACCGCGTCGGCCAGCGCCACGTAGGCACCCGTGATCGCCGCCGTGCGGGTACCGCCGTCGGCCTGCAGCACATCGCAATCGACGGCGATCGTGTTCTCCCCCAACGCCGCCAGATCGATGCACGCGCGCAGCGATCGACCGATCAGCCGACTGATTTCCTGGGTGCGCCCGGACAGCCGGCCCTTCACCGATTCCCGGTCGGAGCGAGTGTGGGTGGCCGACGGCAGCATGGCGTACTCCGCGGTCAGCCAGCCCAATCCAGTCCCCTTGCGCCAGCGCGGTACTCCCTCGGTGACGCTCGCGGTGCACAGGACTTTGGTTCCACCAAATCCGATCAGGACCGAACCCGCGGGATTCTCGGTGAAGCCCCGCGTGATGACCACCGGGCGAAGCTCGTCGTCATTGCGACCGTCTTCTCGTTTTGACACCCAATCACCCTAGCCACCCTGGCCCGCCGGTCCGTCACGCAGGCAGGTCGGCTGAATCAGACTCGTTCGGAGTGCCGAACGTCGAATGTCTCGTTGCACACCACGGCGTGCACGGGACCGTCGAACTCGGCCTTGGCCTCGCTGATCACGTCCTCCCGCGAGGTCCACGGCGGTATGTGGGTCAGCAGCAGCTCGCGGACGCCGGCCTGTGCCGCGACCCGGCCGGCTTCGGTGCCCGACAGGTGCAGGTCGGGCGGGCGATCCGGCGCGTGCGTCCAGGACGCCTCGCACAGGAACACGTCGGCGTCGCGAGCCAGCTCGACGAGCTGATCGCAGACTCCGGTGTCCCCGCTGTAGACGAACGACGCTCCGCTGGGATCGGTGATCCGCAAGCCGTAGGACTCGGTGGGATGTGCGACAACGCGTGGTGTCACGGACAGTGCCCCGACTTCGACCGGCTCGCCGTCGACCCAGTGACGGACGTCGAATATGTCCGAGCAGTCGTCGATTTCACCGCCGTAGGGCGACGACGCGGCGCCCAACCGCGACCAGGTGTCGCTGGGGCCGTACAACATCGCCTTGCCGAGCGGACGCGACGAGGGGTGGTAGCGGCGCCACACGAACAGCCCCGGCATATCCAGGCAATGGTCGGCATGCAGATGGGACAACAGCACGTGCACGGAAGCCGGGTCGGCGTGGCGCTGTAAGGCGCCGAGCACACCCCCGCCAAAGTCCAGGACCAGCGGCGGAGTGTCCGGAGCCCGAAGCAAATATCCCGACGCTGGCGAGTCCGGACCGACCACGCTGCCCGAGCAGCCGAGCACGGTTATTCGCACAGGCACTACTGTGCCATGCCCGGAAGCGCCGTGAGAAAAACATCGCGTGATTGATGTGATGAGAATCTTCTGCCGGCTAGCCAATCGGCGAGCGGTGCACCGGCCGGACGCCGCTGACGGCGGGCCCCAGGAATCGCGCCGCCAGTTTGGTGAAGGCATCGGGGTCGCCGGTGGCTTCGAAGACTCGCGTCGCCGGCGGCGCGTCATGCGGGCGCAGCAAATCCTGTTCGGTGAGCACCCGGAGCACTTCCTTGGCGGTTTCCTCGGCGCTGGAAACGAGCGTCACGTTTTCGCCCATTGCCAGCTGAATCAACCCCGATAGCAGCGGGTAGTGCGTGCAGCCCAGCACCAGCGTGTCGACCTGAGCGCGTTGCAGCGGCTCCAGGTATCCCTCGGCCAGTCCCAGGACCTGACGCCCGCTCGTCACGCCGCGCTCGACGAAGTCGACGAAGCGCGGGCAGGCCACCGCGGTGATCTCGGTGTCACGGGCGGCGGCGAACGCGTCCTGGTAGGCGTGCGACGTGATGGTGGCCTGGGTGCCGATCACGCCGATGCGGCCGTTGCGGGTGGTGGCCACGGCGCGGCGCACGGCCGGCAGGATCACCTCGACGACGGGCACGTCGTAGCGTTCGCGGGCATCGCGCAGGCAGGCCGCCGACGCGGTGTTGCAGGCGATCACCAACGCCTTCACCCCGCGGCCGACCAGATCGTCACCGATGGCCAGGGCGTGGGCGCGCACCTCGGGAATGGTGAGCGGGCCGTAGGGGCCGTTGCCGGTGTCACCGACGTAGACGATGTCCTCGTCCGGCAGTTGGTCGATGATCGCGCGGGCCACCGTCAGTCCCCCGACGCCGGAGTCGAAGATCCCGACGGGCGCTAACCGCGAGCTCATGAGTGCGTGCCGGCTTTTCGCTTCGCCCTGGCCTTACGTTCGGGACCGGACAACACATACGCGGCGACGACGCCGGCGATGGCGCCACACAGGTGGCCCTGCCAGGACACCCCGCCGCATTGACCGAGCACGGGCATCGCGCCGAGCAGCACGCCACCGTAGATGAACAGCACCACCAGGCCGATGACGATGTCGACGAACCGGCGCACGAATATCCCGAAGACCAGCAGAAAGGCCAGCCAGCCGAAGATCAGCCCGGAGGCCCCGATATGGTCCGTCGGCCCGCAGTTGCTGCCCCAGTTGCCGATCAGCCAGGTGCCGAAGCCGCCCAGGATCCACACGATCGCGGTCGCCCACACGAAGCGGGACAACCCGGCCAGGGTCATCAAAAATCCGAGCACTAGCAGGGGAACGGTATTTGCCATCAGGTGCTGCCAGTTGGCGTGCAGCACGGGTGCGAAGACGATCCCCCACAGGCCGTCGGTTTCCAGCGGCCTGATGCCGTTTGCGTCCAGGGAATGCCGCGACAGTTGGTCGAACAGTTCGATCAGGTAGAGCAGCGCGACAAAGGTGAGGATGGTGGCCCCGCCCACCACCCACTCGGACCGCTTTTTCCGTGTAGCGGGTACGCGTTGCTGTCTCGGGCTCATGCCCATAACTGCCCTTCCAGAGCGTCCTCGGCATCATCCAGGCTACCGGCATAGGCGCCGGTCGATGCCCTCGGACTCCACCGGCTCGCGGGTGTGACGGACCGCGTCCAGCGAGCCGGCGCGGATCACCAACACGTCAGCTCCCTGTCCGGAACGCACCGGGCAAGGCGTCGCGGTAGGTCGGTATTCCGGCGACCGACCCGGCCGACAACACACCGATCAGCACCGCACGGGCCAGGCAATCGGCCGCGGCCGCGCCCACCTCGGTGACCAGCCGCGTCTCCGGCGACATGGCCGCGGGCGCATCGGCCGGCGGGGGCACCTCGACCGCCCCGGTCGCCAGCGCGAACACGGTGTCGCCGTCCAGCGGGGTGTGCGCCGGGCGGATGGCGCGGGCCAGGCCGTCCTGGGCGGCGATCGCGACGCGCCGGCATCCCGCGGAGCTCAGCGCCGCGTCGGTCGCGACCACCGCGATCGTCGTGTTCAGCGGTTCCAGCGGCGAAGGCAGCTGCGCGAGCGCGTCGATCTGGTCGGGCGGCGGCGGCGTCAACGCGAACTCCTTGATCGCATCCGCCATCCACGGCAGGCCGGTGGTCCGGTCGACGACCTCGCCGGCGGAATTGACCGCGACGACCGCGCCGACGGTGACGCCCGACGGCAGCGTCGTCGACGCCGTGCCGATGCCGCCCTTGAGCACGCCCGCCCGCGCGCCCACCCCGGCGCCGACCGTGCCGACGGCCACCGTCGCGCCGGCGGCCTCGCAGGCCGCGTAGCCGAACTTCGCCGTCGGCCGGCAATGCCAACCTCCGACCGGCAGGTCGAAGATCACCGCGCCCGGGACGATGGGCACCAGTCCGCCCTTCATCGCCACGCCGCGCTCGTGTTCCTCCAGCCAGCGCATCACGCCGTCGGCGGCCGCCAAACCGTAGGCGCTGCCGCCGGCCAGCAGGACCGCGTCGACGAACCGCACCGTGTTGGCCGGGTCCAGCAGATCGGTCTCCCGGGTGCCGGGCGCGCCGCCGCGGCAATCGACCGCGCCGACCGTCCCCGGCGGGGTCAACACGACGGTCACGCCGCTGGCCCACCCGGCGCCTAACGCCGCGTCCGGATCCAGGCGCTGATAGTGGCCGACGCGGATGCCCCCGACATCGGTGAGCGCGTTCATCCGGCGCCCATCAAGATGACCGCGGTCCCATCAGCACCAACACCAGGTATTCCTGCAGCACGGTCAGCCACTGGTAGACGTCGAAGTGGGTGGCCATCGGATGGTCGGCCGGCAGCCGTTCCGGCCCGTTTGGCCCGATTTCGAGCATGACTCCCAGCGCCAGCCGAATGTCGTTGACGGCCGAGATCCAGGCGTTGGCCTGGTCCTCGCTCAGCTCGAACCGTCCGCCGCTATCCGGAATTGTGCGCAACAACTGCTGTGCCGCAACACGTTTGGTGTCGATAATCTCCGGCTCGTGCAGACTGCGCAGCGCGGAGTTGAGGCCTTCGGGTGTTTGCGACCCGATGCTCGACGCGTCCTCGTCGTCGGGCCGGAAGAAGTCCGGCAGCAGCCGGCGCAGCGTCGGATCTCGCGGCGGCTCCGAATTTCCGGTCTTGATGCCGGTGATCTCCTCGAGTTCGTCTGGCGGCGAAGAGGATTCGCGCTCGTCGAGCAAGCCGATCAACGCGCCCACCAGATTCTTCAGCAGCTCCGCCTCGTGCGGAGCCAATGAGGACCGGAAACGGGGACCGTCGGCGGTCTCAACCCGCTTCCATTTGCGCACAGGAAATCCCGGATGCCCCTCGAATCTCAGCGGTCCTGCTGCAGCGTCGCCCACAAACCGGCGGCGTGCAGCTTGGACACGTCAACTTCCATCGACTCACGACTACCCGCCGACACCACTGCCTTGCCTTCGTTATGCACCTGCAGCATCAGTTTGGTGGCATGCGGCTCGCTGTAGCCGAACAATTTCTGGAACACATACGTCACGTAGGTCATCAAATTGACCGGGTCGTCCCACACCACGGTGACCCAGGGACTGGCGGTGACCTCGACGGGAGCGGTCTCCCGTTGCCCGGTGGTGCCGGGCTTGGTGGGCGCTGACGCAGCAACCATGGCCTCCAGGATACCGAGAGACCGGCCCCCCGACGCCAGCCGTTACCGTTGCGGAATGAACGAGCCGGCCTTAGCTGGGCTGTTGATCGATAAGTACGAGCTGACGATGCTGGCAGCGGCGCTGCGCGACGGCACGGCAGAGCGCCGGACCACGTTCGAACTGTTCGCCCGCCGCCTTCCCGGGGGTCGGCGCTACGGCGTGGTCGCCGGCACCGGCCGTTTGCTGGAGCTCTTGCCACAGTTCAGGTTCGACGACGACGCGTGCCAGCTGATGGCGCAATTCCTCGACGCTGAGACCTTGGGTTATCTCCGCGATTTCCGGTTCACCGGTGATATCGACGGCTACGCCGAAGGCGAGCTCTACTTTCCGGGCTCGCCGGTGCTGTCGGTGCGCGGCAGCTTCGCCGAATGCGTGCTGCTCGAAACGCTGGCGCTGTCGATCTTCAACCACGACACGGCGATCGCCTCCGCGGCGGCACGCATGGTGAGTGCGGCCGCCGGGCGCCCGCTGATCGAAATGGGATCGCGGCGAACCCACGAACAGTCCGCCGTCGCCGCAGCCCGCGCGGCCTATATCGCCGGTTTCGCCGCGTCGTCGAACCTCGAAGCAGAGCGTCGCTACGGCGTACCCACCGAGGGCACCGCCGCGCACGCGTTCACGATGCTGCACACCGGCGCGGGTGGGCCCGACGAGCTCGCGGCATTTCGGGCCCAGGTCGACGCGCTGGGCGTGAACACCACGCTGCTGGTGGATACCTACGACGTGACGACCGGCGTGACCAACGCCGTGGCCGCCGCCGGCGCGGCGCTCGGCGCGGTGCGACTGGACTCCGGCGAGCTCGGCGTGCTGGCCCGCCAGGTGCGCGAGCAGCTCGACCGGCTGGGCGCCACCCGCACCCGCATCGTCGTGTCCGGCGATCTCGACGAGTTCTCCATCGCCGCGCTGCGGGCCGAGCCGGTGGACAGCTACGGCGCCGGCACCTCGGTGGTGACCGGCTCGGGTGCCCCGACCGCGGGCATGGTCTACAAGCTGGTCGAAGTCGACGGCATACCGGTGCAAAAACGCAGCAGCCACAAGGAATCCCAGGGTGGCCACAAAGAAGCGCTGCGACTGTCCCGCCCGACCGGCACGATCATCGAAGAGATCGTGCACCCCGCCGGCCGGCCCCCGGCGACCACGGAACCGTTCCGGGTACTGACCACCCCGCTCGTCCGCGGCGGCGAGGTGGTCGCGGGTACCGACGGCGTGGCCCTGGCCGCCGCCCGGGACCTGGTGGCATCCGGGTTGCACAGCCTGCCCTGGGAAGGCCTGAAATTGGCGGACGGTGAACCGGCGATTCCGACGACGCGCATCCCGGTCTGATCGATACCGTCGAGCTAGCCGAATCCGCGCGCAACCAAGGGAGTTATCACGCCAGACCTCTCTGTGCCCGAGCTGCTGGCCATCGCCGTGGCCGCGCTCGGCGGCAGCGAACGCAGCGGCCAGCTGGAGATGGCCACGGCGGTCGCGCGCGCATTCGAAACCGGTGAGCACCTCGCCGTGCAGGCGGGCACCGGGACCGGCAAGTCGCTGGCGTACTTGATTCCGGCGATCGTGCATGCGATCGCCGATGAGGAACCGGTCGTGGTTTCCACGGCCACGATCGCCCTGCAACGCCAGCTCGTGGACCGCGACCTGCCGCGGCTGGCCGAGTCGCTTGCCGACGCGCTGCCGCACCCGCCGCAATTCGCGCTGCTCAAAGGAAGGCGAAATTATTTGTGCCTGAACAAGATTCACAACGGCTCCGCCGAAGAGCCCGACGGCGACGAGGGTCGGCCCCAGGAGGAGCTGTTCAATCCGATGGCGGCCAGTGCCCTGGGGCGCGACGTGCAGCGGCTCACCGCCTGGGCCTCGACGACGGATTCCGGTGACCGCGACGACCTCAAACCCGGTGTGCCGGACCGATCCTGGTCGCAGGTCAGCGTCTCGGCGCGGGAATGCCTCGGGGTGGCCCGCTGCCCGTTCGGCTCCGAGTGCTTCTCCGAGCGTGCCCGCGGGCGCGCCGGTGTCGCCGACGTCGTCGTCACCAATCACGCCCTGCTGGCCATCGACGCGGTATCGGAATCGACAGTGCTGCCCGAACATTCGCTGTTGGTGGTCGACGAGGCGCACGAGTTGGTCGACCGGGTGACGTCGGTGGCGACCGCGGAGTTGACGTCGGCCGCGCTCGGGGTCGCCGCGCGGCGGATCACCCGATTGGTGAACCCGGAACTGGTCGGACGCCTGGAGGCGACGACCGCAACCTTCGCCGCGGCGATCCACGACGCCACGCCGGGGCGCATCGATCACCTCGACGACGAGCTGGCGACATACCTGCGGGCACTGCGCGACGTGGCCAGCGCCGCGCGCGCCGACATCGACACCACCAGCGACGCCAAGGCGGCCGCGGCGCGCGCCGAAGCCGTTGCGGCACTCAGCGAGATCTCCGATACCGTGTCGCGGATCCTGACGTCGTTCGGGCCCGCGATCCCCGATCGCACCGAGGTGGTGTGGCTGGACCACGAGGACAACCGCGGCTCGACGCGCCCCGTGCTGCGGGTGGCACCGCTGACGGTGGCCGGCCTGCTGCGCAACCATGTGTTCTCGCGGTCGACGACGGTGCTGACCTCCGCCACGCTGACGATCGGTGGATCCTTCGACGCGATGGCCTCGGCGTGGGGCCTCAAAGGAACCGAGACCGGACCCGACGACGCGACGGATCGCCCACCCTGGCGGGGTCTCGACGTCGGATCGCCGTTTGAGCACGCGAAGGCCGGAATCCTCTACGTGGCAAAACATCTGCCGCCGCCCGGCCGTGACGGCACCGGCTCGGCCGAGCAGCTGAACGAGATCGCCGAACTGATCACCGCGGCCGGCGGTCGCACCCTGGGCCTGTTCTCGTCGATGCGCGCCGCCCGGGCCGCCGCCGATGCCATGCGCGAACGGCTGTCCACGCCGGTGTTGTGCCAGGGCGACGACAGTACCTCGGCGTTGGTCGAGCAATTCAGCGCCGACCCCGAGACCTCGCTGTTCGGCACGCTGTCGCTATGGCAGGGCGTCGACGTGCCCGGGCCGTCGCTGTCGCTGGTGCTGATCGACCGCATCCCCTTCCCGCGTCCCGACGACCCGCTGCTGGGTGCCCGCCAGCGCGCGGTGGCCGCTCGCGGCGGCAACGGATTCATGGCCGTCGCGGCCAATCATGCGGCGCTGCTGCTCGCGCAGGGCTCGGGACGGCTGCTGCGCCGCGACACCGACCGCGGAGTGGTGGCGGTGCTCGACTCGCGGATGGTCACCGCCGGCTACGGCGGCTACCTGCGCGCGTCGCTGCCGCCGTTTTGGCAGACCACCGACGCCGAGCAGGTCCGCGGCGCCTTGCAGCGCCTGCGCGCCGCGCCCGACGCCTAACCGGCGAGCGCGACCAGGCCGAGCTCGTCACTGGCGGCGAGCAACGGGTGATACGGCAGCACCCGAACGGTGTATCCGACCGCCCCCGCCACCGGCAATGAAGTCGTCGTCGTGAAGACCTGGTTGCCGCCTTCGGCCGTTCCGGCGTAGGACATTTCGACGGTGACCGGGTCCAGCAGTGCATCGCCGGAATCGACGCGGCCCACCATCGCCTCCACGGTGACCTCGTCGGGCGCCAGACCGGCCAGCTGCACAGTCGCTGTCAGTGTGAGCTTCGAGCCGAGCACCGGAGTGTCGGGCAGACCGGTGGAATCGACGTCGGTGATCGCGACCTTCGGCCACGCCTGCGCGGCACGCCGCCGGTAGTCGGCCAGCTCACGCGCGGCGCCGAAAGCGCCCTCGCCGGCGTCGGCAACGGTCTTGCGCAGCGACTGCGCCGCCGGCGTGTAGTACTGCTCGACGTAGTCGCGCACCATCCGGGAAGCGAGCACCTTGGGCCCGAGCGTTTGCAAGGTGTGCCGGACCATTTCGATCCAGCGCGGCGGCACCCCGTGTTCATTGCGCTCGTAGAACTTCGGCGCCACTGCTTGTTCGAGCAGGCCGTACAGGGCGCTGGACTCCAGCTCGTCGCGGCGCTCCTCGTCGCTCACTCCGTCTGCCGACGGTATCTCCCAACCGTTTTCGCCGTCGTACCATTCGTCCCACCAGCCGTCACGGATGGACAAGTTCAACCCGCCGTTGAGCGCGCTCTTCATTCCCGAAGTGCCGCAAGCCTCCAGGGGCCGCAGCGGGTTGTTCAGCCAGACGTCGCAGCCCCAGTACAGCAGCCGGGCCATGGACATGTCGTAGTCGGGCAGGAACGCGATGCGGTGGCGCACCTCGGGCCGATCGGCGAAGCGCACGACCTGCTGAATCAAGGCCTTGCCCCCGTCGTCGGCCGGGTGTGACTTCCCGGCGACGATCAGCTGAATCGGGCGATCCTCATTGAGCAGCAGGCGCTCGAGGCGGTCGGGGTCGCTCAGCATCAGCGTCAACCGCTTGTACGTCGGCACCCGGCGAGCAAAGCCGACGGTGAGCACGTCCGGATCGAAAGCCTCTGTGATCCAACCTAATTCAGCATGCGGCGCACCGCGCTCCAGCCACGAGCGGCGCAACCGCCGCCGGACGTCGTCGACCAGCAGCGCACGCAGTTGGGAGCGGATCCACCACAGATGACCGGCGTCGACTTCCCGCAGCCGCAACCACACCCCCGGATCGCTGAACGCCGCGTCGTCCGGACCGGCCAGCTCGCGGCCCAGCTGCAGCCATTGCGGCGCCGCCCACGTGCGGGCGTGCACGCCGTTGGTGATCGACCCGATCGGCACCTCGGCGCGGTCGAATCCCGGCCAGAGTTCGTTGAACATGCCCCGGCTGACGCGGCCGTGCAGCAGCGAGACACCGTTGGCGCGTTGCGCGAGCCGCAGCCCCATGTGCGCCATGTTGAATTTGGTCTCATCGTCTTCGGCGCCGAGCGCGAGCACCCGATCGATCGGCACGCCCGGCAGCAACGCGGGCGTGCGATCGCCGGAAGCCTCGTCGGAGTGGTCGTCGAAGTACAGCCGCACCATCTCGACCGGGAAGCGGTCGATACCCGCTGGCACCGGCGTGTGGGTGGTGAACACGGTGGCCGACCGCACCACCGTCAGGGCGGTGTCGAAGTCCAGCCCCTGCTCGGCGATCAGCTCGCGAATACGCTCCACGCCGAGGAACCCGGCGTGCCCCTCGTTCATGTGGAACACCTCGGGAGCGGGCAGGCCCTCGATCGCGGTGAACGCGCGGATCGCTCGCACGCCGCCGATCCCGGCCAGGATCTCCTGGCGCATCCGGTGTTCCTGGTCGCCGCCGTACAGCCGGTCGGTGACGCTGCGCAGCTCGTGCTCGTTCTCGGGGACGTCGGAATCCAGCAGCAGCAGCGGAACCCGGCCTACCTGAGCCACCCAGATCCGGGCGGAAAGGCGCGCGGAATCGGGCAGCGTCAGTTCGACCAACGCCGGATCCCCGGCGGCATCGGTGAGCAGCCGCAGCGGAAGCCCGTGCGGATCCAGCGACGGGTAGGTCTCGTTCTGCCAGCCTTCCGCGCTCAGCGACTGCCGGAAGTACCCCGAGCGGTAGTACAGGCCGACGGCGATCAGCGGCACGCCCAGATCGGACGCGGACTTGAGGTGATCGCCGGCCAGGATGCCCAGGCCGCCCGAGTAGTTGGGCAGCACCTCGGCGACGCCGAACTCCATCGAGAAATACGCGATACCGGTCGGCATCGCGATACCGGCTTCCTGCTGCTGCTGGTACCACCGCGGGCGGCTCAGGTAGTCGTTCAAGTCGGCGGACAGCTCGTCGAGCCAGCGCAAAAACCCCTCGTCGAGCGCCAATTCGTCGAGACGGGCGGGGTTGACCGCACCCAGCAGCGCCACCGGATCGCTGCCGCAATTCACCCACAGCGTCGGATCGATACTCGCGAACAAGTCTTGCGTTGCCTTGTCCCAGGACCATCGCAGATTGATGGACAGCTGTTCGAGTGCGGCGAGCCGCTCGGGCAGGTGGGCGCGGACCGTAAAGCGGCGGAGAGCTTTCACGCAAGACAACCTTACTTAGGATTGGCGGGCTCGCAGGGTCAGTCTTCGACGTCCGCCAACCGGTCGTGTGTGACCAGACACTAGGGTGGGTACGGGTAGTAACTGGGGCCGCAAAGACGCTCCCCCAATACATGAAATTTCCCCACGAGACGATGTTTCTTCAGACGGCAGGCAGTCCGCGCCGCAGCACAATCCGCGGTTTGCCCGCAACCAATCGGACGGAACGGAGTGGTGGTGCCCGGTCGCGTCGAGATCGATAACGTCGCACCCGTCGTTTCTTGCGGCGCGTACCCCGCCAAAGCGGTGGTCGGTGAGACGGTCCCAGTCAGCGCCGCGGTGTGGCGAGAAGGCCACGACGCAGTCGCGGCCACCCTGGTAGTCCGCTACCTGGGGACGCGCTACCCGCAGGTCACCGAGACGCGCCGGGTGACGGCGGTACAGGCCCCCGAGAAGCCGCTGCCTGCGTTGGATGCCGAGCCGCGCGAGCGGGTCAAGCCCCTGCAGCTGCCGATGACGATGGGCCTCGAGCCTTATGTGTTCCATGGTCAGTTCACGCCCGACCGGGTCGGGCTGTGGACCTATCGTGTGGACGGCTGGGGTGACCCCATCCACACCTGGCGGCACGGTCTGCTGGCCAAGCTGGATGCCGGCCAGGGTGAGAAGGAACTGTCCAACGACCTGTTGGTGGGCGCCGGTTTGCTCGAGCGCGCCGCCACCGGGGTGCCGCGCACGATTCGTGAGCCGCTGCTGGCCGCCGCCGCGGCGTTGCGAGCCCCGGGAGATCCGGTGACACGCACCGCGCTGGCGCTGGCGCCCGATATCGAGGAAATCCTCGACGCCTATCCGCTGCGGGAGATCGTCACCCGTGGCGAGCAGTACGGCATCTGGGTGGACCGGCCACTGGCCCGCTTCGGCTCCTGGTACGAGATGTTCCCGCGGTCAACCGGCGGCTGGGACGCCGACGGAAAACCGGTGCACGGCACGTTCGCGACGGCGGCCGCGGACCTTCCGCGCATCGCCGAGATGGGCTTCGACGTCGTGTATCTGCCGCCGATCCATCCGATCGGCAAGGTACATCGCAAGGGGCGCAACAACTCCCCCACCGCCGCTCCCGGCGACGTGGGCTCGCCCTGGGCAATCGGTAGCGACGAGGGCGGCCACGACGCGATTCACCCGGAGCTGGGCACGATCGAGGACTTCGACAATTTCGTCGCCGCGGCCCGGGATCTGGGCATGGAAGTCGCCTTGGACCTGGCGCTGCAGTGCGCCCCGGATCACCCGTGGGCGCGCGAACACCGGCGGTGGTTCACCGAGTTGCCGGACGGCACCATCGCTTACGCGGAGAACCCGCCGAAGAAGTACCAGGACATCTATCCGATCAATTTCGACAACGATCCCGCAGGGCTCTACGACGAAGTGTTGCGCGTGGTCCGGCACTGGGTTGACCACGGCATCAAGTTCTTTCGGGTCGACAATCCGCACACCAAGCCGCCCGACTTCTGGGCGTGGCTGATCGGTCAGGTCAAGGACTCCGACCCCGATGTGCTGTTCCTGTCCGAGGCCTTCACCCCGCCGGCCCGGCAGTACGGCCTGGCCAAGCTCGGCTTCACCCAGTCCTACAGCTACTTCACCTGGCGCACCGCCAAATGGGAACTCACCGAATTCGGCAACGACATCGCCGCTCTTGCGGACTTCCGGCGGCCGAATCTGTTCGTGAACACGCCCGACATCCTGCACGCGATACTGCAGCACAACGGCCCGGGCATGTTCGCCATCCGCGCGGTGCTGGCCGCGACCATGAGTCCGGCTTGGGGTGTCTACTCCGGCTACGAGCTGTTCGAGCACCGCGCGGTACGCGAAGGCAGCGAGGAATACCTCGACTCGGAGAAGTACGAATTGCGGCCCCGCGACTACGCGGCGGCGCGCGCCGAGGGCCGGTCGCTGGAACCATTTCTCAAGCAGCTCAACGCGATTCGCCGGGTCCATCCCGCGCTTGCGCAGCTGCGCACCATCTACTTCCACGGGGTGGACAACGACGCGTTGCTGGCCTACAGCAAGTTCGACCCGGCCACCGGCGACTGTGTGCTGGTGGTGGTGACGCTCAACGCATTCGGCCCTGAAGAGGGCATCTTGTGGTTAGACATGGCGGCATTGGGTATGGAGCCCTATGAGCGGTTTTGGGTACGCGATGAGATAACCGGCCAGGAATTCCAGTGGGGGCAGTCTAATTTCATTCGCATCGATCCCGGTCAGGCCGTCGCCCACATCATCAATATGCCAATCATCCCGCAGGAGTCTCGAATCACGTTGCTGCGCAGGAGGTAAGAGGGCCCGGAAGGGGATACCAGCATGAGTCGAACCGAGAGCCGAACCGATAGAACGCACCTGGCGCCCGACCCGGGCGACTTGGGCCGGCTGGTGAGCGGCACCCACCACAACCCGCACAGCATCCTGGGCGCGCACGAGTACGGCGACCACACGGTGATCCGGGCCTTCCGCCCGCATGCGCAGGAAGTCGTCGCGCTAGTGGGTGCCGACGAGTTCGCAATGGAGCACGTCGAAGCCGGATTGTTCGCCGTCGCGTTGCCGTTCACGAACCTGATTGATTACCGGCTCAAGGTTGACTACGGTTCCGGCGCGCACGTGACCGCCGACGCTTACCGCTTCCTGCCCACGCTGGGCGAGGTCGACCTGCACCTGTTCTCCGAGGGCCGCCACGAGCGACTCTGGGAAGTCCTCGGTGCCCACCCCCGCTCCTTCACCACGGCCGACGGCGTCGTCGACGGTGTGTCGTTCGCGGTGTGGGCGCCTAACGCCAAGGGCATCAGCCTGATCGGCGAGTTCAACGGCTGGACCGGTACCGAGGCTCCGATGCGGGCGCTGGGCTCCACCGGGGTCTGGGAGCTGTTCTGGCCCGGGTTCGCGACGGACGGCCTGTACAAGTTCCGCGTGCACGGGGCCGACGGCGTCGTCACCGAACGGGCCGATCCGTTCGCCTTCGCCACGGAGGTGCCTCCGCACACCGCGTCGCGGGTGACGACGAGCGAGTTCACCTGGACCGACGCGGACTGGATGACGCAGCGCGCCCAGCGCAACCCGGTGTTCGAACCGATGAGCACCTACGAGGTGCATCTCGGCTCGTGGCGGCCCGGACTCAGCTACCGCCAACTCGCCACCGAGCTGACGGATTACGTTGTGGAGCATGGCTTTACCCACGTAGAGCTACTGCCGGTGGCCGAGCACCCCTTCGCCGGATCGTGGGGATATCAGGTCACGTCGTACTACGCGCCGACATCGCGGTTCGGCACCCCCGACGATTTCCGGGCGCTCGTCGACGCCCTACACCAGGCCGGCATCGGCGTGATCGTGGACTGGGTTCCGGCGCACTTCCCCAAGGACGCATGGGCGCTGGGCCGCTTCGACGGCACTCCCCTCTACGAGCACTCCGACCCCAAGCGCGGTGAGCAACTCGACTGGGGCACTTACGTATTCGACTTCGGTCGCCGCGAGGTACGCAACTTCCTGGTCGCCAACGCCCTGTACTGGCTCGAGGAATACCACATCGACGGTCTGCGGGTGGACGCGGTGGCCTCGATGCTCTACCTGGACTACTCGCGGCCCGAGGGCGGCTGGACCCCCAACATCTACGGCGGGCGAGAAAACCTCGAAGCGGTGCAGTTCCTGCAGGAAATGAACGCCACGGCGCACAAGGCCGCGCCGGGCATCGTCACGATCGCCGAGGAGTCGACATCGTGGCCGGGCGTAACGCGGCCGACCAACCTTGGCGGCCTTGGCTTTTCGATGAAGTGGAACATGGGCTGGATGCACGACACGCTCGACTACATCAGCCGCGACCCGATCCACCGCAGCTACCACCACCACGAGATGACCTTCTCGATGCTGTATGCGTTCAGCGAGAACTACGTGCTGCCGCTCAGTCACGACGAGGTGGTGCACGGCAAGGGCACACTGTGGGGCCGCATGCCGGGCAACAACCACGTCAAGGCCGCCGGGCTGCGCAGCCTGCTCGCCTATCAGTGGGCCCACCCTGGTAAGCAATTGTTGTTCATGGGACAGGAATTCGGCCAGCGCGCTGAGTGGTCCGAGCAAAACGGTTTGGATTGGTGGCAGCTCGACGAGCAGGGATTCTCCAACGGCATACTGCGTTTCGTGCGCGACATCAATGCCATCTACCGCGACCGTCCGGCGCTGTGGAGTCGCGACACGACGCCGGAGGGCTATTCCTGGATCGACGCCAATGATTCCGGCAATAACGTGTTGAGCTTCCTGCGGTACGGCAAGGACGGCTCGGTGATGGCGTGCGTGTTCAATTTCGCGGGCGCCGAGCACAGCGGCTATCGACTCGGCCTGCCCAGCGCCGGTCGCTGGCGCGAGGTGCTCAACACCGACGCGACGGACTACAACGGGTCCGGCATCGGCAATCTCGGCGGCGTCGACGCCACCGAGGACCCCTGGCATGGTCGTTCGGCCTCGGCGCTGCTGGTGCTGCCGCCCACGTCGGCGCTTTGGCTGGAACCCGAGTAATCAGTAGAGCGCGTTGGCGAGGTTTCGACGACCGGCGATGACCTCAGGATCGGCGGGATCGAAGAGTTCGAACAACTCGATCAGCCGGGTTCGGACTCGGGTGCGCTCATCGCCGGATGTGCTGCGTACCAACGCCGTCAAGCGCTCGAATGCCGCGGTGACGTCCTGGTTGAGGATCTCCACGTCCGCGGCCGCGAAGGCCGCCTCGATGTCACCCGGAGCGGCATCCGCGACGGTCACCGCGTCGGGACGCTGTGTGGTTGCGCGCGTGAGGAAGTCGATCTGACGGATCGCACCCTTGGCCTCGACGCTGTCCGGATTGGCGTCCAGCAGCACCTGGTAGGACTGCTTGGCCGCCTCGAAGTCACCGGCCTCCAGCTGCTGGCGAGCCTGGGCCAAGGCCGGGTCGACCTCGGCCTCGTCCTCGGAACCGGTTGCGCCCTTGAGCTTTCCGGCCGTCGCCGACAGCAGCTGGTCGAGCCAACGGCGCAACTGATCGGCGGGCTGCGAACCTTGGAAGCTGGACAGCGGCTGGCCGGCCGCCAGGGCCACGACGGTGGGAACGGCTTCGACACCGAAGATCTGGGCCACCCGTGGCGCCACATCGACGTTGACGGTCGCCAGCGCCCATTTGCCACCGTCCGCGGCGGCCAGACCGGACAGCGTGTCGACCAGCTCGACGCAGGCCTCGCTGCGCGGCGACCACAGGGCGACCACCACGGGCACTTCGTCCGAGCGGATCAGCACCTCGGCTTCGAAATTGGCCTCATTGACCTCGGTGGTCCCCGGCCCCGCCGGCGTCGGCCGACCCGCGGCACCAGCGGCCGAAGGGCTCTGCTGGGCACGTTGCTTTAGACCGGACAGGTCGACCGCACCGGCGAGGGCGGGCCCGATCGAGGATCTCGGACGCGTCACGCCGTCAAGTCTGTCATGCGCGCCGACCACCCATCCACCCGGTCGCGTAGGGGCTCCCGCACGGGCGATTCCGGCCGAAAGTCGGCCCCACCAAGGTCCCTGGTCGGCTCATGAGAGCAACATCACAACGCGCACCGAATCCGGGCTTCCAGCAACGCTGACCGGTGGTCAGCATTGGGTTAGCCAGCCCGCAGAATCAGTGCGTCGCCCTGGCCCCCGGCGCCGCACAGCGCCGCGACGCCATAACCCGAACCGCGCCGCGCCAATTCCAGGGCCACGTGCAGCGTGATCCGGGCGCCTGACATGCCGATCGGATGTCCCACCGCGATCGCACCGCCGTTGACGTTGACGATCTCGGGGTCGATCCCGAGTTCACGCGTGGAAGCCAGTGCCACCGCCGAGAACGCCTCGTTGATCTCGACCACATCGAGCTGGTCAGCCGTGATGCCCTCGCGGCCGAGTGCCTTCTTGATGGCATTGGCGGGCTGGGACTGCAGCGTCGAATCGGGCCCGGCCACGACTCCGTGAGCGCCGATCTCCGCCAGCCACGACAGACCCATCTCCTGCGCCTTGTCCTTGCTCATCACCACGACCGCGGCGGCCCCGTCCGAGATCTGCGACGCCGAGCCGGCGGTGATGGTGCCGTCACTGCGGAAGGCCGGTTTCAGGCCGGCCAACGACTCGGCAGTGGTGTTTGCCCGGATGCCCTCGTCCTCGGTGAACTGCAACGGATCGCCTTTGCGCTGCGGGATGTTCACCGGCACCACTTCGTCGGTGAAGACGCCGTCCTTCCACGCCGCGGCCGCCTTTTGATGCGACCGTGCAGCGAACTCGTCCTGCTCGGCGCGGGTGAACTTGTCGACGTCGTTGCGCTGCTCGGTCAACGCCCCCATCGGCTGGTCGGTGAACACGTCGTGCAGGCCGTCGTAGGCCATGTGGTCGAGCACCGTCACGTCGCCGTACTTGTAGCCCGCACGGCTGTCCATCAGCAGGTGCGGGGCCCTGGTCATGGACTCCTGGCCACCGGCCACCACGACGTCGAACTCCCCGGCCCGAATCAGCTGATCAGCCAGTGCAATGGCGTCGATGCCGGACAGGCACATCTTGTTGATGCTCAGCGCCGGGACGTCCCAGCCGATGCCGGCAGCCACCGCGGCCTGGCGGGCGGGCATCTGGCCGGCGCCGGCGGTCAACACCTGGCCCATGATCACGTACTGCACCGCGGAGGCGGGCACGTTGGCCTTCTCCAGCGCACCGGAGATCGCGATCGCACCCAAATCGCTGGCCGAGAAATCCTTCAGCGAGCCCATCAACTTGCCGATCGGGGTCCGTGCTCCAGCAACGATCACCGATGTCGTCATAACAACCTCCTAGCGACGCATGGACGGCCCGTTCGGCCTCCCGGAGAAGCGCAATCTTTGCCGCCAGGTTACCTTTATGTGATGACGACCGATCAAGTTGACGCCCGTCAGATCCTGGCCACCTCGTTGGTGACTGCGATCGATCACGTCGGCATCGCCGTCGCCGACCTCGATGCCGCCATCGCCTGGTACCACGACACCCTCGGCATGGTCTTGGTGCACGAGGAAATCAACGAGGACCAGGGAATCCGCGAAGCCATGATCGCCGTGCGGGACGGCGAACCCGGCACGGCGCAGATCCAGTTGATGGCCCCGATCGACGAGTCCTCGACGATCGCCAAATTCCTGGACAAGCGCGGACCGGGCATCCAGCAGATGGCGATCCGAGTCAGCGATTTGGACGCTCTCTGCGAGCACCTGGAGTCGCAGGGTGTTCGGCTCGTCTACGAGGCCCCGCGTCGCGGCACAGCGAACTCGCGGATCAACTTCATCCACCCCAAGGACGCCGGCGGCGTACTGATGGAGTTGGTCGAGCCGGCTTCCTAGCCGCCCTTATTTCACGACCACTTTCTCGTCGGGCTGCGCTTTGCCCGATTCGTCCAGCACGGCGTGTGCCAGTGCCGACGGTCATCCACCCCGCCCAGCGGTGAGTCGGTCGGCCACACCACCAGATGTGCTGTACCGGAACGGATTTCGTGATCGCAGCCGGGGCAGCGGTAGGTCTTGAGCGCACGCGCGGCCGCGATCGGGCGCACTTCGTAGTCGTCACCGTCGGGCCCGGTTTCCACCCGCCGCAGGGCCGGCGACAGCGATGGCAGCTGTTGCCGGCGGGGCGGGGTGCGGCGCCGAGCCATGCCGACAAGTCTAATCGGGCAAATCAGAACAGCCGGTACTCGTCGCTGTCCATTCCCCGCATTCTGTCGTAATCCAATGTGAGACAACGAATCCCGCGGTCGGTGGCTAAAGTTCGCGCCTGAGGCTTAATCTGCTGCGCGGCGAACACGCCTTTGACCGGAGCCAGCACGCTGTCGCGATTCAGCAATTCGAGGTAGCGGGTCAGCTGCTCCACGCCGTCGATCTCGCCGCGCCGTTTGATCTCCACGGCCACCGAGCCACCGTGGGCGTCACGGCACAACAGATCGACCGGGCCGATCGCCGTCATGTATTCGCGGCGCACCAACGTATATCCCTCGCCCAGCAGCTGGACGTGTTCGGCGAGCAGCGCCTGCAGATGCGCCTCGACGCCGTCCTTGACCAGCCCGGGGTCGACGCCCAAATCGTGGCTGGAGTCGTGCTCGACCTCTTCGACGGTGATGCGCAGCTGTTCGCCCGCCTTGTTCTCCACCACCCATACCGGCGCCTCGCCGATGACCTCTTCGGTCAACCAGCACGGCGGACTCATCCAGTTCAACGGCTTGTAGGCGCGGTCGTCGGCGTGCACGCTGACCGACCCATCCGCCTTGAAGAGCAACAATCTGCGCGCCGACGGCAGATGTGCGGTGAGCCGGCCAACGTAGTCGACGGTGCACTGGGCGATCACTAGACGCACCCGACTCACCTTAGAGCGTCGTCAACGAATTAGGCTGACGCCACCATGTCGGCCAAAAAGAGCATGTCGGCGAACAAGAGCATGGCGCAACGCTTGGGACGGGTGCTCGAAAGGGTCACCCGTCAGAGCGGCCGGTTGCAGGAGACACCCGCCTACGGTTCCTTTTTGCTCGGCCGGGTGAGCGAGAGCCAGGCCCGTCGGCGGGTGCGCATTCAGCTCATCCTGACCACCTTCATCCTTGCGACGAACCTGATCGGGATCGGTGTTGCGGTGCTGCTGCTGGCCGTCGCCCTCCCGTCGCCCAGCATCTTTACCGACGCGCCGGGC
This sequence comes from Mycobacterium sp. 050128, assembly GCF_036409155.1. Taxonomy (NCBI): domain Bacteria; kingdom Bacillati; phylum Actinomycetota; class Actinomycetes; order Mycobacteriales; family Mycobacteriaceae; genus Mycobacterium; species Mycobacterium sp. 050128. Next base: position 3,245,733 of record NZ_JAZGLW010000001.1, on the reverse strand, counting down.
TGGATCACCTGGGCCGTCGGGCCCGGATACATCGCCGTCGCGCTGGCGCTCGGCACCTTCTGGATCACCCACCGGACGACGGCCGCGCTGCGGTGGGCGATCGAGGAGCGCGCGCCCACGCTCAACGACGAACGCAACACCTTCCTGGTCCCGTTCTGGCTGGCGATGGGGGTGCTGGTGCTGTGGGGCGTCGGAACCGCGTTGCTGACGACGCTCTACGGATTGGTCAACAGCCTGTTCATCCCGATCGTGGGCTTCTCGGTGAGCTTCTGCGGCATTTTGGTGGCCACCGCGTGCTATCTATTCACCGAGTTCGCCTTACGACCGGTCGCCGCCCAGGCCTTGGAGGCCGGCCGCGTACCGCAGCGGCTGGCGCCGGGCATCATGGGCCGCACGCTGACCGTGTGGCTGCTCGGTTCCGGCGTGCCGGTGCTCGGCATCGCGCTGATCGCGTTCTTCGCGCTGGTGCTGCGCAATCTGACCGAGACCCAACTCAGCGTCGCGGTGCTGATCGTCTCGACCGCGACGCTGATCTTCGGCTTCATCCTGATGTGGATCCTGTCCTGGCTGACGGCGACACCGGTGCGGGTGGTGCGCGCGGCCCTCAAGCGCGTCGAGCAGGGCGACCTGCGGGGTGACCTGGTGGTGTTCGACGGCACCGAACTCGGCGAGCTGCAACGCGGCTTCAACTCCATGGTCGACGGCCTGCGCGAGCGCGAGCGCGTACGCGATCTCTTCGGCCGGCATGTCGGTAGGGAAGTCGCTCTGGCCGCCGAGCGTGACAAACCCAAACTCGGCGGCGAAGAGCGCCACGTCGCGGTCGTGTTCATCGACATCGTCGGCTCCACGCAATTGGTGACCAGTCAGCCCCCGACCGAGGTGGTGCAGCTGCTCAACCGGTTCTTCGCGATCGTCGTCGAGGAAGTCGACCGACACCACGGCCTGGTCAACAAGTTCGAAGGCGACGCGTCGCTGGCCATCTTCGGCGCTCCAAACCACCTCGACTGTCCCGAAGACGAGGCGCTGGCCGCGGCGCGCGCGATCTGCGAGCGGCTGACCAACGAAATATCCGAACTCGAGGCCGGTATCGGGGTGGCAGCCGGCCAGGTCGTCGCGGGCAATGTCGGAGCCAAGGAACGGTTCGAATACACCGTGATCGGCGAACCGGTCAACGAGGCGGCCCGGCTGTGCGAGCTGGCCAAGTCGCACCCGGGTAGATTGTTGGCGACCGCGGACACTGTCCACGGTGCGAGCGAAAGCGAAAGTGCCCGTTGGTCTTTGGGTGAGACTGTGACACTGCGTGGACACGATCACCCCACCCGGCTGGCCTCGCCCCGACGCGGCGAGTAGCGGAGCTGTTCAGTGGCAACCCTCGTCGCCTTTCACGCGCATCCAGACGACGAGGTGGTCCTCACCGGCGGCACGCTCGCCGCGGCGGTGGCTGCGGGGCATCGGGTAGTCCTGGTGACCGCGACCGACGGACGGGTGAACGACGAGGACGATGGCACCCGAATGGATGAATTACTGACGAGTGCAAGCGTTCTCGGTGTGCACCGCGTCGAGTGCCTCGGCTACGCCGACAGTGGCTACGGGCCGATCTTCTACCCCGATCCACCCGGCCGGATCAGGTTCGCGAGGGCCGAGGTCGAAGCGGCGGCGCGGCGACTGGCCACCATCCTGCGCGACGAGGACGCACAACTGCTGCTGAGCTATCAGCCCAACGGCGGATACGGACACCGGGATCATGTGCAGGTCCATCACGTCGGCAAGCGTGCCGCCGAGTTGGCCGCGACCCCGCGGGTCCTCGAAGTCACGATGCCACGCGAATTGCTGCGCCGCGTCTCCAATGTGCTTCGCTTGCTGCGACTTCCGGCACCATACGATGCCGACACGCTGCGCACCGCGTACGCGCCGCAAGCCACGATCACCCACCGCATCGACGTGCGGCGGTTCGCCCGGCAAAAGCGGGATGCCTTCGCCGCCCATCGCTCGCAGATCGGCGGCGGACTCAACGCGCGCTTGTTCGGACTGGTGATGCTGTTGCCACCGCAAGTGTTCGGACTGATGATGAGCCACGAATGGTTCGTCGATCCGGGCGCCCACCCGGGGACCGTGCGCCGCGATATCTTCGACCACTAGGAAAGACTGCGAACTCGCACCGGCACAGCCGCTCTCACCAACGATGCCACCAGTAGCAGGGCGAGGATCAGCAGCGTTCCCACAAACCAGACGGTGGCCCGCCAGCCGCCCACGCTGTAGACCAGCCCACCCACCGCCCCGGCCACCGATCCGCCCAGGTAGTAGCTGAACAGGTACAGCGCGGAGGCCTCGGCGCGATCGCGGCGTGCCACGGCCCCCACCCAACCGCTGGCCACCGCGTGCGCGGCGAAGAACCCGCCGGTGAACACGCCGGTCCCGACGACGATCACGGGCAGCGCATCGGGCAGTGTCATCAGCAGCCCCGTCACGGTGATCGGCAGGGCGCCACCCAGCACGAGCACGCGCCCCCGGCGATCGGCGAGCCGTCCCGCCACGACCGACGTCCAGGTGCCCACCAGGTACAGCAGGAACAGCAGGCCCACCACCGACGGCTTCAACTCCAACGGCGCGGCCGCCAGCCGATAGCCGAGGTAGTTGTACACGGTGACGAATCCGCCCATCAGCGTGAAAGCCAGGACAAAAAGCTTCAGCAACAATGGGTTTCGCAGATGTGTCAGCAGACTCTGGGTGGTCGCCCGGAGGCTCGCCGGCTTCGGGGCAAAGAACTGTGACTTCGGCACCAGCAAGGCGAATACCACCGTCGCGGCCAACGTCGTCAACGAACACACCAACAGCGCGATCCGCCAGCTGCTGACCTCGAGCACCAGCGCCGGGACGATCCGTCCCGCGCAGCCACCGATCGTCGTCCCGGCGATGTAGCGCCCCATCGCCGATCCCAGCGACGACGCGTGCACCTCCTCGGCCAGAAACGCCATCGCGACCGCGGGAATCCCGGCGAGCGCGACGCCTTGGGCCGCCCGCCCGACCAGCAGCACAGCGAGCGTGGGGCTGAACGGCAGCAGTAACCCGATCACGCTGGAGGCGACCCCCGAGATCAGCATCACGGTGATTCGCCCATACCGTTCCGAGAGCACGCTGGCCGGGACGATGGACAAGGCCAGCATTCCGGTGGTGAGCGAGACCGTCAGCGCCGACGTGGCCGGGGAGATCCTGTAGTACGCCGACAGCGCGGGAAGCAGCGCCTGAGTGCAATACATGGCGGCGAAACTGGCCAGACCGGCGCCGACCAGCGCCGCGGTGATACGCCGGTAGCCGCGGCTGCCGGCTTGGTGCGCGCGGGGAGTCGCGGTGAGCTGGGGCATAGAAATGATCGTCCGCGCCGGCCAGCCCAATCGGAAATGAATTATTTCCGACATTATGATGCAGTTGCGACATAAGTAGAGGTGGCAGTCATGGCCGATGGCGACTACGAGTGGTTCCTCACACTTGCCGAGCTGCAACACGTAACGGCGGCGGCCCAACAACTGCATATCGCGCAGCCGACGCTGACGCGGATGCTGGCACGCCTGGAACGCCGGCTCGGGGTGCAGCTATTCGATCGCCACGGCCGCCGCCTCACCCTGAGCACCTACGGCCGGATCTTCTACCAGCACGCGCGCCGGGCGCAGTTGGAGCTCGATTCGGCCCGACGCGAAATCGCGGACCTGAGCAACCCCGCGGCCGGTGAGATCCGGCTGGGGTTCTTGAGTTCGTTCGGATCGATCGTCGTGCCGCGGTTGATCGCCGCGTTCACCGAGGTGTCGCCGCGCGTGACATTCTCGCTCGAGGAGGGCGCGGCCGAGTCGATCAGTGATCGCGTGTTGGAGGGCTATATCGACGTCGCGGTGGTATCGCCGCGACCACAGAGGCCAACCTTGGCCTGGCGCAGCCTGTTTCGTCAGCGCCTGGGCGTCGCGGTGCCCCGCGACCATCGGCTGTCGGGCGCGACGGCGGTGTCGATGACGGATCTCGCCGACGAGCCGTTCATCACCATGCATCCGGGATTCGGCATGCGACAGCTGCTCGATGAGCTTTGTGCCGCAGCACAATTCCAGCCACGCATCGTCCTGGAATCGGCGAACCTGACCACCAACGCCGGGCTGGTGGCCGCCGGCCTGGGCATCAGCCTGACACCGATCGACGGCAGCGAGCATGCGCCCGGGGTCTGCATACTGCACCTGGCCGACGCGGACGGCTACCGCGACATCGGGATGATCTGGGACTCGTCGCGGCCGTTGTCGCGTGCCGCCCGGGATTTCATCGCATCCGCCGCGACGGCTTAGCCGTTCGATGTGGACAACCCACATATCGACTGAATTGGCGTGGCCGAAGGGATGGAGTCGAGGCGGTCGATGGCTGGGACGCGATGAGTCTGGCGGTGGCCGTCAAGTCCGCCATCGACGATCGCGGCCCGACCCTCATCGGGGCCGTCAGCCGGCCCATTGACCGCCGCTCCACGATCATGTCGCTTTTCCGCCAGTCTTGTCGGCCCGCTGGTGTAACTGTGGAAACGTGCACGACGATTTCGAACGCTGTTACCGGGCGGTCCAGTCCAAGGACGCCCGGTTCGACGGCTGGTTCGTCACCGCGGTGCTTACCACCCGCATCTACTGCCGGCCCAGCTGCCCGGTGCGCCCGCCGTTCGCGCGCAACGTGCGCTTTTATCCGACCGCGGCGGCCGCGCAGCGGGCAGGTTTCCGCGCGTGCAAACGATGCCGCCCCGACGCCTCGCCGGGGTCGCCCGAATGGAATGTGCGCGGCGACGTCGTGGCACGGGCCATGCGGCTCATCGCCGACGGAACGGTGGACCGCGACGGAGTGGGCGGTCTGGCCGCCCACCTTGGGTACACGACGCGGCAGCTGGAGCGGCTGTTGCAGGCCGAGGTCGGCGCCGGACCGCTCGCGCTGGCGCGCGCGCAACGAAGCCAGACCGCCCGGCTGTTGATCGAGACGACCGACCTACCGCTCGGCGATGTGGCGTTCGCCGCCGGCTTTTCCAGCATCCGCCAGTTCAACGACACCGTGCGCCTGGTGTTCGAAAGCACGCCGACCGACTTGCGCAAGCGCGCGGCGGCCCGGTTAGGGTCCTTGAGAGCCGGAGCGACTTCGCCTGGGACAGTGTGCCTTCGGCTGCCGGTGCGCACTCCCTTCGCCTACGAGGGCGTCTTCGGACATCTGGCCGCGGGCGCCGTTCCCGGCTGCGAGGAAGTGCGCGACGGTGCCTACCGGCGCAGCCTTCGGCTTCCGGCCGGCAACGCCGTGGTCGCGCTGACGCCGGCCGTCGATCACGTCCGCTGTCTGCTCGTGCTCGACGACTTCCGCGATCTCACGACCGCGATCGCCCGCTGCCGGCGGCTGCTCGACCTCGACGCCGATCCGGAAGCGATCGTGGACACCCTGAGTCGCGACCCGCTGCTGGCTCCCGTCGTGGCCAAGGCGCCGGGACAACGCATTCCGCGCGCGGTCGACGAGGCCGAACTCGCGGTGCGCGCGGTGCTCGGTCAGCAGGTCTCGACCAAGGCCGCACGCACCCACGTCGGCCGGTTGGTCAGGGCGTACGGGCCGGCAGTCCACGATCCCGAGGGCGCACTGACGCATGCCTTCCCGTCGATCGAGCAGCTCTCCGAGATCGATCCCATCCATCTGGCGGTGCCCAAGTCGCGACAACGGACGATGACGGCGCTGGTCGCCGGGCTCCTCGATGGCAGTGTGGTCCTGGACGCCGGAAGCGATTGGGACAGCGCACGTACTCAGCTGCTGGCCCTGCCGGGGGTGGGCCCGTGGACCGCCGAGGTGATAGCGATGCGTGGCCTTGGCGACCCGGACGCGTTTCCCGTCAGCGACCTTGGGCTCCAACTCGCCGCCAAGCAGCTGGGCCTGCCGACGAATCAACGCAAACTCATTGAGCACAGCGCACATTGGCGCCCCTGGCGCTCGTACGCCACCCAGCATTTGTGGACCACGCTCGAGCACCCGGTGAACCAATGGCCGCCACAGGAGGCCGCATGATCCAGTACCGCACCATCGACAGCCCCATCGGGCTGCTGACCCTGGCCGGCCACGGCTCGGTGTTGACCAATCTGCGGATGGTCGATCAGACCTATGAACCGGGTCGCGCCGACTGGTCGCCAGATCCGGCAGCGTTCGGCGCGGCCGTCGAACAATTAGTGGCGTACTTCGCCGGCCAGCTCACGACTTTCGACATTGAACTCGACCTGAGGGGCACCGAATTTCAGCGCCGCGTCTGGAAAGCGCTGCTGACGGTTCCCTATGGAGAGACCCGTTCGTATGGAGAAATCGCCGAACAGATCGGGGCCCCGGGCGCCGCACGTGCGGTCGGACTGGCCAACGGTCACAATCCGATCGCGATCGTCGTACCATGCCATCGCGTCATCGGCGCCAATGGCAGCCTGACCGGCTTCGGCGGCGGGCTCGGCCGCAAGCGCACATTGCTCGAATTGGAAAATCAGCGGTCGACTTTAACGCTATTCGACTAAAAGAAAACGCAAAAATGCCCCCTTTGCAGGGGGCATTTTTGTGTATGTTCGGCGGTGTCCTACTTTTCCACCCGATAGGGCAGTATCATTGGCGCTGACAGGCTTAGCTTCCGGGTTCGGAATGGGACCGGGCGTTTCCCTGTCGCTGTGGCCGCCGTAACTCTATTTATTTTTCATTCAAGTGTTCTGGTGGGGGGTGTGGTATTCGACGCGACTAAAAGTCACGAAAAGAATAGTGGTTGCGATTGTGTTGGTAAGTTTTCGGCCGGTTAGTGCCAGTTCCCTGCACTCATTGCTGAGCTTCTAGGTCTGGCCTATCAATCCCGTGGTCTGCGGGGGGCCTTATCCCTCTAAAAGGGTGAGAAACCTGATCTTGGAGAAGGTTTCCCGCTTAGATGCTTTCAGCGGTTATCCTGTCCGAACGTAGCTATCCAGCAGTGCCTCTGGTGAGACAACTGGTGCACTAGAGGTTCGTCCGTCCCGGTCCTCTCGTACTAGGGACAGGTTTCCTCAAGTTTCTGACGCGCGCGGCGGATAGAGACCGAACTGTCTCACGACGTTCTAAACCCAGCTCGCGTGCCGCTTTAATGGGCGAACAGCCCAACCCTTGGGACCTGCTCCAGCCCCAGGATGCGACGAGCCGACATCGAGGTGCCAAACCATCCCGTCGATATGGACTCTTGGGGAAGATCAGCCTGTTATCCCCGGGGTACCTTTTATCCGTTGAGCGACACCCCTTCCACTCGGGGGTGCCGGATCACTAGTCCCGACTTTCGTCCCTGCTTGACGTGTAGGTCTCGCAGTCAAGCTCCCTTGTGCACTTACACTCAACACCTGATTGCCGTCCAGGTTGAGGGAACCTTTGGGCGCCTCCGTTACATTTTAGGAGGCAACCGCCCCAGTTAAACTACCCGCCAGGCACTGTCCCTGAACCCGATTAGGGTTCGAAGTTAGGTGTCCAATACGGTCAGAGTGGTATTTCAACAACGACTCCGCTCTAACTGGCGTTAGAGTTTCACAGTCTCCCACCTATCCTACACAAACAGTACCGAACACCAATACCAAGTTGTAGTGAAGGTCCCGGGGTCTTTTCGTCCTGCCGCGCGTAACGAGCATCTTTACTCGTAGTGCAATTTCGCCGAGTCTATGGTTGAGACAGTTGGGAAGTCGTTACGCCATTCGTGCAGGTCGGAACTTACCCGACAAGGAATTTCGCTACCTTAGGATGGTTATAGTTACCACCGCCGTTTACTGGGGCTTAAATTCTCCGCTTCACCTTACGATTAACGGGTCCTCTTAACCTTCCAGCACCGGGCAGGCGTCAGTCCGTATACATCGTCTTGCGACTTCGCACGGACCTGTGTTTTTAGTAAACAGTCGCTTCCCACTGGTTTCTGCGGCCGGTTCCCGCTCCCAGCGCAAGGCTGTTCACGGTATGCCGGCCCCCCTTCTCCCGAAGTTACGGGGGCATTTTGCCGAGTTCCTTAACCATAGTTATCTCGTACGCCTTGGTATTCTCTACCTGACCACCTGTGTTGGTTTGGGGTACGGGCCATGTATGCGCTCGCTAGAGGCTTTTCTTGGCAGCTGAGGATCACCGAATTCGCCTCAATCGGCTATGCATCACCTCTCAGGAATATGAACGACGGATTTGCCTATCGTTCTCCCTACAGGCTTGCCCCAGTATTACCACTGACTGGTACGGCTACCTTCCTGCGTCACCCCATCGCTTGACTACTACCCATCCGGGTCCCACGCAGCCGGCAGTCCTCGCACCCCGAAGGGATTGATAGACCACCATTTGGGTGGTTAGCAGAATGGATTCGTCAGGGACGCTCATACACGGGTACGGGAATATCAACCCGTTGTCCATCGACTACGCCTGTCGGCCTCGCCTTAGGTCCCGACTCACCCTGGGCGGACTGGCCTGGCCCAGGAACCCTTGGTCTTTCGGCGGGCAAGGTTCTCACTTGCCTAATCGCTACTCATGCCTGCATTCTCACTCCCCCAAACTCCACCATCGGTCACCCGACAGCTTCTCTGCATGGGGGACGCTCCCCTACCCAACCTTGCGGTTGCCGCGGCTTCGGCGGTGTGCTTGAGCCCCGCTACATTATCGGCGCACAATCACTTGACCAGTGAGCTATTACGCACTCTTTCAAGGGTGGCTGCTTCTAAGCCAACCTCCTGGTTGTCTCTGCGACTGCACATCCTTTTCCACTTAGCACACGCTTAGGGGCCTTAGCCGGCGATCTGGGCTGTTTCCCTTTCGACGTACGGAGCTTATCCCCCGCCGTCTCACTGCCACGCTATACACCACGGCATTCGGAGTTTGGCTGACGTCAGTAACCTAGTAGGGCCCATCGGCCATCCAGTAGCTCTACCTCCGTGGTGAAACACGTAACGCTGCACCTAAATGCATTTCGGGGAGAACCAGCTATCACGGAGTTTGATTGGCCTTTCACCCCTACCCACAGCTCATCCCCTCAGTCTTCAACCTAAGTGGGTTCGGGCCTCCACGCGGTCTTACCCGCGCTTCACCCTGGCCATGGGTAGATCACTCCGCTTCGGGTCCAGAACATGCCACTCAAGCGCCCTATTCAGACTCGCTTTCGCTGCGGCTACCCCACACGGGTTAACCTTGCGACATGTCCCTGACTCGCAGGCTCATTCTTCAAAAGGCACGCCATCACTCCACAAGGAAGCTCTGACGGATTGTAGGCACACGGTTTCAGGTACTATTTCACTCCCCTCCCGGGGTACTTTTCACCATTCCCTCACGGTACTAATCCGCTATCGGTCATCGAGAAGTATTTAGGCTTACCGAGTGGTCTCGGCAGATTCACAGCAGATTTCACGGGCCCGCTGCTACTCGGGAGTTGATAAAGGCAGGTGCCAGGTTTTCGCGTACCGGGCTCTCACCGTCTGCGGCGGACCATCCCAGGCCACTTCCGCTAACCACGACACTTTCTGACTGCCTCCCAGCTAGGTAGAGCTGAGAAATATCAATCCCACAACCCCGCACACACAACCCCTACCCGGTTACACATGCATGCGGTTTAGCCTGTTCCGCTTTCGCTCGCCACTACTCGCGGAATCACTTTTGTTTTCTTTTCCTACGGGTACTGAGATGTTTCACTTCCCCGCGTTACCTCCCGCACCCTATATATTCAGATACGGGTAACACGACATAACTCGTGCTGGGTTTCCCCATTCGGAAATCCTCGGATCAACGCTCGGTTGACAGCTCCCCGAGGCATATCGCAGCCTCCCACGTCCTTCATCGGCTCTCGATGCCAAGGCATCCACCATGTGCCCTTAAACACTTACGAACACAAAAACCAAAAGAAAAAATTACACATATATATGGACACATCACCACAAGGGCAATGCATCCACTAGATGCTCGCAACCACTATTCAATAACTCAAACACCACACCCCACCACCAAGATGGAGGGACACCACATCGACCAAAGCCGGCCGAGTGTTGTCTCAGGGCCCAATAGTGTGTCTGGCGATTGCCTGTTGTTGTGCACCCGGCCCTCGTCCACTACAGACGAGAACCCCTCACGGCTCACACTCCACCAATTGGAGTGTTTCTCGTGGTGCTCCTTAGAAAGGAGGTGATCCAGCCGCACCTTCCGGTACGGCTACCTTGTTACGACTTCGTCCCAATCGCCGATCCCACCTTCGACAGCTCCCTCCAAAAGGTTAGGCCACTGGCTTCGGGTGTTACCGACTTTCATGACGTGACGGGCGGTGTGTACAAGGCCCGGGAACGTATTCACCGCAGCGTTGCTGATCTGCGATTACTAGCGACTCCGACTTCACGGGGTCGAGTTGCAGACCCCGATCCGAACTGAGACCGGCTTTAAAAGGATTCGCTTAACCTTACGGCATCGCAGCCCTTTGTACCGGCCATTGTAGCATGTGTGAAGCCCTGGACATAAGGGGCATGATGACTTGACGTCATCCCCACCTTCCTCCGAGTTGACCCCGGCAGTCTCTCACGAGTCCCCGGCATTACCCGCTGGCAACATAAGATAAGGGTTGCGCTCGTTGCGGGACTTAACCCAACATCTCACGACACGAGCTGACGACAGCCATGCACCACCTGCACACAGGCCACAAGGGAACTGATATCTCTACCAGCGTCCTGTGCATGTCAAACCCAGGTAAGGTTCTTCGCGTTGCATCGAATTAATCCACATGCTCCGCCGCTTGTGCGGGCCCCCGTCAATTCCTTTGAGTTTTAGCCTTGCGGCCGTACTCCCCAGGCGGGGTACTTAATGCGTTAGCTACGGCACGGATTCCAAGGAAGGAAACCCACACCTAGTACCCACCGTTTACGGCGTGGACTACCAGGGTATCTAATCCTGTTCGCTCCCCACGCTTTCGCTCCTCAGCGTCAGTTACTGCCCAGAGACCCGCCTTCGCCACCGGTGTTCCTCCTGATATCTGCGCATTCCACCGCTACACCAGGAATTCCAGTCTCCCCTGCAGTACTCCAGTCTGCCCGTATCGCCCGCACGCCGAGGGTTAAGCCCCCGGTTTTCACGAACAACGCGACAAACCACCTACGAGCTCTTTACGCCCAGTAATTCCGGACAACGCTCGCACCCTACGTATTACCGCGGCTGCTGGCACGTAGTTGGCCGGTGCTTCTTCTGCAGGTACCGTCACTTGCGCTTCGTCCCTGCTGAAAGAGGTTTACAACCCGAAGGCCGTCATCCCCCACGCGGCGTCGCTGCATCAGGCTTGCGCCCATTGTGCAATATTCCCCACTGCTGCCTCCCGTAGGAGTCTGGGCCGTATCTCAGTCCCAGTGTGGCCGGACACCCTCTCAGGCCGGCTACCCGTCGTCGCCTTGGTAGGCCATCACCCCACCAACAAGCTGATAGGCCGCGGGCCCATCCCACACCGCAAAAGCTTTCCACCAAAAGGCATGCGCCAAAAGGTCATATCCGGTATTAGACCCAGTTTCCCAGGCTTATCCCGAAGTGCAGGGCAGATTACCCACGTGTTACTCACCCGTTCGCCACTCGAGTACCTCCGAAGAGGCCTTTCCGTTCGACTTGCATGTGTTAAGCACGCCGCCAGCGTTCGTCCTGAGCCAGGATCAAACTCTCCAAACAAAAACTCCTCGATAAACGAGGTGTATTCGAATCAGAGAAAATCTGACCTAACAAAAAGACACCAAAAACTGGCATCAAAATAAAACGACCACACCCATCACACGGGGAGTGTTTACGGTGCGGTCATAAAAAACAACAACAAACAAAAACACCAAACACACTATTGAGTTCTCAAACAACACTCTTGCTTATTTCGCCCGCTTCGGGGCAACCCTGCCAGCTTAATACAGATCCGGCAGAGGCGTCAACCCCCAATTTCTTGCGATCGTGGTGATCGCTGCGGAGGGCAGCCGTGCCAGGTTAGTACCAATCCGGCGAGGGAGTCAAGCCCCGGTCTCGGTCTCCTTCGAGGGGTGACCGCGCCTGTGGGGCACTGACTTTGGTTACTGTACCCGCTCGATCTCCGCTCCCAAAATCGCCAGGTTTTCGACGAACAATGGGTAGCCGCGATCGATGTGAAAGACGTCGTGGACCTCGGTGTCGCCGTCGGCGACGAGCCCGGCCAGCACCAGGCCGGCACCGGCCCGAATATCCGAACACCAGACCGGTGCGCTGGAAAGTTGCGGCAGGCCCCGCACCACGGCGTGGTGGCCGTCGGTGCGCGCGTCGGCGCCCAGCCGGATCATTTCTTCGACGAATCGGAAGCGCGCCTCGAACACGTTTTCCGTGATCATCGAGGTGCCGTCGGCGATCGATGCCAGCGCGATCGCCATCGGTTGCAGATCCGTCGGAAAACCGGGAAACGGCAACGTCGCAACGTTCATCGCCTTCGGGCGCTCGTACTGCGTCACGCGAAAACTAGTGTCCGTCTGGGTGACGGTGGCACCCGCGTCATGCAGTTTGTGCAGCACCACCTGAAGATGCGCGGGATCGATACCGCTGATCGAGATGTCGCCCCGGGTGATCGCGGCGGCGATCCCCCAGGTGGCGGCGACGATGCGGTCACCGATCACCCGGTGCTCGGTGGGATAAAGCCGCGGCACCCCGGTAATCGTCATGGTCGGCGAACCCGCACCCTCGATCTGCGCGCCCATCTGATTGAGCATCGTGCAGAGGTCGACGACGTCGGGCTCCCGCGCGGCATTGTGGATCGTGGTGACACCCTCGGCGACCACGGCGGCCATCAGGATGTTCTCGGTGGCACCCACCGAGGGGAATTCCAGTTGAATCTCCGCGCCGCGCAATGTATCTGCGTGAGCGACGACACACCCGTGCTCGATGTTGCAGGTCGCACCCAGTTGCCGCAGGCCCGCCTGATGCATATCCAGCGGGCGCGATCCGATCGCATCGCCACCGGGCAGCGCGACCTTGGCCCGCTTGCATCGGCCGACCAGCGGGCCCAGCACGCACACCGAGGCGCGGAACTGCCGCACCGCGGCGAAGTCCGCGTCGTACTTGGGTTCGTCGGGTGAGGTGATCCGGGCGACGTCACCGTCGAGTTCGACGGTGGCGCCCAGGCCACGCAGGACCTCGGCCATCAGCGGCACATCGAGAATGTCGGGGCAGTTGGTGATCGTGCTGGTGCCTTCGGCCAGCAGGGTCGCGGCCATCAGCTTGAGCACGCTGTTCTTGGCGCCCCCTACCGCGACTTCGCCGGACAACCGATTGCCGCCGGTTACCACGAATCGCTCAGCCACCCGCGTCAGTCTAGTGAAGGGGTACCGGCTTGTCAGTCAGCTAACTCACGTCGCCGGGTACGGTTTGATCATGGCAGTACATCTGACCCGCATCTATACCCGGACCGGCGACGACGGAACGACGGGATTGAGCGACTTCTCGCGCGTCTCGAAGAACGATCCTCGCCTGGTCGCGTACGCGGATTGCGACGAAGCCAACTCCGCGATCGGCGTCGCCATCGCCGTCGGGCAGCCTGATTCCGAACTCGCGGACGTGCTGCGTCAGATCCAAAACGACTTGTTCGACGCCGGGGCGGACCTGTCCACCCCGGTAGTGGAAAACCCGAAATATCCTCCGCTACGAGTCGCCCAGTCCTATATCGACCGGCTCGAAGGATGGTGCGACAAATACAACGAGCCCCTGCCGGCGCTGAATTCCTTTGTGCTGCCCGGAGGTTCGCCATTGTCGGCACTCTTGCACGTCGCCCGCACAGTGGTGCGTCGGGCCGAGCGATCCGCTTGGGCTGCAGTCGATTCCGCGCCTAAGGAAGTCAACGTGCTGCCGGCGAAGTACCTGAACCGGCTGTCGGACCTACTCTTCATCCTCTCGCGGGTGGCCAACGCGAGTGGTGATGTGCTGTGGAAGCCGGGCGGCGGCGCCTGACAGGTTGAGCTGCTGGGCTTTTCGTCAGACGCTGCGACGCCGTGCACGCGGTGACGGGCGAGACTCCAGCCACGACAAGAACGCGGTCAACGCACCCTGATCGAGCGCCAGTTCGTGACCCGACCTGCGCTCCTGGGTGGTATCGCGTAGTTCCAGCACCACGATCTCGTCGGTCATGATGTCGAACTCATCGCCGCGCGGCGCGCGCCGGGCGACGATCTCCACACCGCGCCGGGATAGCCGTCGATCCGGCCAGAGCCGGACGCTGGAGAGCCGGTAGAACGCGGCTTCACCGCCGCGATAACGGATTACGCCGTGACGCCAGCCGTGACCTCCGACCGCCGGGATGTCGCGCATGATGCCGGCTGTTCCACCCTGCCGGAGTTTCAGCAGCCGATAACTCAGCGCCAGAACCGCAGCTCCCAACACGACGACGAGCACGACCATGCCAACCATGGGCGCGCTCATCGCCTTGTCCTGGGCGCTAGTCGATCGCGCCGACGGCGCGCAATCTCGCGCGGCCCCTCGCGGCAATGCGAGGGTCGTCGGACTCGGAATCTTGCTTGGCGGAAGCCTCGTCGATCTCAGATTCGAACTCGGCGGATTCGGCGAGGATGGTCACGCTCTCCTCGGTCACCGATAAGAACCCGCCATCCACCGCGACCCGTAGATCGTCTTCGCCCTCACGCTCGACGCGCACCATTGCGTCGTCGACCAACTGGGCCACCAACGGAATATGGCGGGGCAGGATGCCGATCTCGCCGGCGGTGGTTCGGGTGAATAGGAACGACGCCTCCCCCGACCAGATCTTGCGGTCGACGGCGACGATCTCGACGTTCAATTCAGCCATCTCACACCACCTTTCGACTCGGCCAGCGGTTAGAGCTTGGCGCCAAGAGTCTCGGCCTTCTTCGCCAAGTCGTCCAGGCCCCCGATCAAGAAGAAGGCCTGCTCGGGCACGTGGTCGAAATCACCCTTGCTCAGCCGGTCGAACGCCTCGATGGTTTCCTTGACCGGGACCGTCGAACCCGGCTGGCCGGTGAACTGTTCGGCCGCCATCATGTTCTGCGACAGGAATCGCTCGATGCGCCGGGCCCGGTTGACCAGCTGCTTGTCCTCCTCCGACAGCTCGTCGATACCGAGGATCGCGATGATGTCCTGAAGGTCCTTGTACCGCTGCAGGATTCGAATGACTTCCTGCGCAACACGGTAGTGCTCGTCACCGACGACGCTCGGGTCGAGGATGGTCGAGCTCGACGCCAGAGGGTCGACGGCGGGGAAGATGCCCTTGGAGAACACCGATCGGGACAGCTCGGTGGTGGCGTCCAGGTGGGCGAACGTCGTCGCCGGGGCCGGGTCGGTGTAGTCGTCGGCCGGCACGTATACCGCCTGCATCGACGTGATCGACTTGCCTCGCGTCGAGGTGATGCGCTCCTGCAACTCGCCCATCTCGTCGGCCAGCGTGGGCTGGTAGCCGACCGCCGACGGCATCCGGCCGAGCAGTGTCGACACCTCCGAGCCGGCCTGCGTGAACCGGAAGATGTTGTCGATGAACAGCAGCACGTCCTTGCCCGCCTCGTCGCGGAACCACTCCGCCATCGTCAGCGCGGACAGCGCCACTCGCATACGAGTACCGGGCGGCTCGTCCATCTGACCGAAGACCAGCGCGGTGTCCTTGAGCACATTGGCTTCCTTGAGTTCGACCCAGAGGTCGTTGCCCTCGCGGGTGCGCTCCCCCACGCCGGCGAACACCGAAGTACCGGAGAAGTTACGGGCGATGCGGTTGATCATCTCCTGGATCAACACCGTCTTGCCCACGCCGGCGCCGCCGAACAGTGCGATCTTGCCGCCACGCACGTACGGAGTAAGGAGGTCCACCACCTTCAGTCCGGTCTCGAGCATCTCGGTGCGGGGTTCGAGGTCCTCGAAAGCCGGCGGCTTGCGGTGAATCGACCAGTGCTCGAAGTCTTCTCCGTATCCCGGTTTGTCGAGGCAGTATCCCAGCGCGTTGAAAACGTGGCCCTTGACGTCCTCACCGACCGGCACGGTGATCGAATTGCCGGTGTCGGTCACCTCGACGCCGCGCACCAGGCCGTCGGTGGGCTGCATCGAGATGGTGCGCACCAGATTGTCACCGAGGTGGTTCGCCACCTCCAGCGTGAGGGTTTTTTTGAGCTCTTCGAACGTGATCTCCGCGTGCAGTGCGTTGAACAGTTCAGGGACCGAACCCCGCGGGAACTCGACGTCAACGACCGGCCCGGTCACCCGTACCACGCGGCCGCTGGTGTCCGATTTCGTCGGCTTGTCGGTCTTCTCGGCAGTAGCGCTCATATCTTTTTCGCTTCCTTGGGGGGCTACTTAGCGGCGTCGGCGAGCGCGTTTGCGCCACCGACGATTTCGCTGATTTCCTGGGTGATCTGGGCCTGCCGCTCGCGGTTGGCCTCCAACGTCAGAGCCTTGATGAGGTCGTCGGCGTTGTCGGTGGCCGATTTCATCGCCCGCTGACGCGATGCCAGCTCCGATGCCGCGGACTCGAGCATGGACGCATAAACCCGCGTGGTCAGGTACCGCGGGAGCAGCGCCTCGAACAGCGTCGTCGCGTCCGGTTCGAACGAGTACAGGGTGCGCGGTCCGGTGTCTTCTTCGACATACTCCACGACCAAGGGCGCCATCCGGTGGGCCACCGGGGTCTGCGACATCATCGACTTGAACTCCGAATACACGATGTGCAGTTCGTCGACGCCCGGGCCGTCGTCGGCCTGCTGATCGTCGTCATCCCCGGCGCCCTTCATGAACGCCTCCACCAACGTCGAACCGATCTCCGCGGCGTTCTCGTACTGGGGTTGCTCAGAGAAGCCCGACCACGACTCGACGATGTCCCAGTTCCGGAAGGTGTAGTAGTTCTGCGCCTTTCGGCCCACGGTGTAGAGGACCGGTTCCTTTCCCTCATCTCGAAGCTGGGCGAAAAGCTGCTCGGAGCGACGGAAGATGCCGGAGTTGTAGGCGCCGCACAAACCACGGTCGGAGGACACCACCAAAACACCGGCCCGCGTCGGGTTCGGGCGCTCGACGAGCAACGGATGGTCCAGAGCGGCTTCGCTGGCCAGGGTGGTGAGCATCCGGGTGATCTCGAAGGCGTAGGGACGGGCGGATTCGAGCCGATTCTGCGCCTTGGGAAGGCGCGATGTCGCGATCAGCTCCTGGGCTTTGGTGATCTTCTTGATCGAGCCCGCGGAGCGGATCCGCCCGCGTAGTTCGCGAAGTGTGGCAGCCATGGTTAGCTACTTCTTGTCCTTCTTGGACTCTGTCTTCGCGTCCTTGTTCTTGGGCTCCGCCTTTTTGACCTTCACCGATTCCTTGTCGTCGTCTTCCTTGGCCTCGGCGTGCTCGTCGGGCACCACCGAAGCACCGCCGGTGGCCGCGAAGCCCTTCTTGAAGTGGTTGATGGCGTCGGTGAGGGCCTTCTCGTTTTCCTCACTGAGCTTCTTGCTGGTGCGGATCTCTTCGAGGATCTTGTCCTCGGAGCCCCGGATGTGGTCCAGCAGTTCGGTTTCGAATCGCCGGACATCCTCGACCGGCACCGAGTCCACGTGCCCACCGGTGCCCAGGAACATGGACACCACCTGCTCCTCGACGGGCAACGGCTGGTTTTGCGGCTGCTTGAGCAGCTCGACCAACCGCGCGCCACGCTCCAACTGCGCCTTCGATGTGGCGTCCAAATCCGAGGCGAAGGCGGCGAAGGATTCCAATTCGCGGTACTGCGACAGGTCCAAACGCAGGCTTCCTGCCACCTCTTTCATGGCCTTGATCTGCGCCGCACCACCGACTCGGGACACCGAGACGCCGACGTTGATGGCGGGCCGGACGCCCTGGTTGAACAGGTCGGTCTCTAAGAAGCACTGTCCGTCGGTGATCGAGATGACGTTGGTGGGGATGTAGGCCGAGATGTCGTTGGCCTTGGTCTCGATGATCGGCAAACCGGTCAGCGAACCGGCGCCGAGCTCGTCGGAGAGCTTCCCGCATCGCTCCAACAGCCGCGAGTGCAGATAGAAGACGTCACCGGGGTATGCCTCGCGGCCCGGCGGGCGGCGCAGCAGCAGCGAGATCGCGCGGTACGCCTCGGCCTGCTTGGTCAAGTCGTCGAAGACGATGAGCACGTGCTTGCCCTGATACATCCAGTGCTGAGCGATTGCCGAACCGGCATACGGCGCAAGCCATTTGAAGCCCGCCGCATCCGAGGCGGGTGCCGCGACGATGGTGGTGTAGTCCATCGCACCGCCCTCTTCGAGCGTGCGGCGCACGGACGCGATCGTGGTGCCCTTCTGGCCGATCGCCACGTAGACGCAGCGCACCTGCTTCTTCTCGTCGCCCGTCTCCCAGTTCTGCCGCTGGTTGAGGATGGTGTCGACGCAGACCGTGGTCTTACCGGTCTTGCGGTCGCCGATGATCAGCTGACGCTGGCCACGCCCGATCGGTGTCATCGCGTCGATGGCCTTGATCCCGGTCTGCAGCGGCTCACTGACGCTCTGCCGTTGCACCACCGAGGGCGCCTGCAGTTCCAGCGCGCGACGAGTCTCGGCTTCGATGTCGCCGCCGCCGTCGATCGGTTGGCCCAGCGGATTAACCACCCGCCCGAGAAAAGCGTCGCCGACGGGGACGGACAGGACTTCGCTGGTGCGCTTGACCTGCTGGCCTTGTTCGATCTTCTCGAAGTCACCGAGGATCACCGTGCCGACACTGTGCTCATCGAGGTTGAGGGCGACCCCGAGGACGCCGCCTGGGAACTCGAGCAGCTCCTGGGTCATCACCGACGGCAGACCCTCGACGTGCGCGATGCCGTCTCCGGCATCGATGACGGTGCCGACCTCCTCGCGAGAGGTGTCGGAGGTGAAGGAATCTACATACTCTTCGATCGCGCTCTGGATGTCAGCAGCGGATATCGTCAACTCGGCCATAGCTTTTCGTCTTCCTACTTCGGTTATTGCTGACTAGTTCGTGATCATTCGGGCAGTTGAGCCGCGGCCGCGGTCAGGCGAGACGAGAGCGTCCCGTCGATCACCTCGTCGCCCACGGAGATCAGGAGCCCGCCCAGCAGTGCCGCATCGGTCTGCAGCTGGACGGCCACCGGGTGCCCGTAGATGCGGCTGAGCACCTCGATCAGCCGGGTGCGCTGAGCATCGGTGGGCTCGGCCGCCGCAGTCACCTGCGCGACGACCTCGTTGCGGCGTGCCACCGCCGCTTCGGCCAAGAACATCACGGCGTCGTCGGCGGATTGACCTCTCAACAGCTCGATAGTCTGGGCCAGCAGTGAATTCGTGATCCGATTGCTCTGGCCGGTCGCGCTTTGGAGCACGCTGCGTAGCAACCTGACTCGGCCTTCCGCCGGAGCCCCGTACTCGCCAAGCAGGACCGCAAGGCGCGGCTGCGCCTCAAGGATCCGGGCGAACCGGAACAACTGGTCTTCGACCTCGTCGACCCGATCCTCGCGCGCGGCGACTTCCAACAGCGCTTGCCGCGCCACATGTTCGACGGCCTCGACCAGATCCGAGTTGGCGGACCACCGTTGCGAGACAGCGGTTGTCAACACCTCAAAAGTGGTGTCGGCGACTTTGCCGGATAGCAGGCGCTCAAGCAACCTGACCCTGGGCGCGGCGTCTTCGGAAGGCAGGGTGAGATACCGGGTGACGACGATTTCGCCGTTCAGCATCTTGGCTACCGAAACCAGTTCAGCGGCCAGCTTTTCCAGTCCGCGAGTGTCGAGATCCTTTGCGATGGCTTCGAATCGATCCGTGACGCTCTTCAGCGCACGCCGACTCGCCGAGCGCATCTTCGCCATCAAGGGGTACTTGACATCAGTCGCCGCGGGGGCCATGGCATCGAGCTCGTCCAGAATGCGATCGACCGTGGACGCTTGCTGCTGGGCGTCGGCCACGTAGTTGCGCACCAATTCCTCTGCCTGGCGGACAGATTCGTGCCCGAGCTCCAGCCTTAGCTGACGGCTCAGCTGGGCCCGCAACAGCTCAGCCTGACGCACACCCTGTGCCTTGATCCGCTCCGCATCGATCTCGGCCTGGGCCTGTAGCTGTTCGGCAATCCGTCCCGCGTCTACCTTGGCCTCTTCGACGACCTGCTCGGCGTCCGACTTGGCGGCTTCCACGGCCTTGCTATGGGCTGTCGTCGACTCGGTCAGCCGCTCGGCGGCCGCCGCCGAATCTTCCAATTGCTGGCGCACCGTGTTCTGACGAGCGGCCATCAAATTGCGTACCGGCGGCACGACATAACGCACCACCAGGAAAACGATGGCGGCGAAACCGATCAGCTGTCCAATAAACGTCGACATTGATTAGTTACCCTGTCGCGGCGGAAGTTGTGACGTCGACGCCGAGAATCCGACTGGCCAACGTCGCCGACATGGTAGCCACGTTGGCACGCAAATCCAGTTCCACGGCGTCCCTTTCCCGCTTCAATTGCTCGCCGGCCTGCTGCAACGTCGCCAACACCTGCCGCTCGGCGTCTGCGCGCGCGTCGTCAACGACCTTGCGGCCGTCCGCGCGGGCTTTGTCGCGGAAGGATGACGCCTGCACCCGGGCTTCTTTCATCGCCTTCTCGTAGTCGGCCTGCGCGGCCTCGAACTGCT
The DNA here is from genome assembly GCF_036409155.1 of Mycobacterium sp. 050128. Lineage (NCBI taxonomy): Bacteria > Bacillati > Actinomycetota > Actinomycetes > Mycobacteriales > Mycobacteriaceae > Mycobacterium > Mycobacterium sp. 050128. The sequence goes on along the minus strand of NZ_JAZGLW010000001.1, from coordinate 3,225,143 downwards.
CGTTCGCCTTCTTGGTGTCGGTGGCGGTCTTGGCGACCATCGCGTCGCGTTCGCGCAACACCTTCATGACCGGCGGCACGACGAACGTGCCGATGACGGCCAGCACGATCAAGAAGATCGCCAGCACGAAAAAGAACGTGCCGTTGGGGACGAGGAAGTTGTTGCCTCCCTCGGCTACTGACTGGCTGGACGCCAGAACGCTGCGGCTCGCGTCACCCATCACTGCGAACTAGCCGACGGGGGTGGCGAAGACGAACAGCGCCATGAAGGCCAGGTTGATGAAGTACGCCGCCTCAACCAGACCGACGGTGATGAAGAACGGCGTGAACAACCGGCCTTGCGCTTCCGGCTGACGGGCAATACCCGCAACCAGCGCGTTACCGGCAATACCGTCACCGATACCGGCACCGATTGCGCCGCCGCCCATGATGATTCCACCGCCGATGAGAGCAGCGGCAGCGACTTGGGGGTCCAGGGCCATTCTTATCCTCCTTATAACTGGTAGCTGTCTACCAGGCTTCTGTAATCGTGTGTGGCTCAGGCCGATTCAAGATGGTCTTCAGTCATGGTGATCCTCGATCTCCATGGCTTGGCTGAAGTACAGGATGGTCAGGATCGAGAAGATGAACGCCTGGATCGCGCCGACGAACAGGTCGAACGCTTTCCAGATCGCGTTGGGCGCCCACATGATGTAGGGCGGGAAGAGCGCGATCAGCGCGACCAGAATGCCGCCGGCGAAGATGTTGCCGAAAAGTCGCAGCGACAACGAGATCGGCTTGGCGAGTTCCTCGACGAGGTTGATCGGCGCCAGGAACGCCACGTGACCCTTGAGCACCGCAAGCGGGTGCCCCACGATGCCGCGGCGCCAGATTCCGGCCACGTGGTAGCAGACGAATACGAAAAGAGCCAGCGCGAGAACGTAATTGATGTCCGCGGCCGCCGAACTGAGTAACTCGGTGGTGCGCCCGGATTTGTCGGTGTACTGCAGCGGCAGCACCGACAGCCAGTTGGAGATCAGGATGAACACGAAGATGGTGACCGCCAGCGGCAGGACGAAGGGTGCGATCCGCATCCCGACGGCGGCCTCGATCTGGTCGCGCATCTGGACGGTGATCGCCTCCCAGAACAACTGAACTCCGCTGGGTACCCCGGTCGAGGTGATCTTCGCGCGCAGGTAGAAGGCGAGTGCCAGGACGATCACGGCAGCGATCCCGGTCGACAGGATCGTGTCGGTGTTGACGGTCAGCCCGAGCCAGGTGGCGTGGGTGTGCTCGCCGACCTCGATTGCGCCTTCGGCCAGGAACCTCGTCTCACTCATCGCTGGTGTTACCTCTTTCGGTACCTTCGGACGCCGGCTCCGCCCAGTCGCCGGCGCGCAGCTTCTTCCATACCGGCAGGGCGGTCGACAGCACCAACACCACCTGGAACAGGGCCAAGCCGAACACCACGCCCAAGCCGGCGGGCCGGAAGATGTAAGCAATGATCAGGCCGATGACGGTGATGATCGCCAGCCGAGTCGCCGAATTCAGCGCCATCGAGCTTTTCATCGGATGTTCTTTCGCCGTTATCGACGCAACCGAGCGACGCACCAGCAGCGCGTTGAGCAAACCCAGGAGCAGTCCGACGCCGAAGAACACTCCGACCATCAGATGACCGGAGAAAGCGGCGCCAGCTACCGCCACCGCGGTGATCCCAGCGCAAACCACCAGGAGCCGAGACGGATTGAATGCAACGGACGGAAACACCAACGGCGCGTCCTGCGCTGGTGTCGTCACTGCAGCACCTCAATCCGGATTGGCGGAGCGGAAAACTTCCGACCGACTGATCGGTAGCCCGCCGAGCGTATCGCACGTCACAGGGGATTCACTCAAGGGGTATCTCCCTTAGTCGGTCGTCGATCGGCGCGGTCGGAAAACGATCCGGCGGGCCGATTGGCCGGCAACCCTCAAGATTCTTTTTGGGGTTCTACCAGCACCGTACCACAAGGTCAGCGGTACTACTACCGCCCGTCGTAGTCCTCGTCTTGGTAATCGTCGCGGCGGCGCAACAGCGGGATCACCGTCGCAACGCCGGCAACCACGATGGCGCCCAACATCACCGCGCCGGTATCGCGCGGGTTGAAAAAGATCGTGCTGGCGGCGCCGAACGCGACGATGCCGACCCACAAATAGATGAGCAGTACCACCCGGCGATGCGAATGGCCGATCTGCAGCAACCGATGGTGTAGATGCATCTTGTCGGGGCTGAACGCGCTGCGGCCCGCGCGGGTGCGCCGCACGATGGCCAGCAACAGGTCGAGCATCGGCACGAACATCACCGCGACCACCAGCAGGAACGGTGACAGCAGAGCAAAGACGTCACGGGCGCCGTAGGCATTTTGCGAGATCGGTCCGGCCGCGGTGGTGGACGCGGCAGCAAGCATCAAGCCGATCAGCATCGACCCGGAGTCGCCCATGAAGATCTTGGCTTTGTGGAAGTTGTGTGGCAGAAAGCCAAGGCAGGCCCCCGCCAGCACGACGGAGATGACGGCGGGCGGATAGAACAGTACGTCGCCGCCGTGGTCGCGCAGCAGACCGACCGAGAACACGCAGATGGCCAGCGCGGTGATCAGCCCCAACCCGGCCGCCAGCCCGTCGAGCCCGTCGACGAAGTTCATCGCGTTGACAATCGACACCGTCAGCGCCAGCGTCAGCAGGATCGACGACGCCTGGTCCAGCACGATGGTGCCGACGCCGCCGAACGGGATGTACAGCACGCTCCATGCCACACCCATCGTGACCAGCACGCTGGCGGCGGTGATCTGGCCGGCGAATTTCGTCAGGGCGTCCAGACCCCAGCGGTCGTCGATGAGTCCGATGCCCATGATCACCGCGCCGGCCACCAGAACCGCCGGCATACCGGTGGAATAGACGAAACCGCGGGTGAGCGCCGGGAGCTGGGATGCCAAGAACACCGCGCAGAGAACACCGACGAACATCGCCAGCCCGCCCATGCGTGGGGTCGGCGTGACGTGCACATCGCGTTCGCGCGGATAGGCGACCGCTCCCAAACGAGTGGCCAGCACCCGCACCGGTCCGGTCACGAAGTAGGTGATGATCGCGGCCGTCAGTCCGACCAACGCCAGCTCGCGCAGCGGGACCCCGGCGCCGCGGTCGGACAGCGCGTGCAGACCAGCGGCAATGCTGACGAGATTGCTGGCTGGGTCGCTGGACACCACGAGACCGTACGCCACCTTCCTGAGACCTGAGGTCTCACTCCATCACCGTTGCGCCGCTAGGCGATTAACCGTCCCGGGTCCATTCCAAGCACTTCCGCGATGCGCTCGACGCTTACCGGTCCGGCGCGCAGCAGGCGCGGAGTCTCGCCGGTGAGGTCAACGATCGTCGACGCCGCCTGCTGCTGCGAGGGTCCCGCGTCGAGATAGACATCGACGAGATCGCCGAGTTGGTCGCGCGCCTCGGCGGCGTTCACCGCAGGCGGACGACCGGAGACATTGGCGCTGGATACCGCCATCGGACCGACCTCGCGCAGCAGCTCGATCGCGACCGGGTGCAACGGCATCCGCAGCATGACCGTGCCGCGGGCATCCCCGAGATCCCACTGCAGCGACGGCGCTTGCGCCACAACCAGACTCAGCGCACCGGGCCAGAACGCGCGGATGAGTTCGCGGGCGCCGTCCGGCATGGTGTAGACCAGGCCCTCGATGGTGTGCCAGGAGCCCACCAGCACGCCGACCGGCATGTCGCGCCCGCGGCCCTTCGCCGCCAACAGCGCGGCCACGGCGCTGCTGTCGAATGCGTCGGCGCCGATGCCGTACACGGTGTCCGTCGGCATCACGACCAGCCGGCCACCCTTGAGCGCCCCGACCGCCGAGCTGATACCGACCGAACGCTGTTCGGGTTCAGCACAATTGAACAACTCAGCCACGAGCGCTCCTACAGGCAGTCACAAACCTTGGCCGGCCGGTGAGATCTTGGCGAGCGCGGACGTCTTCGAAAAGCCCTGTGCGCTGGATCAATTCGACAGTCTGCGACGACGTGGTGTCATCGTGCTCGACGGCGAACAGGCCGCCGGGGCGCAGCCAGCGTCCAGCGAGGTCCACCACCGCGCCGATCACCGTCATGCCGTCCGGGCCGCCGAACACCGCGTGCGCCGGATCATGCTGGGCGACTTCGGGATCCAGCTCGACACCATCGGGCACGTAGGGCGGATTGGCGACCACTAGGTCGACTCGTCCGTCCAGCTCGGGCAGCAGGCCTTGCGTGGTGACGTCGGCACGAACCAGCTGCACCGCGGTGCCCTCGACATTGCGGCGCGCGTAGTCCAGTGCCGTCTCGGAGTCATCGATGGCGATCACCCGCGCCGCCGGCCGATGTCCGGACAGTGTCACCGCCAACGCGCCGGATCCCGTACACAAATCGACGATCACCGGCGCCGCGGCGAGGCACTGTGCGGTGGCCCACTCCAAGATGGCCTCGGTCTCCGGGCGCGGGATGAAGACGCCGGGGCCGACGTGCAGCACGACCGGCCCGAATGCCGCGGTCCCGGTGAGATGCTGCAACGGCACGCGCCGCGAGCGGGCGGCGACGACGTCGTGATATCGCACCAGGAACTCGTCGTCGATAGATTCGATCAAGGTCAGCCGACCGCGCTCGGCACCCGCCACATGAGCAGCCAACTCCTCGGCATCCCAACGCGCAGAATCGATTCCGGCCTCGGCGAGCACCGCCGCAGCAGAGTCGATTGCGCGCCGTAGGACGGTCATGCCTGTTGGAGCCTCGCCTGCTTGTCGGCGGCACTCAGTGCGTCGAACAACGCATCCAGGTCACCGTCGAGAACCTGGTCGAGATTGTGTGACTTGAAACCGATTCGGTGATCGGTGATCCGGTTCTCCGGGAAGTTGTAGGTGCGGATCCGTTCGCTGCGATCCACGGTGCGGATCTGGCTGGCCCGGTCCGCCGACGCGTCGGCTTGCGCCTGCTCCTCGGCAAGTGCCTGCAGGCGGGCGGCCAGCACTTGCATCGCCCGGATCTTGTTCTGCAGCTGCGATCGTTCGTTTTGGCAGGTGACGACGATTCCGGTGGGCAAGTGGGTGATTCGCACCGCCGAGTCGGTGGTGTTGACGCCCTGCCCGCCCTTGCCGGACGAGCGGTAGACGTCGATGCGCAGATCCGACTCATCGATCTGCACCTCGCCGACTTCCTCGGGCTCGGGGTAGATCAGCACGCCGGCCGCCGAAGTATGCACGCGGCCTTGGGATTCCGTCACGGGGACCCGTTGCACGCGGTGCACCCCGCCCTCGAACTTCAGGCGCGACCACACCCCGTCGGCCGAGTCGCCCTTGCTGGCGATCGTCAGCGTCGCGTCCTTGTAGCCGCCCAGATCGGAGGTGGTTTCGCCCAGCATGGTCACCGTCCAGCCATGCCGCTCGGCATAGCGGATGTACATCCTGGCCAAGTCGGCGGCGAACAACGCCGATTCCTCGCCGCCTTCACCGGATTTGACCTCGAGCACGACGTCGTCGGCATCATGCGGATCGCGCGGCGCCAGCATGTCGGTGAGTTGAGTGTCCAGTTCGGCCACCCGCGCTTCGAGCTCGACGACCTCGTCGGCGAACGAGTCGTCGTCGGCGGCCAGTTCGCGGGCGGTCTCCAGGTCGTCGCGCGCCGACCCCAGTTTGCGATGCGTGGCGACGATCGGGGCCAGGCGGGCGAATCGACGGCCGGCCTTGCGCGCCTCGTCGGGATTGCTGTGCAGCTCGGGGTCTGCCAGTCGCCGCTCCAGCTCGGCGTGCTCGGCAAGCAGCACGTCAATCGTCTGTACCGGTTGCGTCATCACACACCTCCTCCCCCGCCGTTTGCCGCGAACGCAAACCGACGCCCGGCCTGCGCAATTTCGTGCGCAGTTCGGGCGTCGGTAGGGCAGCTATTTGTCGGCCGATTCCTGGTCAGCTCCGGCCTTGCGCTTTCCGTAGCGCTTTTCGAAGCGCGCCACACGGCCACCGCTGTCCAGGATCTTCTGCTTGCCGGTATAGAACGGGTGGCATTGCGAGCAAACCTCGACAGTGATGTGACCGCCGTCTTTGGTGCTACGCGTCTGGAACGTATTACCGCAACCGCAGAGCACGGTGGTCTCCCCGTAGGCGGGATGAATGTCAGCTTTCATGATGTCCTCTTCGATCGTTGTCGCCCTGGTCCCCGCAGGGATCCGGCCGTCGGGCGTAACCTCGGAACCGCAAGGCGGCTCCGGGCAGTCGACGCTCGATTATGCCAGGTCAACTACCTTCTCCCCAAACACCGAGATACACCCGCACATTCCCGGCCGGATTCGTCGCGGCGACTGCACCGAGACCGTAACCACGCGGACATCCATCGCCGTGTCGTCTGCGTGGTTACCGGGGGCACCTAACCCTTGCGGGGATGTGGTGGTCAAGCTGCTGAAGCGTCTGCGCCACAGCGTGGGACGCTAGTCGTCGTCCATGTTCCCCGGTGTCGTCTTGGACACCTGGACCAGGAATTCGTAGTTGGTCTTGGTCTTGCGCAGCTGCGACATCAGCAGGTCGATGGCCTGGTGCGAGTCCAGACCCGACAGCACGCGGCGCAGCTTGTGCACGATGCCGAACTCGTCGGGCGAGAGCAACAGCTCGTCCTTACGAGTACCGGACGGGTTGACGTCGACCGCCGGGAACACCCGGCGCTCGGAGATCTTGCGGTCCAGCTTGAGCTCGGCGTTACCGGTGCCCTTGAACTCCTCGAAGATGACCGTGTCACCGGTGGATCCGGTCTCGACCATCGCCGTGGCGATGATGGTCAGCGATCCGCCTTCTTCGATGTTGCGCGCCGCGCCGAGGAAACGTTTCGGCGGGTACAGCGCGGTCGAGTCGACACCACCGGACAGGATCCGGCCCGACGCGGGCGACGCGTTGTTGTACGCGCGGCCCAGGCGGGTGATCGAGTCCAGCAGCACCACGACGTCCTTGCCCTGCTCGACGAGCCGCTTGGCCCGCTCGATGGCCAGCTCGGCGACCGCCGTGTGGTCCGTCGGCGGCCGGTCGAAGGTGGAGGCGATGACCTCACCCTTGACCGAACGCGTCATGTCGGTGACCTCCTCAGGGCGCTCGTCGACGAGCACGACCATGAGGTGGCATTCCGGGTTGTTCTTGGTGATCGCGTTGGCGATGTCCTGCAGGATCGTGGTCTTACCGGCCTTGGGGGGCGACACGATCAGGGCACGCTGGCCCTTACCGATCGGCATGATCAGATCGATGACTCGCGTGGTCAGCCGGTCCGGGGTGGTTTCCAGGCGAAGGCGCTGGTTGGGGTAGAGCGGCGTCAACTTCTGGAAATCGGGACGCTTCTTGACGTCTTCGACCGGTCCGCCGTTGACGCTGTCCAGGCGAACCAGCGGGTTGAATTTCTGCCGCTGATTGGGCTGTTCGCCCTCCTTGGGCACCCGCACCGCGCCGGTGACGGCGTCACCGCGGCGCAGGCCGTTCTTGCGCACCATATTCATGGACACGTAGACGTCGTGCGGGCCGGCCAGATATCCGGAAGTGCGCACGAACGCGTAATTGTCGAGGACGTCAAGGATGCCGGCTACCGGTTGGACGACGTCGTCCTCGCGCAGTTCGGCCTCGCCGCCGCCCTCGCCGGAGCGCTCACCGCGACGCCGGCGGTCACGGAACCGGCGGCCGCGCCGGCCCCCACGCCCGTCGCCGTCGTCGTCCTGCTGGTTCGAGCCGCCGCGATTTTGCTGGCCGCCGGAGCCTTGCTGATCGCCGGAATCTGATCCGCGGTCGTCGTTCTTGGATTCCTTTTGGCCTTGGCCCTGGCCGCCGTCGCGCCGGTCGGCTTGGCCGCCGTCGCGCTTCTCGGCCGCGCGAGGGGCGGTGCCGTTGCGGCCCGCCGAGCCCTCGCCGTCCGCCTCATCGGCGGCGGGGGTGGCCGATCCCGCGTCGCGGGAGGCGCCGCGCCGTTCCCGGCGTTGGCTGCCCTCATTCGCCGAATCCTTCTGTTCCCCTTGGGCAGTCGGTTCTTCGGCGGCAGTTTTCTGTTGGTTCTTGTCCTGTTCGGACTTGCCGGTGTCCTCGGACGGGGCGGCCGCGGACGTACCGTTGGCCTGTCCCCTCATTTCCTTGATCGCGGCAATGAGCTCGTTCTTACGCATCCCCGACGTCCCCTTGACGCCGGCCTGATTAGCCAGCGCGCGCAACTCGGGCAGCACCATGGAGGACAGGGAACCGGCCGGGACGTTGGTTTTCACGTCCGGAGTGTCGGTGGTCACGGCGTTCGGCAGCTGATTGCTGTCCGTACTTTCGTCAGCCGTGAACAGGTCCGTATCAGTCACGGATTTCCTTTCTTCCCTCGCTGATCACGTCATACGAGGGGTTCGTTGCATTCAGCCAAATTGCCGAGTGCACCCAATCATCGACTCTGCAACGGTGATCGCCTGAGATGGGCGGAGAAAGCGGCGAACCTCGTCCACGAGATGAATTGGTGTTGTCCCAGCGGCAAGGCAGTATGTATGCAGATGCAGATGCTGCAATTGCTGGACGATGCCGAGGATAACCCGCATCTGTGCTTGAAGCAAGCAAACCCTCCGGTGCGCTCGTGGATTAACCAGCGACTGTGACACCCGGGCTCCAGCGAGCCCCTTCGCCGGGCGTCATCTCCGCGATGGTGAATCCATTGGCAACGCCGCAGGCCAACGCCTCCGACGGCAACTCCGACTCGGTAGTCAATGCGATGACGGACGGACCCGCCCCAGAAAGCGTCGCCGACACGTTAAGACGCCGCAGCAGCCGCAGATATTCCGCCGAGGCCGGCATGGCCGGGGCCCGTTGCGGCTGATGAAGCACGTCCTCGGTGGCCGCCATCAGCAGATCCGGGCGTTGGGTCAGCGCCACCACCAGCAATGCGGCGCGGCTGACGTTGAATCGTGCGTCCTCGTGGCTGACCTGGGCGGGGAGCAGTACCCGCGTCTCGGCGGTCGACGAACGCTCTTCCGGGATCGCGCAGAACAGCCGGATATCGGGGTGCAACGTCAGCGGGACGGCCGAGTAGGCCGGCGAATCGCCGGCCCCCTCGGTCCACGAAACCACCGCGCCGCCCAGCACCGCGGCCGCGGCGTTGTCGGGGTGACCCTCGAACTCCGAGGACAGCTGGATCAGCTGAGCCTCGCTGAACGGGGTGGAATCCGTTTGCGCGACAAGGCCATTGACCGCAGCAAGGCCGCTGACCACAGCCGCCGCCGACGAACCGAGGCCGCGCGAATGCGGGATGGCATTGCGACAGCGCACCATCAGGCCGGGCGCACGGACGCCGGCGGCCTGCAGCCCGCGCTCGATGGCTCGGACCACCAGGTGCTCGGGCCCCAGCGGCACCTGTCCCGCGCCCTCTCCCTCGACCTCCACGACCAAGCCGGAATCGGTTGTCTCCAGCACGATCTCGTCGTACAGACTCAATGCGAGGCCGATGCTGTCGAAACCCGGGCCGAGATTGGCGCTGGACGCCGACACCACGGCGCTGGCCACCAGCCCGGCGGGCAGCAGCTGGTTCACCGGCAAGCGCTCATTACGCGAGTCCCAATTTCTCCACGACGAGTACAGGATCCACCGGCAGCGGGGAAACGGTCGGCATATCCTTCAGCGCCGTGTCGGGATCCTTGAGGCCGTTGCCGGTGACCGTGCACACCACGGTCGACCCGCGGGGCACCCAGCCGTCTTCGACGGACTTGAGCAGGCCCGCGATGCTGGCCGCAGAGGCGGGTTCGACGAATACGCCCTCGGATTCGGCCACCAGGTGGTAGGCCGCCAGGATCTCCTCGTCGGTCGCTGCCAGGAAGCGTCCATTGGATTGCTCCTGAGCCGCCACGGCGGCCGTCCACGACGCTGGCGAACCGATCCGGATCGCGGTGGCGATCGTCTCGGGGTTCTTCACGGGTTTGCCGTACACCAGGGGCGCGGCCCCCGCCGCCTGGGTGCCCAGCATGCGGGGCAGCTTCTCGAACACGCCGTCCTGGTGGTACTCGGTGTAGCCCTTCCAGTACGCGGTGATGTTCCCGGCGTTGCCGACGGGCAGCGAGTGGATGTCCGGCGCGGTGCCCAGCGCGTCCACGATTTCGAACGCCGCCGTCTTCTGGCCCTCGATCCGCACCGGGTTGACCGAGTTGACCAACGAAATCGTCGGGAAGTCGGCGGCCATCTTGCGGGCCAGCTCCAGGCAGTCGTCGAAGTTGCCGTCGATCTGAATGATTCTGGCTCCGTGCATCACCGCCTGCGCGAGCTTGCCCATCGCGATCTTGCCCTGGGGTATCAGGACCGCACAAGTGATGCCGGCGCGCGCCGCGTAGGCCGCCGCCGACGCCGAGGTGTTTCCGGTCGATGCGCACAACACGGCCTGCTGTCCGCGTGCCACGGCGTCGGTGACCGCCATCGTCATACCCCGGTCCTTGAACGAGCCGGTGGGGTTGAGCCCCTCGACCTTCAGGTGGACCGTGCAGCCGGTCTGCTCCGACAGCCGGGTCGCCGGGATCAGCGGGGTGCCACCCTCGAGCAGCGTGATCGCCGTCCAGTCGGCGCCGACCGGCAACCGGTCGCGGTACGCGGCGATCAGACCCGGCCAGGGTTTGTGGACCGCGGTTCGTGGCGTGCTCATATGCTGGTTCCTTCCAATCGCAGCACGCTTGCCACACTCTGCACGACATCCAAATCGGCCAGCGCATCAACGGTTTCCGAGAGTGCGGCATCGGTGGCGCGGTGCGTGACCACCACGATGCGGGCCCCCACCCGTCGCCCGCCCTCGTCCACGACGCCTTCCTGACGAACCTCGGCGATGCTGACCTCACGCTTCGCGAATTCGGCCGCCACCGAGGACAACACACCGGGCTTGTCCGCGACGTTCATGCTGACGTAGTAGCGGGTCGAGATGAAACCCATTGGCGCAACAGGCAATTGGGCGTACTTCGATTCTTTCGGACCGCGACTGCCCAGCACCCGGTTGCGAGCAGCCATCACCAGGTCACCGGTCACCGCCGATGCGGTCGGCGCACCGCCGGCGCCCTGGCCGTAGAACATCAGCCGGCCCGCCGCTTCGGCTTCCACCACCACCGCGTTGAACGCGCCGTTGACGGTGGCCAGCGGATGCTCCAGCGGCACCAGCGCGGGGTAGACGCGCGCCGAGACCCGTTGCTGGCCATCGTCGGTCGTGATGCGCTCGCAGATGGACAGCAGCTTGATGGTGCAGCCCAACGCATGCGCGGACGCGAAGTCGGCCGGGCTGATCTTGGTGATGCCTTCGCGATAGACGTCGTCGGCGGTCACCCGGGTGTGGAAGGCGATGGACGCCAGGATCGCGGCCTTGGCCGCGGCGTCGTAGCCCTCGACGTCGGCGGTGGGATCGGCCTCGGCGTAGCCCAGCGCACTCGCGTCGGCCAGGGCGCTGGCGTAGTCGGTGCCGGTGCTGTCCATCGCGGACAGGATGTAGTTGGTGGTGCCGTTGACGATGCCGGCTACCCGGACCACCGTGTCCCCGGCCAACGACTGGGTGAGCGGACGGATCACCGGGATGGCGCCCGCGACCGCCGCCTCGAAATACAAGTCGACATGCGCGTTTTCGGCTGCCTGAGCCAGTTCGCCGGTCGAGGTGGCCAGCAGTGCCTTGTTGGCAGTGACGACCGACTTGCCGTGCTCGAGCGCGGCCAGGATGGCCTTGCGCGACGGCTCGACCGGCCCCATCACCTCGACGACGATGTCGACGTCTTCCCGCGAGACCAGCTCTTCGATGTTGTCGGTGAGCAGTTCGACGGGCACACCGCGGTCGTCCGCGACGCGCCGTACCCCGATGCCGCGCAGCGCAAGGGGGGCGCCGACACGGGCCGCGAGATCGTCCGCGCTCTGCTCGATGATGCGGACTACTTCGCTGCCGACGTTGCCCAACCCGAGTACCGCTACGCCGACTGGCTTTCCATTCCCGGACACAGTCACCTCACTTCCAAACTCAGCAGATCGTCGACCGTCTCGCGGCGCAGGATCAGGCGGGCCCGTCCATCGCGAACCGCGACCACGGCAGGGCGGCAGATCATGTTGTAGCGGCTCGACAGCGAATAGCAGTAGGCGCCCGTCGCGGCCACCCCGAGCAGGTCGCCCGGTCCCAGATCACCGGGCACCCAAGTGTCGCGCACGACGATATCGCCGCTCTCGCAGTGCTTTCCGACGATGCGGGCCAGCGCCGCCGGTGCGTCGCTGACCCTGGACACCAGCCGGGCGTCGTACTGCGCGTCGTAGAGCGCGGTACGGATGTTGTCGCTCATGCCGCCGTCGACGCTGACGTAGCGTCGAACGGCCGTCGTGCTGACCTCGACGTCCTTGACGGTGCCGACCTCGTAGAGGGTTATGGTCCCCGGTCCGGCGATGGCCCGTCCGGGTTCGACCACCAGCCGGGGCGTGGGCAGACCAACGGCCGCGGATTCATTGCCGATGATCGCGCTGAGCTTGGCTGCGAGTTCGGCCATCGGGGGCGGGTCATCGGAGGCCAGGTACGAGATGCCAAGGCCGCCACCGAGATCGACGGTCGAGATCTGTGCGGTCTTGTCCACCCCGAACGCAGCCACGACCTCCCGCAGCAGGCCGAGGACGCGGCGCGCGGCCAGCTCGAAGCCGGCGACGTCGAAGATCTGCGAACCGATGTGGCTGTGCAGGCCGACCAGCCGCAGGTGATCGGTGGCGAATACCCGTTCCACCGCCGCCATCGCCGCGCCGCCGGCGACCGACAGGCCAAACTTCTGGTCCTCGTGCGCGGTGGAGATGAACTCGTGGGTGTGAGCCTCGACGCCGACGGTGAGTCGCACGAAGACGTCCTGGACGACGCCGGCCTCCCCCGCGATCGTTTCGAGGCGCTCAATTTCGGTCATCGAGTCCACGACGATATGGCCCACACCGGCTTTGACCGCGGTCGTCAACTCCGTGACAGATTTGTTGTTGCCGTGCAGGGTAATTCGCTCCGGCGGGAAGTTGGCGTGCAGCGCAACGGCCAGTTCCCCGCCGGTGCACACGTCGAGGCAGAGGCCCTCTTCGTCGATCCAGCGCGCAATCTCGGTGCACAGGAACGCCTTAGCGGCGTAGTGGACATTGGCGCCGCCGCCGAACGCCGCCGCGATCTCCCGGCAGCGGGAGCGGAAGTCGTCCTCGTCGACGACGAAGAGCGGCGTCCCATACTCCTGGGCGAGATCGGTCACCGGGACGCCGGCGATGACGGCTACCCCGGCTTCGTTGCGAACCATGTTGTGCGGCCAGACATTCGGCGCCAAGCCCAGCAGTTCCTCCGGAGATTGCGGCCGGGGCGGGCTATCCGCGTGACGGATTTCTTCGGCATGCCGGGGACCGGCGGGATGGACGTTCACATTCTCTCCGGGGCGCTGACGCCGAGTATTGCCAGTCCGTTGGCGATGACCTGCCGGGTGGCCTGGCACAACGCCAACCGGGCGATGTGCAGGTCCGTGGGTCGTTCGTCGCCCTGCGGCAATACCCGGCACGAGTCGTAGAACCGATGGTAATCACCGGCGAGGTCTTCCAGGTAACGGCAGATCCGGTGTGGTTCGCGCAGCGACGCCGCGGTGTTGAGCACCCGCGGGAACTCGCCGACGGTGCGCAGCAGCGCACCTTCCTTGTCGTGGCTGAGCAATTCGAGATGCCCGGTATCGGGAATCAGGCCGAGCTCGGCGGCGTTGCGGGCCAGCGCCGAGAGCCGAGCATGCGCGTATTGCACGTAATAGACCGGGTTTTCATTCGACGCCGAGGACCACAGCGCCAAATCGATGTCGATCGCGGTGTCCACCGACGAGCGGATCAGGCTGTAGCGGGCGGCGTCGACACCCAGCGCGTCCACCAGGTCGTCGAGCGTGATCACGGTGCCTGCCCGCTTGCTCATCCGTACCGGCTGGCCGTCGCGGACCAGGTTGACCATCTGCCCGATCAGCACCTCGACGGTCGCGGGGTCGTCACCGAACGCGGCGGCCGCGGCCTTGAGCCGCGCGATGTAGCCGTGGTGGTCGGCGCCGAGCATGTAGATGCACAAGTCGAAGCCGCGTTGGCGCTTGTCCAGGTAGTACGCGATGTCCCCGGCGATGTAGGCGGGTTTGCCGTCGCTCTTGATCACGACGCGGTCCTTGTCGTCACCAAAAGCGCTGCTGCGCAACCAACTTGCGCCATCCTTGTCGTAGATGTTGCCGGCCTCCCGCAGCTGCGCAATAGCTTCGTCGACGCGTCCGCTGGTGTGCATCGAGTCCTCGTGGGTGTACACGTCGAAGTCGGTGCCGAATTCGTGCAGCGTCTCCTTGATGTGGGTGAACATCAGGTCGACGCCGATCTCGCGGAAGGTCTCGTGCATCTCGGTGTCGGGCAAGCTCAGCGCGTCGGGCGCCTTCTGCAACACCTGGGCGGCGATGTCGTTGATGTAGGTGCCGGCGTAACCGTCCTGCGGGGTGGGTTCACCCTTGGCCGCGGCGATCAGCGAGTTGGCGAAGCGGTCGATCTGCGCGCCGTGGTCGTTGAAGTAGTACTCGCGCGTGACATCGGCGCCCTGGGTGGATAGCAGCCGGCCCAGCGCATCGCCGACCGCGGCCCAGCGAGTACCGCCGATGTGGATCGGTCCGGTCGGGTTGGCCGAGACGAATTCCAGATTGATCTTGGTGCCGGACAGCGTGTCGGAGTATCCGTAGCGGTCGCCGGCGTCGATCACGTCGTTGACGACCTTGGCCTGGGCCGACGCCTCGAGGCGCAGGTTGATGAAGCCCGGTCCGGCCACTTCCGCCGAGGAGACACCGTCGGCGGCGGCCAGCGCCTCGGCCAGCCATCCGGCCAGTTCACGCGGGTTGGCGCCGACCTTCTTGCCCAGCTGCAGCGCCAGGTTGCTCGCGTAATCGCCGTGTTCGGGATTGCGCGGACGTTCGACGGTGACCGTCGCCGGCAGCGCCGACACGTCGAGGCCATGCTCGGCAAGCACCGCGGATGCGGTGGCTTTGAGCAGCTCAGCCAGGTCAGCGGGGGTCACGAGCGTCCATCCTATTGGTTAGCGTGCCTACGCCCCGAATCCATTGGATGTCAGCTCGGCCACCCGCATGCGTTAGTCTGTCTGGGCCCATTGGCGCAGTATGTATATCGTGCGCCCCCGTAGCTCAGGGGATAGAGCGTCTGCCTCCGGAGCAGAAGGCCGCAGGTTCGAATCCTGCCGGGGGCACTCTCTGAACAGGGACGATGCGATCCCGCGCAAGTTTTGCACAACTCGTTACCAGGCAAATCCTTGACGTGTCACTCTTGGCGGGGGCCCAGTCAATGCGACAACTCTCGTCGAGGCTGAAACCTGCGGCTCGCGCCAGCGCACCAACGCGCGCGGCCTAAGCTTGCTTGTAGAGTCTGGCAACAGCGCCGAAAGGTAGGCGCCTGCGGCAAGTGGGAGCGGACGTGGCGGACGTTGCGATAGCCCTCGACGGCATATCGGTGATCGTTAAGGGTCACTTCAACGCTGCCATCTTCTCGCCGCTCTGGCTACTTCAGCAAGAGCTGATCGGCTCTAAGGCTTTCACCGAGGCCAAGATCGAGGTAATCACGAGCGACATCGCGTCCTTTTCCACAGGGTGGCTCAATTGCCAAGTGCTACCGGACACGTTGCAGTTCAGCACGATCGATCCAGACGAGTTCGAACGACTCCGAGATGTAGCGGTCGGTACGCTCCGCGCTCTCCCGCACACGCCCGTAGCTGCACTCGGAATCAACCGCCAGTTTCATTTTGCCCCAGACGATCAGACGCATTACCACGCTGTTGGAGACACACTGGTACCGAAGGCTTTCTGGAAGGATTTGGTTGACCTGCCCGTCACTAGAGAGGTGATGATTTGGGGTCTGCGTCCCGACAAATACGGCGGACGGGTACAGATCCAGGTCGAACCTTCGTTTAGATTTGCCGGACATATCTACGTGGCACACAATGATCACTTCGACTTGAGTGTCGTTGAAGACCGGCCGTCTGATCGCGACGAGGCATGGGAAATCAGCAGTCAGCAACCTGTAAATTGGGAGCCTTCCGCAGAAAAAATCGCTATATTAAATGAGATACTTACGTCGGTTTGGGCTGCCAGTATTCAACGATCCAATGATGTGGTCAACGCGATAGCGAGGATTCGATGACGCCTGCTCTGTCCGAATTGTCGAACACGACCACCGGATATGCATCGGCGGACAAGCTTCGCCGGTCGGTTGATCGCCTGAAAAGCGTTGTCCGCCAGAATATTGAAGAATCATCCGCCTCTGGACTGCTGGACAACGCGGCCGGTACATCAGCCACGGAGCTCGCGTACAACCGTGGGAATCTGCCCGAAGAGCAGAAGGTGGCCCAACGGATCATCGAGCAGCATGCTAGGTTGCTTCGCTCCGCGCTGCGACGGCCGGATATCGAGTCCACAGAGCGCACAGCGCCTCCTGACTTTCCGATCATGGGCATGCAGAAATGGGAGGGGCGAGTCCTCGACGTCGACGACGACTTAATCTCCGTGGAGTTGGTGCCATCTGGAGAAGGTCCGGTGGTGACTGCGGACTTCGCCAGACACCGACTTGACGAAGAGGACGTGCGGCCAGGCGACGTGGTCTACGTGACTGCCCGGACCATCCGGGGATGGGGAGGCCCTACCTACACATCCTCGATCCGGCTTCGCCGCTTGGGAAAGTGGACAGAGGCGGAGATCGCCGATCAGGCTCAGCGAGCGAAAGAGGAAGTAAAGGAGTTGGCCGCCTACATTGAGTAGCGCGCGAACCAATCCACCGGAGCCTGACGAAGTCGAGGTGTCGGTGTTCGGCCCAGGCAAAGGCGAGTCCGTCGCTGTACACATCGGAGGCGGCGAGTGGATTGTCGTGGATTCATGCCGAGATCAGCAGACCAAAGAAATTCCAGTGCTTAACTACTTGACTGGGATGGGTGTAGACGTTTCGAAAGATGTCAGGTTAGTCGTGGGCACTCATGCACATGATGATCATATCGCTGGGCTAGCGACGGTATTCGACGCTTGTAAGAACGCATTTTTCGTATGCGCCAGTGCCTTAACGCTCGACGAGTTCATGCGGGACATCCAAGCTGATGCGGACATAGAAAGCCACATACGCCCGGCTATCCGTGCCGAGTACCGGAACATATTCAAAATCGTGAAGACGCGGCCTGTAGGTAAGCGATTGAAACACGCGTCCGAAGAGAAGCCGTTGTACCGTCGCGACGGTACAACCCAAACGCCAGCCGCGCTGATTACAGCGTTGTCTCCATCAAGCGAAGCTATCGAGCGAGCGCGGTCAATACTAGAGGCTGGTCTCGCCAGGGCTGGCGACAGGCGGCGATTGAGTTCCACCGACCCGAATGAATTAGCCGTCGCGATCCTCGTAAACGTAGGGCCCACAGCAATTCTGCTCGGAGCAGATTTGCTAAGCGGTCCAAAAGGCTGCGGTTGGGACGCCGTCCTAGCAACCTTTCGGCCAGATCCTCGCGCAAGTCTTTTTAAGGTTCCACATCATGGGGCTCCCAATGCACACCACGAAGGAGTATGGACGCAGCTCCTGACTGACAGCGTCGTATCTTTGCTTGCGCCATACCGAGCAGGCCGCACACCCCGGCCCGCAGAAGCCGACATCGATCGCTTGAAGAGCCATTCCAAGGCGGTGTACTCATCAGCCAATCCCAAACCCCCCGCGCTAAGTAAAGCTGTCAGGCAGACCCGTGCCGCAATCGGCATCGCCCAAAATGTGCGTTTCGAGGGCGTTAGCGGCCAAGTTCGGGCACGAAAACATTGCGAAACAGGCGACGACTGGGAAGTTGCCCTCTTTCCACCCGCCATGCAACTATGAACGGCCGGGCGTAGACATCGCGCGCACGACGGCGCGAAACGGGTTACCACAGAACATGACAGTGCTTACACACCATCTCGCTCCAGGCTGAACACCGACGAAGGGGCCCCGACACCGACTAGCGGAAGCGACGCCGGACTAATCGTCGTCCTCAGCCACTTCAATCTCCCGTAGCCGCTTTTTGTCGGGTCCATACAGAATCACGATCCGGGTAGCACGCGGCGGCTCGTCATCGTGTCGCGGGTGCCTCTTGAACCTGCCGGGGGCACCAAGTAAATGCCTGGCTTTAATATTTCCGGGCTATTTCCGGGCTATAGCGGGCGCGAAGGTGACGACCGACGACGACATTGTCGAGTTCCGCTTCGACGTGTAACTGAACACCGGACGACATCCTGTACGCCACCGGGTATTCGCAGAGAACGGGCTCAGTCGGCAGTGGTGAGTCGGACCTCGGGCTCGGCCTGACTGCGCTGGCTCGGCGGAGTCCCCCGCGTCTAGCCGATTCGCCGCACTTGCCCGGGAAGGATGAGGTCGCCTCGTAACTCCTGAGTAGCCTGAGCACGTGGACAAACCGCTGGTTATCTCGGCTGAGCTGTATAAATACTGGCACGTCGATTTCCAGAACGAGACCATTCGAATTGTTTGTCAGGATGGTCAGATCATTGAAGAGGAACTGGAATCTAGGTTCAGGACTGTGGGCTCCCAGATCGCCAGTTCCACCTTCGACTGGGAGAAGTGGTGGGTCATGTCGATGACCGTCAAGGGAGACCTGATCATCACCGAAGGGTTCAATCCGACCTCTCAGCCACCATTCAATGGCCGACCTTCGGTCTACCTTGATCAGAATCGCTGGCGGACCGTTTCTGACGTGCTGCACGATTCAACCCGAGTGAAGGACGGCGCTGAACGGCGCGCAGCCCAAGACCTCATCGACCTTGCCAGTGACGGCCGCATCGTTCTTCCGTTGTCCATGGGTCACATGTTGGAAACAGCGGGCCTCTTCGGCGAGCGACGCTACGAGGTGGGTCTGACCATGGCCAGGCTAGCGGGTGGGTGGCAGATTCGGCATCCACTTGACATCTGGAAGCACGAGGCTGAAATGACGATTCGAGGTCACCTCCGACGCTTGGAGGGTGCGCCCGTCTTTCATCCGGTCATTACTGAGCCTGGCGCGCTTTTCGGAAGTGACACGACGCTGGGGATCAGTGACGAGATGCCTGACGCCGATAAGTTCTTGGCGATGTTGACGATGCCATGTGTCGTCCTGGACGCCCTGGTTGATCCCGAGCGCACTCCAAAGCATGAGCTTGCAGACTGGGTCGATCATCACCTGCGTATTACGGCCCAAATGCATGCGCAGAATGTTCCGAAGCACCAGCGTCGCCAGCTCGCTAGGCGCCGGTATTGGAACGAGAACATCGGCTTCTATACGGCTGTCTACCAGCGATTGACTCGCGCTGCAGACTTCCCGATGTTCAGCGACAGCGAATTGAGCGAGTTGTTTTCCACTTCCCCCATGGTCGGGTTCTTATCCGAACTATTCGTACGCCGATTCATTGATCATCGAACCAAGTGGTGCCGTAACGATTTGCTTGACATGCTCCACCTTTCGAGTGCGGCCGCGTATACCGATTACGTTTGCGCAGAGGTGCACACTGGAACACAACTCCGCGAAACCCAGCGAATGATGGGGAGAAAGGAGACAGTCTTCACAAAACTCGACGAATTGGTCGAGGCTATTCAGTGAGATGTCGCCAGGCTCAAACCCTAAGTCCCTGAGAGGAAACGCCGAGCGTTCCCATCCCGGTACTTCTGGTTTTATCTATGCGGAAGCGACGAGTTGCCGCGCGGCGGAGATCGCTTCCACGTGCCGTCGTCTCGTTGTAGCTCATGCGTCTCGACGCAAGTTGTTCTATAACAAATGCGGTCGAGTTCCGCCTCAACGTGTAGCCGCGTTCCGGTTCAACCTCTGGCGAAAGCGCACAGCAACGCCGAAATGTGCGGCTTGGAGGAGCGATTGTGAACATTTAGGTAGATCATGCGATCGGCGCCACGAATGGAGAACCGTCTATGCCTCTCCCCGAATCTACCCGTTCAGAAGTCGTGGGCTATGCAGTCGCCGACTTGCCGGGTGATCTCGCGTGGCACGTCAACTTCTTTGATTTCATTGGCGATTCGGGTCTCCGTGATCGGCTCGGACAAGAGTTCTATGCGGCGAGGTGCCTTTACAAGCTGTGGGAAGGGCTGAGGATTGATGAGCCGTGGGCGAGGCAGGCGCAGGTGCAGCTGCAGGTTCAGCAGTACGCCTCGATCTACGAGGCGTCCATCCATCACCTTCTGTTCGTTGAAGCAGCCGAGGCGCCAATAGTTCAGCGTCTTAATGAGTACGAGGCGCTGGTCGAACGTCCGTTACCGGGCCACATTATGGAACGCATTCGTCGTCTCGACTCTAGCGACGCCAATGACATAGTCGGGGCAGTGCTGGCGAGACGCCGCACGCAAGAGTCCAAAATTCGGTTCGATAGCAAGGTTGCAGCGGCCGTGAAACTTGGAATTCTCGACGAGCCCCTTGGGCGAGAGATCAAGGGCTTTTATACCGCCCGGAACTACATCCACATCCATGCAGAGCTCCGCCAGACCGATGTTGACTGGCAGGTGTCGTTTGCGCGTGACGCGTATCGACGCTTAGAGCCGTTCAAAGCTCAGGTCTCATCCTGGCTTGCGAAGGGGGCATGATCGAAGTCAACCGCTGGGTCCTGCAGAGAGTGCGGACGCGGACTACTGCGAGCACCATCCTGCGTTCATCTATTGATGTTCATTGTGTACACGTTTCTGGCGACGGAACTTGGTGGAGGTCCGGTTCGGAACAACGTCTACGTCGAAAGCCAAGGCATAGCCGTTAAACTGGCTCGGGAGGTTGCGTCCCGACCCGCCGCCAATGGACGTCGTTCGCGTCGGTAAAGGACATCACCAGATTGTCTGCCTCCGACCACTCAGCCGCAGGGCCACCGTGCTGGTCAGCGGGCCGAACCATCCACTTGGTGGCCTCGCCCGCGCCCACGGACCCTTCTTTATAGTCGGCCTGCCGCTTCGTGCTCGACGGGTAGTAGACGGTAAGGGGCGCGCCATTAGCCGACTGCAGAAAGATGTCGGTGATGGCGGCGTCGCCGTGGTTCTGGACCAGAAATCCTGACTGGCCGTGCAGCGGAACCCCAATCCCGAAACTGACGCGCTTGGCATGTTCGGCGACTGCCGCCGCCCGACGCGCTTCGCTCTCCTCTGCGAGCCGGGCGACGTCGGCGGCGATAGTGTTACCGGCCAACAAACGCGCTGACAGCATCCGCACCTCGGAGGCCTTCGCAGGCTCCGACTGCGCTGCACCTCGCACGAAAATCGTGCCCTCTGGGTAGGTGGCCTTGTTTTTCTCGAAGGTGCGTTCCAGGACGTGAATCGGATCGCCAGGCTGGGGTGGCGCGATCACCACGACGAGAACCGTTTTCCCCATGAACGGGGAGGCGTGTGGCACCCAAGATGGACCATCGATGTACGTCTTGAGCTTCTGAGCGAGGGTCGCGTAGTCGAGGTTGACGACTCCGGGCGCGCTCTGGGGTTGAACGCCGGCGACTATGTACGCATAGCCCTCGACAGCCAATAGCGCTTGGGCGACCTGGCGGTTGGCGAAACCGATGATCACCTTCGCCAGAGTGCCTTTCCCGGCCGGAGTGCCGAGATCAAGCGGATTTCCACTCCAGCCAGTTGGTCTCATGGGCCACGCCAGGTGTGTCGTCGTAGATCGCTTGCACGATCGCCAGCAACTCGGTCTGGCTCCTGCTCGCCTTCGTGGTGTCGATCGCGCTCACGCTCATCGTGGCGCAGCCTACGCTCGCCTTATTACAAATGCGGGGTGTTGTCAGCCCGCGCCTTAACCATCGAGTTCGAGCATCCGCAGGGTTCGAATCCTGCCGGGGCACTCATGTTCTTGTAGTTCAGAGGACGTTTCCGTTAGTCAGCTCGGCTAATGAAGAACGCCGTTTTGGGCCTCAGTGTCGCCGTTAGGCACGCTGATACGTTCACCGCGGCATGGACTCAGATGGTGCATTTCAACCCGACGTGGGCGTCGTGGTACCCGAGCCGGCGATAGAA
The DNA here is from genome assembly GCF_036409155.1 of Mycobacterium sp. 050128. NCBI lineage: Bacteria > Bacillati > Actinomycetota > Actinomycetes > Mycobacteriales > Mycobacteriaceae > Mycobacterium > Mycobacterium sp. 050128. The sequence goes on along the minus strand of NZ_JAZGLW010000001.1, from coordinate 3,203,122 downwards.
CGCCCGAGCCCTTTCGCGAGCCTCGTCCGTGGTCACCTGCGCCAGCCGTGCCCCGTGTGCTCGGCCGTAGTTGTGTGCCCACTCGACGAGTGCAGTACCAAGGCCCTGTGCGCGTTCGGCTTTGGCGACCCGTAATCCCTCGATCTGCAGCCGGGTGGCACCGCCGCGGGAAAGGCCGGGAATGACGGTCAATTGCACCGTCGCAACGACCATGTCGGAACTGTTCAGGACGACTCCGAGATAGTTGGATCGGTTGCGAACGACCATGTCGTAGGCCGCCTCGTAGCGTTCGAGTTCGGCGCCTTCGCGATCCTGACCGAATTCGTCGTCGGAGAGCAGCTGGGCGATCACCCCCACGTGTTCGCGCGTCGCGCGCTGCACACGATATGTGCGGCCCGCTACCCGCAACAGTCCTCGAACCGAGGACTGCGCCAGTGCCTGTAGGCGCGCCACCAACAGGTCCAGCCACGCCCCCACGTTGGTTCGTGCCGCCGCGGTATCTGGGTAGCGGCATCGTAGATGTAGCCCGGACTCGTCCTGGATGAACCACAGCATGACGCCGTCGGTATCAACGCTCGCGCTCACATATTGTGCGTCGAGTCCGACCGAGTCGATGCGCACCGGAAGTCTGGTTTGGTCCAGCCAGGAAATCGCGAACATGCCGGGCGCGATTGGCATTCCCCCCCACGGGGCCAGTACGTCGGCCAGTGGCCAGGAACCAAGCTGCACGGCTTCTTTGACGGCGGCGGCCGCGGCGTGCGGCTCGGCAACCGCCGACTCCAGGACCGAATTGGTGATGAACCAGCCCACCGAGTCGTGCCATTTTTCTTCAAATCGGCTGTGCACGGGGAACACCGCGCGCAGTGGGGCCCCGGCCAACTCGCGGGTCACCGCAGTCATGGCGACCACCGCAAGCGCCAGCGTCGAGACACCGTCCTCGCGTGCCTGCTCGGCAAAAGCGGCGCCGTCATCGACGTCGAACACGTCACGCACTTCAACGCGTTCCGGATGCGGCCCGAATTCGTCCAACGGCAGCGGAAACCGTGGCATGACCCCACCGCTGTCGCTGATGATTTGTGCCCATCGGGCGCGCACATGGTCAGGTGCCGCGGGACGGTCCAACAGTGCTTGCGTGTGCACGACAAATGCCGGCGGCGGCTGCAGCGACGGCGTACGAGCGATGCGCGCGTCAGCGAGCACCGACAACAGGTCTCGGGCAATCACCAGCATCGACCACATGTCCACGTGGGCGTGGTCGGCGGCGATCACCACCGTCAATCCGGCGGCAGTCTCCAGCACACACAACCGATGCGAGGGCCGCGCATAGGGCGAGCACGCCGCATTGAGAACTACTCGCAGTGCGTCGTTGACCGCCTGGCCTGGAGCGATCTCATGCTCGACCCACCTGTCCGGGTGAATATCGATCTCATGCAGCTGCGGGTCGCCGTCCGGCCCGGGTGCGAATGCCGTTCGTAGCGTGCCGTGACGGGCGATCACCGCCAGCCACGCATCGGCCAACGATTGGCGGCTGACCCCTGCAGACAACCGAATGGACAGAGCCATCCAGGAACCGGGCCGTGGGCCCGCACCAACGTGTATGCGTTGGTCAAAAGACACCGGGAGCTGCCGGCCGAGGTCAGACACCGACACGTCGTAGCCCCAGAGTCGTCCGAAGGGTAGCCGCAGGTGCGCCACGTTGGTCAGCCGCATGGCGGTACCCTAACGCCCCAGATAGCCTGAATGCTCGGTCAGCGCGGGGCGAGCCGTCGGGTCGTGAAAAGAGTTGCGTGATGTCCACTTTCGTGGTTCCTGGAGCAGAGCTTGCGGTTGAACTGAGCGACGAGGGTGGTCATCCGGTTGTTCAACTGCACGGACTTACCTCCAGCCGCGCGCGTGACCGGGTACTCAATCTCGACCTCGGCAGGGGCCTCAGCGGGACCCGACTGCTGCGGTACGACGCACGCGGCCATGGCAAGTCGACTGGGCGCAAGGTCGACGAGGATTACCGATGGGAAAGCCTTGCCGAGGATCTTCTGCAGCTGCTCGACAAATGGTTTCCCAGCGAACGGGTGCACGGAGTCGGCCCGTCCATGGGTACCGGCACGCTGCTGCACGCGGCTGCCCGCGAGCCGGACCGCTTCGCCGGCCTCACGCTCATGGTCCCGGCCACCGCGTGGGAAACCCGGCCCGCGCAGGCGGCGATCTACCGGGCTGCGGCCGAACTTATCGAAACCGAGGGAGTCGGGGCGTTCATCGCGTCGGCGCGTGGGCCGACTCCGCCGCCAGCCACGGTCGGCGCGCCCGAAACAGTTCCGGATGTGGCCGATGCGCTGCTGCCGTCACTGTTTCGAGGCGCGGCTCTCAGCGACCTGCCCGCTCGCGAGGTGGTCGCACGAATCGATGTACCGACGACGATTCTTGCCTGGGTCGGCGACCCGGCGCATCCGATGTCGACGGCGGAATCGCTTGCGACACTGATGCCGCGGTCAACGCTCACCGTGGCGCACGTCCCGGCCGATGTCGAGACCTGGCCCCAGATCCTGAGCCAAGACGTCGCCCGCAGCGGCTGACTTGTTCGGCAGATGAATACCGCTGCGATTGAGCGCACTGCCCAACCACGACGTCGGCCCGGCGCGGCGGCGACGTCTTCAGGTGATCCGATTGGGACCGGTTGTCGCACAACAAATTTCATTTTGCCCGCTGAGGAATCCGACATCCGACACGCACACCCGCATTGTCCTTCGAGAGTGCGAGTATGTAGCTCAATTCCGGCAAGTCATCAATCCGCACCGCGGGATTCACGCGTACGGTTGCAGCGGCCCGACCTGGCCGCCCGGATGGGTGCCATCGCCCTGCCGTAAAACGGTGAGACCGCCGGGAATCCACGGAGTCTGCAGCTGCGCGGTCGAGTCAGGCGGAGTCACCACGATCGTGGTCGGCGGCCAGGCCGGCTCCATGCCGTCGGGGCCCAACTTCGGCAGAAAGGCCACCAGGCTGGCGGCGGACGCTCCCGGCGCGAGCACGACGGGCCGCACATCGCCGCTCTCTCTGGGCAGGCTGTAGGTCGGGCCCAACGGCGGATCGTCGGGGCCGACTAGGTCCACGCCGGGATAGCCCTGCAGGGTGCAGGTCTGCCGGGAGACATTCGTCAGGATCACGTAGAAGTGCAGATAGACCTGCTCGCCGGGCGAAATCGGTGGACTGGCACTGAGTTTCAGCGAATCGGCCCCGCACCATGGCGTGGCCGCCGCGGTGGTATTCGCCGCTGCTGCCAAAGCGAGCGCAGACGCAATGGCCATGGCGGCCGCACCGAGTCTCATCTATTTCGCCGCGTCGACCTGGTCCCGACCGTATTCGATGACGGGCGCCGAGTCGCCGTACACGTTGAGGGTGTGGATGAAGCGATGCAACCCCATCACGCCCGCACAGGTGAACCCAAGCTCGATGATCTGTGCGGCGGTGAAATGCTCGCCCAACCGCTTGTAGAACTCGTCGTCGATCGCATGATGATCGGCCGAGAGCAGATCAAGGAACTCGACCGCCATCTGCTCTTGCGGGGTGAGGTCGCCGTGACCCGGTGCCAGCAGGCAGACGACGTCATCGTCGGTGATCGAATCATGTTTGCGCGACTGGCTACACGGCTCGCATTCACCGAGTTGGGCGCTGCGGATGCGCAACAGCTCGAGGATCCGACCGCCCAGCAGGGTGCCGGCACCGAGGTGGGTCCGCGCCATGTTCACCTGTTCGAGCTGCGCGCTGCGGTAGGCGAAGATCTGCAACGGCACCGGCGTCGCGTAGAGCCCGGCGGCGACGCCGGCATCGACGATTTCGCGGGAGTGCGCGCTGAGTTCTTCCATCGGGATTGGTGCAATACGCGGCATTAATTCAGGCTATCTTTTTTGTGCGGTGCTGAAAAGGAGAAATCGATGTCCAGACTTGCCGGAAAGGTCGCGATAGTTACCGGAGGTGCCGGCGGGATTGGTGCGGCGACGGCAGCCCAATTAGCCCGCGAAGGCGCGGCTGTTGCCGTCGTCGATATCGATGAGGCAAAGGCCAACGAGGTCGCCGACGAGATGCGGCGAGCCGGGGCCCGAGCAATCGCCCTCGGCGGCGATCTCGCCGAGGAAGACGTGGCCAGGTCCGTGGTGCAGGCCACGGTGGCAGAGTTCGGCCGGGTCGATGTCCTGCACAACAATGCGGCGCTGACGTCCAGTAGCTTCCTGTCTCGCGATACCACGGTCTGCGAGATGCCCCTCGAGGTGTGGCACCGCTCCATGGACGTAAACCTCGGCTCCCAGCTGCTGATGTGCAAGTACGCCGTGCCCGAAATGCTTAGGGGCAGTGGAGGTTCGATCGTCAACATGTCGTCGGGCGCGGCACTGTCGGGTGACCGCACCCGCTTGGCCTACGGCGTCTCGAAGGCGGGGGTGCACGCGCTGACGATGTATGTGGCCACCAGCGAGGGCAAGGGCGGCATCCGGGCGAACACCATCGTGCCCGGCTTGATCCTGACCGATGCCGTGCGTGCGCACCTGTCCCCCGACATCCTCGACGGCTTGGGCCGAGCCACCCTGACGCCGTACGTCGGACAACCCGAAGACGTCGCAGAACTCGTTGTTTTTCTGGCTTCCGAGCAGTCCCGCTACATCACCGGACAAATGATTTCGATTGACGGCGGGATGTCAGCACATGTCGCAATGAATACCAGCGATTAATTAATCGCAGCAATTATCAACACGACCGCCATTGCGACCGGCGGACGTGAATTAACGAATCCCTATTGAGTTGTCGGCCCGAGCGCGTACACGCCGGTCTCCGGGTGGTGATACCAGCCGCTGGCGGCATGTGTGCCGCCGTCGACGTGGATCGTCTGGCCGGTGATGTAGCTGGACATCTCGGACGCGAGAAATACTGCCGCGCCGGCCATTTCGTCCACGTGACCCGCGCGCCCCATCGGAACCGTGAAGCCCATCCGCTGCCTGGATCCCGGCGGCGCTATCTGCTCGAGGCCTTCGGTCCAGGTGATGTCGGGGGCCAGCGCGTTGACTCGGATGCCGTGCGGAGCGAGTTCGAGTGCGGCGGTCTTGGTGTAGTTGATGACGCCCGCTTTGGCGGCCGCATACGTCGCGTAGCCCGGGGCGGCCCGCACCCCCTCGATCGAGGTGACGCTGATGATGCTGCCGGGCAGTTTCTGCTCGACGAGGATGCGGGCCACTCGTTGCGTGCACAGGTACACGTGGCGCAGATTCGACTTGTAGAGGGCGTCCCACCCGTTTTCGGTGGTCTCGAGGATCCCCGACCAGAAAACGCCGCCGGCGTTGTTGACCAGGATCGTCACCGTGCCGAGCTCGCCCGACGTCTGCTGCAGCGCGGCGTCCACCGCGGCGCTGTCCCGTACATCGACGGGGATCCCGAGAGCACCGATCTCCTCGGCGGCGGCCGCACAGCTATCGGGGTTGCGCTCCCAGATCGCCACCCGTGCGCCGAATGCCTTCAGCCCCGCCGCGATGCCGCGGCCGATGCCTGCGCCCCCACCGGTGACGACGGCGACGCGATCGGTCAGGAGCACGCTGGAGGGATCGAGTGCCATGGGCTGACTATAGAACATTCCCATTTCACGGTTTACAGTTATCACTAAATATGTTCGATATGTAACGCAGTCCGAGGGAGGCCGCGATGGCCAGCACGATCTTCGTCACCGGCGCGACCGGTCAGACCGGCGGCAACGTCTGCCAGCAGCTGATCGAGCGCGGCGACCACGTCCGCGCCCTGGTCCGCGATCCCGACACGGCCACGGCGCTGGCCGAGATCGGCGTCGAATTGGTCAAGGGCGACATCAGCGACGCCGACGACGTGCGGGGCGCCGCCAAGGGCGCCGAGGCGGCGATCCACTGTGCCGCACTGCTGGGCGGTGCGAGTCAGGACCTCGACGATTTCAGGGCCGTCAATGTCGTCGGCACGACGAACGTCCTGGACGCGGGCAAGGCCCACGGCATGCGCCGGGTCGTCGCCCTGAGCACCGCCACCTTCCTCGATCTGAGCACGGGCGTCGACTTCGAAGAGGCGCCGGTGCTCAAGAACCCGCCCAACGATCCCTACACCGTCACCAAACTCGCCGCCTTCGAGGAGGCCCACCGGCGCGCGGCTGCCGGCGATGACGTGCTGACGTGTCACCCGGGCGCCATCTTCGGGCCCGGCCTGGTGGTGGAACGGGCATTGCACCGCACCAGTTTCAACCGGGTGCTATTGGCGGGTATGCGCGGAAAGATCAAGCGCTACTTAGCCTTTCCGGTGACCTGGGTAGCCGGAGCGGATGTCGCGAAGGGCTCGATCGCAGCTCTGGACGACGGGGTCGCCGGCGAGCGCTACCTGTTGGTCGGCCGGCCCGAGGACACCTTCAGCACCGCGGGCGGCATCAACCGCGCCTGCGAGGTCGCCGGAATCGACCACCGCGTCGAGGATCTCGACTACCGCACCGATCCCGAGGCGCTGACCGCCGAATTCGGGCCCACATTGATGGCCATCGCAGAAGCCGCGGCGCGCAGCGAGCGCAAGCCCCGAACCAACAACAACCTGACCGCCCGGCGACTCGGGTATGCGCCGATGTCTTTTGACGATGGGCTGCGGCTGTTGATCTCGTGGCTACGCAAGCTCGGCAAACTGTAGGGACCGCCACGGTGTCGACCGCCGAATCACGCAGGCCCCGTTCGGATCACGGAGATCTGTCCGACCGAATCCTGGACGCGGCCGAGCGGCTGATCTTCCGGACCGGCGCCCGCAAATTGTCGCTGTCGAACGTGGCAACGCTGGCCGGAGTGTCGCGGCCCACCATCTACCGCTACTTCGTGTCCAAAGAAGACCTGATCGACGCGATGGGAAAGCGCGAACGCCGTCGGTTCAGCACGGCGATGGACGACGCGATGTCCGGAGTCGTCGGTGTCGCACGCTTGGCGGCGGCGGTCGACGTCGTCGCGGGGTTCCTCGAGGCTCAGCCCCCGGGGCGGCTGCTCGACCTCGAGCCGGGCTTCGCGCACGACCAGATGGCCGCGGCACTACCCATGATCACCGAAGGGCTGGTAGGGGTTTTGCAGCGCTGTGCCCGCGAGGGGGCGCTGGCCGCGGCGGTGGATCCCCGCGACCTTGCCGGCGCCATCGCACGGACTGCGTTGAGCCACTACATATTTCCCGAGACTGATCGCGCCGCGGCTCGTCGACAGATCCGGGCCGCCGCCGGTCTCGCCGGATACCCATGATGGCCAAGGTTGTCGGAGCTCAACGGCTATCCCGACTTTCTTTGTTCTTCATACATGTGGCGCACAATGACTCCATGTCCATATCTTCCTGGCTGGTCAGAATTACCGCCCCCGCAATGGTTGGTGCCGCCCTGGTTGCGAGCGCACCGATGGCGACTGCCGATCCCGTCAATGACGGATACCTTGCTCAACTGCGCGCCGCCGGCCTGTCCTGGCCGCCGGGACACGAGGCCTCCCTGATCGGGATGGCCCAGCTCATTTGTGACGATCTCGGTTGGGGCTGGACTGCAGACCAGATATCCCGGGACGTGCACGCCAACTTGGACCCGAGAGGCATCGCGGTCGGTGACGTGGCATCGATGGTCGGCATCGCGCACGCCACCTATTGCCCTAACCAGAGGTGTTGGGCGCCGCACTGCTGAGTGCTGCGACACGCATGTCGATTTCATAGGACTTTTCGGTACACCCGACCAATTTGTCTTTCAATTCGATATGCGTTCCAGAGCAGAGGGATCCTCCCTATTAGTTAGCAGATACGTTCTCGTCAGGTGGCCCGCGCGGCGGTAAATCCACGACATGAGGGCGGAAAAGATGAGGATCAACACATTCATCGCGGCAACTGCATTATTTGCTGGCGCGGCTACGTTGCCGGCACCCCCGGCCTCGGCCGAGCCATTGGCCGCGGCCGACGACACGAAATTGAACGGTGTCTACCGCTACGCCGACGAGGACGGCGACACCGGAACGTGGACCATCAACACCACGTGCAAGCAGGTCTGCGTCGCTCACGTGACGACCGCGCCGGGTTTCGGGTTCAATGCCCCGTTCATTGACGGCCTGTACAGCGTGACGCGCACCATCCCGGAGGCCGCCATCTGTTCGAACGACAACAGCTTGCATCCGGTCACCGTGCACCAATCATGGGACCCGTTGACGCTCACCGGCCTCGCCGTCTTCATGGACAGCACCGCGCCCTGCGGCCTCACCGACCCGCACGACACCTTTACCCTGACGAAAATCGGCTAGCGATTCAAAATCGTTCCACCGCAAGCCTTTTGGTCGCCAGCGCGGCGGCCGGTTGGACGCCGATCACACCTTGGAGCCCAGCCCCGCGATCAAATTGATCGTGACCGCCAGGACCACCGCGCCCAGCAGGTAGGACACCAGGGCTTGTCGCAATACCGTCGCCCGGATGGACGCCAGGTTGATCTCGGTGTCCGACACCTGGTACGTCATGCCGACGGTGAAGGCGACATACGCGAAGTCCTGAAACCGCGGCGGCTCCGGATCATGGAAGTCGATGCCGCCGGGAACGCCGGAATAGTAGAGCCGCGCGTAGTGCACGGTGAACAGCGTGTGCACCGCGAACCAGGACCCCGCCACGCTCAAGACGCCGACGATGGCCGCTTGGAGGGCCTCGGCGCCGGAGCGCGACCCGGCGGCCACCACATACCCGACGCCGCCCAGGCTTGCCACGCTTGCGGTCAGGATGATCGCGTCGGCGAGCCAGCGGGTCGGGTCCTCTCGCGTCGCCCACACGCGGGTTTGGTCAGCGTCCATTCCGCGCAGGATGAGCTGCGTCCACACCACATACACTCCGGCGGCGGTGATCCAGCCGACCAACGCATACCGCGACCCGAGGGCATCTCCCACCAGGAAAGCGACGACAACACCGAGCACCACGACAACGGCCATCCGAACCGCGACGGTGTCGCGGAGCAACTTCACCAGGGACGTCACAGTCCCGACCTAACCATCATCGGGTAGCGACGCTCCGGAGAAACTCCGAAAAAGACATGATTGCCGCCGGTCACTATTTCGCGAGTATTGGAAAGTTCCGGCATTTCATGTCGTAGCCTGGCCATTTGCTGAGAACCAGCGTCGCGCGTCGCCAATCGCCGCGCCGGCTTCGGTTCCGGACGGCCCGCAGCCACCGCGCCCAGCGAAGTATCCGTCACGAACATGGGAAGCCGGTTGGCGCCCGCGCAGCGACCAGCACGGCGCGAGTCTTTGCCCGCTTCGTCAATTCGCCGAGCAGACCCGCCTCGAGAACCGCATAATGATGCCGTTGCACCGCCCCTCCCAAACAAGGAGCCGACCATGATTTCTGCTCGCAAACTGTGCCTATTGACGGTCCCCGCAATTGCTGCCGCCGCGTTGACCGTCGGCACCGGAATTGCGGTCGCCGACGATGACGCCTACCTCGCACAGATCAAGAAGATCGGCCTCACCGGGGACCCCACCGGGTTGATCCAGCTCGGGCACTTGATCTGCGTCGACCGCGCCGCCGGCGAGACCCCAGATCAGCTGGCCCAAGTGGTGCAGAGCAAGAACCCGGGGATCAGCCTCAGCGACGCGACCGGCGTCGTGAGCGCCGCGGAATCCAACTACTGCCCGTAATAATGTGAGCGGGCCTCGGTCATTGCGGGACTGCTGAAAACGCCGCCACCGGCATCTCCACCGTTCCACGACACGGGCCGCTGGAGATGTCGGTGTGCCAGGTGCCACGCAGCGACCCGTCTGGTTGCGGCGTGTAGAACGCCCACGACTTCGCGGGTGCCCAGACCCTCGGAACCCCTTCGCCCATATAGCAATCCCACTGAAAATCGAAGTGCTCCACCCAGCGGGCGCCATCCCATATGTAGTGAGATGGCTGAGGCAACGTCGGGTTTTTCGGGACAGGCCCGTTCGTCGCGGTCGCGACACACCTGCCGGACGCGCACGACGTGACGAAGACGTAGTCAGCGCTGAAGGTCGATTCGGCTTGACCGGCCGCCACGCTGGTGCCGGTTTTGTTCACGGCGTACCTCACCAACGAGTACTTGCCATTCCAGACCGGTGTCGCTGCGTGCGCCGAGATCGCGGGAACGCCAAGAACCGCGACGATGCCGAGCACCACGGCCAGGTAACGCGAACACACCGTGCCCATGGTGCGGACTCGACGACGCGACGCGGTATCGGCACGGACACGATCCGGCGGTGATGCCTCAGTCCAGGCGAAACTTCGTGGCGCCGAACGGTTCCGACGTGCCCATCGCGAACACGGCCGACGGCTGCGCGCGATAGACATGCCAGGGCGCCGGACCCGCCGACGGCGCACTGTACTCGGCCGTGAGCGCATCGCCGTCGACCTGGGCGGGCCATCCGGAACGGACGAAAGCCCCTGCAGCGGCGGCTAATTCGTCACCATCGGTGATCTTTTCGGCAGTGCCCTCGAGGACGAGGTCGAACTGATCGGTGGCGACGCTGACCACACATCTGTGGTCGCGGGCCAGGTTACGAGACTTGCGGGTCGCGGATCCGGACGTGAAATACCAGCTGCCGTCGTGCGTGATCACCCCCACCGGCCGTACGTGCGGACTGCCGTCGGGATTGATGGTGGTGAGCCACGCCGTATGGCGTTGCGGACCGCCGCTACCCGGGGCCTGCGTCAGCTGGGCGTCCAGCACCGCCCGCACCCGGGCCCACTCAATCGTCGGCGCTCCGTACCCGTCGAGATTGTGCGCTCTGATCGTCATAAACGGGTTGACCGCTACCGGCACCGAAACTCATCGCCCGTGCAGCAGGAACAGCCCGTAGGCCGCCACGGACTGCGAGTCGGCGACCACTCCCGAGCGGATCATCTCCTCGACGTCTGCGCGGGAGAACCATGCGCTGCGCATGTCCTGCTCCTCGTGCTCGAGGGCTGCTTGCCCCTCGGAGATCCCCGTGGCCAGGAACACCCAGCCGCGCTGACTGGTCATACCGGGAGCGACGTCGAGCAGGCCGAGCGCCTCGAACGACGTCGCGCTCAACCCGGTTTCCTCGCGCAGCTCGCGCGCGGCCAGCTCGGCGGGCTCGGTGTCGGCCAGATCGGGCGCCGTGCCCTGCGGGAACTCCCAGCGGCGCGCGCCCACCGGATAGCGGAACTGCTCGACCAGCCGGAATCGGTGTCCGTCATAGGGCATCACCAGCGCATACGTCGGCTTGTCCACCACGGCGTAGATGCCGGGGCTGCCATCGGGGCGGCGGATGTCGTCCTCGCGGAAGACCAGCCACGGATTCCGATAGATCTCGCGCGATGCGATGCGTTCGATGAAAGGCACGTTGCAAGTATCACCAACCCGAAGCGACCGCCATGGCGAACAGGTAGCGTCCGAAGCCATGCCTTCCCGAGAAGCCATCACCGAGACCGTCAACAGCTACCTCGCACACGTCGCCGGCGGCGCCACCGACGAGATTGTGAACCTCTACTCCGCCGACGCCACCATCGAGGATCCCGCCGGATCGGAAGTCCGGCGCGGCCAGGACGCGGTACGCGAGTTCTACACGGCGTTCCAAGATGCCAAGAAAGACACCGAACTCGCCGAAATACGCGTCGGCGGCAACGAAGCGGCGTTCTACTGGCACCTGACGCTCGACGCCGGCGACACCCGCACCCGAATCTCGCCCATCTCGCTGATGACGTTCGACGACGACGCGAAGATCACGTCGATGCGCGCGTTCTGGGGGCCTTCCGACGTTCGTGTCCTTTAGCGCAAACCCATTACAGCCCAAGAAAATACGCACCCAGCGCCGGGCCGGCCGTCACCGTGGCGGGTGTTCTGCTGGCAGAAATCGGCACAGTAGCCGATAGTCATAGCAACGCGACGTTCCGGGAGGCGGGGTGAACATGCACGGCCACATCATCGTCGGCGGTGACGACGCGCTGGCGACGACGATCGCCGAGGAGCTGGAGAGCGCCGGCGCCACCGTCGTCAAGCTCATCGATGACACCGTCGCCGACACCAAGGACGACCTCGTCGAGGCCGGGATCGTGCGGGCAGCCGCCGTGGTCTGCGCCGGAGATGACGACGCGATAAATCTCGAAATCGCGTTATTGGCAAGGAAAGCCAACCCGAATGTGCGCGTGGTCGCCCGGTTGGCCAACGACGTACTGCGCGAAGCGGTCGCCGGCGACAACGGTCCGGGAGCGATCCTCGATGTGGCCGAGTTGGCGGCGCCGTCGGTCGTCGAGGCAGCTCTGGCGCACACCGCGCACCCGTTCGAGGCGGCCGGCATCAAGTTCCTCGTCGCGGGCGCGCAGGCCCCCTACGACGCGACGCTGCGCGAGATCTACGCCGACCTGGCCCCGGTCGCGGTGATTCACGGCGAGAACTCGCCCGCGCCAGGCTTGCTGGAGACCTGTCCGGGCCGCGACCTGAAGGTGCGCGCCGGCGACTGGACCGCGATGATCGGCACCGTCGAGGAACTGGCCGTCCGCGGCATCAAGGCCCCGCGGCCGAACACGACACGCATCCGTCGGCGCCGCGTGCGTCTGGCCATGGACATCGCGCGCGGGCTGCGCAACGACGTCAACCCGATGTTCATGCGGGCGGTGGCCGCGGTGCTGACCGTGCTGATCGGCTCGACGGTGTTGTTGCGCTATTGCTACCAACCCCAGGCGAAGATGACCTGGGTCGACGCGCTGTACTTCAGCACCGAGACGATCGCGACGGTCGGCTACGGCGACTTCAGCTTCCTCTCGCAACCCACCTGGCTGCGACTGTTCAGCATTGGTTTGATGTTCGGCGGCTTGATGACCACCGCGGTCCTCGTCGCGTTCATCGCCGACCTGCTGATCTCACAGCGCTTCGCCCATACGGCCGGCCGCCGGCGGGCGCGTCATCTGCGCAACCACATCGTCGTCGTCGGGATGGGCTCGTTCGGCAGCCGCGTCGTCGCCGACCTGACCGCCGCCGGGTACGAGGTCGCGGTGATCGAGATCGACGAGAACAACCGTTACCTGTCAACCGCCGCCGAACTCAAGGTGCCGGTGATCTTCGGGGACGCGACGCTGCGCCAGACGCTGGAAGCGGCCCGCGTCGACACCGCGCGCGCGATCGCGGTGCTGACCCCCGACGACATGACCAACATCGAGACCGGGATCGTGCTGCGCGAGATGTTGGGTCCGCGGGTGATGCCGAAGGTCATCCGGCCCGACGTTCCGATCGTGCTGCGGATCTTTGACCATGTACTGGGCAGCGCGGTGGCCGAGCGGTTCGGTTTTGACACCGTTCGTTCGACCGTCGCGCTGGCCGCGCCGTGGTTCGTCGGCGCCGCGATGGGCCTGCAGGTGCTGGGGACGTTTTCGGTCGGCCAGCGCTACTTCATGGTCGGCGGTATGCACGTGGCCGCGGGCAGCGAGCTCGACGGGCTGCGGATGTTCGAACTGTCCACGCAGACCCGCGTCATCGCGATTACCCGAGACGACGCCCCGGTCCAGCTGCACCCGCGGCGCGACGCGCGGCTGCGCGGCGGCGACACCGTCTACCTCGTGGGGCCCTACCGCGAGTTGGTGGAGACGCTGCAAAAGGGCCAACCCCCGCAGCCGGAGGTCGGCCGCGAGCGGCTACCGGCCTAGAGCCGCGGCCACGTCGGCGGCCCGGCGCACCTGGTCGAGGTCGGAACTGGTCGGAATCAGCTGAACCTCGTCGGTGCCGATCTGTTCGAACTTGCGCAGCAGTGCGCCCAGCTCGTCTTCGCTGCCGGCCCAGCCGGTCATCGGGGCCATGGCGTCGACGTACTCCGCCGGGATCCAATTCATGTAGCGGCGCAGGTGCCGATGCACCTGGGCGCGCGACTGCTCGGGCGTGCCGAAGGCGAACCAGAACGACGTCACCAGATGGGGCTTGGGCTTGCCGGCGCGCGCCCACGCTTCCCGCGTGACATCGAAGAGCTCATTTTGCTTGTCGACGTCCAGGTCCAGGGTGGTGCCGGCCAGCCCGTCGGCCCAGGCGGCCGCGCTGCGGATGGTCTTCGGCCCGATGCTGCCGACGAGCAGCCGCGGCCCACCGGGCGCAACGGGTGCGGGCCCGACCGGCAGCACCGACTCGGTGATCTTTTCGCCCGCCCATACCCGCTTCATCACCGCGACCCGCTCGGCCATGTCGCGCATGGTCTGCGACGCCGGGTCGGCGCCCACCGCGTGGTAGTCCTCCTGCCTGCCGCCCACACCGATGCCGACGGTCAACCGCCCGCCGGACAGCATGTCGCCGGTCGCCAGGCCCTTCGCCAACATCACCGGATCGTGCAGCTGCGGCACGATCACCGTCGTCATCAGCCGCACCCGCTTCGTCCAGGCCGCGAGCGCACCGAGCAGCGTGAGGCTGTCCGGGTTGTCGAACGCGATGCGCTCGCCCCAGCACAGCGACGAGAAGGGGCCCTCGTCGATCGCGCGCGCCCAGGTCTCGAGCACCGTGGCGTCCAAATCCGGCTCCATCACCGGCATCGTCATTGCTATCCGCACGACGCGATTCTGGCACGCCCTCAACATGTGGTCGCTCAAGTGGCAGCATGGGGTAAGTGTCCCTAGCCAGTACCTCTATCGCGCATGTTCGACTGACCGTCACCGATATCGAGCGATCACGGCAGTTCTACGAGAGCGTGTTCGACTGGCCGGTGCTGCTGGAGGTTCCCGAAAACGCCGACGAGGCAACCCGCAACCAGTTCTCCTTCTTGTACGGCGGCGTCATCTACGACCTCGGCGGCACGCTGCTCGGGCTGCGGCCGGTCGCGTCGGACCGCTTTCACGAAGACCGTTGCGGCCTTGACCACATCGCTTTCCGGCTCGCCAGTCTGGACGAATTAGACACCGCGGCAGCACATCTCGACGAAGTGGGGGTCGAGCACGAGCCGATCAAAGATATCGGGCCGGCCTACATTCTGGAATTCCGCGACCCGGACAACATCGCGCTGGAGCTGACCGCGCCCAAGTAGGTGAATACTGGAAAGAACTATGTCCATCAGTTTCAACCACACCATCGTCGCCGCACGCGACAAACACGAATCCGCGGAATTTCTCGCCGAGCTCTTCGACCTGCCGAGCCCGAAGTCATTCGGACACTTCATGGTCGTCACACTCGAGCACGGGGTGAGCCTCGATTACGCGGACGCCCCCGAGGGCGAGGAGATCCGGCGCCAGCACTACGCCTTCCTCGTCTCCGAGCCGGAGTTCGACACGATCTACGGCAAGATCCAATCGCGCGGCCTGCAGCATTGGGCCGATCCACGGCAAAGCCGGCCGGGCGAGATCAACCACAGCGACGGCGGGCGCGGGGTCTACTTCCTGGATCCCTCCGGGCACGCCATGGAGATCTTGACTCGGCCCTACGGATCGGGCGGCTGAGCCAACCGGGCTAGTCGGCGCGTGGAGCGCCATGCCGCAGGCTCTCCTGGCTGCGATAGTCGTCGGCGAGCTTCGCGACGTGCTTGGGCAGGGTGCCGGACGCCACGTCGGCCAGCGTTGTCTCCTCCAGGACCGAGCGCATGCTGGCGCGCAGCGCACGCCACACATCGGCCAGGGGTGCCGTCGGCCCCGAGTACGGCAGGTCACCCAGGCCGATGTCACGGACACTGGCCAGCGGCCCGTCGATGCAGCGCAGCACGTCGGCAATGCTGATCTCGTTACCCGGACGGGCCAGCTGGTAGCCGCCGTCGCGGCCGCGGTGGCTGCGCACTAAGCGATCGGTACGCAGGTTGGTGAGGATGTCGACCAGAAACTGCGGCGGTATGCCCTGCGCTTGCGCCAAATCGTCGGTCTTGACCAGCGTGCCGCCGTCCACGGTGGCGAGCTGAATCATCGCCCGCACCGCGTACTCCGCTTTTGCCGACATCCGCACGTTGAGGATTGTGCCACCATCGGCCCAATACGATGCGCACGCTTGGGTCCGCGGGCTAGGCGCGCAACTCCAGCATGTCGATGACGCGCTGGGCCATTTCCTCGAGCGAACAGTCCGGGATCAGCCGCAGATCCGGATTCTTGGGCCGCTGATACGGACTGTCGATACCGGTGAAATGCGTGATTTCGCCCGCGCGGGCTTTGGCGTACAGCCCCTTGGGATCACGCGCTTCACACTCCGAGAGCGGGGTATCGCAGAACACTTCGAAGAACTCAAATCCGGCGTCGTCGTGCACTTTACGAGCCATCTCGCGATGCTCGGCCAGCGGACTGATCGCGGGCACCAGCACGGTCTGGCCGGAATCGGCGAGCAGCGTCGCGACATGAGCCAGCCGGCGCAGGTTCTCCGCACGGTCGGCCATCGAAAAGCCCAGGTCGGCGTTCAGGCCGTGGCGCAGGTTGTCGCCGTCGAGAACATAAGCCGGAGTGCCTTTTTCGAGCAGCTTCTGCTCGACCAGCATCGCCACCGACGACTTACCCGCACCCGACAGGCCGGTGAGCCACACCGTCCGGCCGCGAGCTGCCCGATCTTCGGCGGTGACCAGCGACTTGTGCCGCACGGTGTTCGGGCTGGCCTTCTGCGCCGCGACGTCGCGCAACACCATGCCCGCCGCCACCGTGCCGTTGGTGTTCGGGTCGATCAGGATGAACGAACCTGTGCTCGCGTTGCGGGTGTACTCGTCGAGCAGCAATGGCACCTGCGTACGCAGCGTTATACGGCCAAGTTCGTTGAGCTTCAACGCCGTAGCGCTCTTGTCCCGATGCAGGGTGTTGACATCGAGCCGGTAGTCCAGCGCGGTGACCCGCGCGCGTGTGGTGCGGGTGGTGTGTTTGATGACGTAATCGCGGCCCGGCTCGAGCGCCGCACCGTCGGCCATCCAGCACACGGTCGCGTCGAATTCCTGCGTGACCCTGGGCTGATTGTTGGTGCGCGCGAGCATGTCGCCACGCGAAATGTCGATGTCGTCGGCCAGGCTCACCGAGACAGCCATCGGTGGAAATGCCTCTCCCACAGGACCATTCGGGCCTTCGATCGCGGTGATCCGGCTGGTCTTGCCGATCGGCAGCACCACCACCTCGTCACCGGGACGCATCACGCCGCTGGCCACCGTTCCGGCGTAGCTGCGGTGGTCGCGATGCTCGTGGGTCTGCGGCCGGATCACGTACTGGACCGGGAAGCGCACGTCGACCAGATTGCGGTCACCGGCGACGTACACCTCCTCCAGGTGCGAGAGCAACGCGGGACCCTCGTACCAGGGCGTCTTGTCCGATTTGGTCACCACGTTGTCGCCGTGTAGCGCCGACATCGGGATGGTCGCCACGTCCTGCACGTCCAAACGTGCGGCGAAGGCGTGGAACTCATCCTTGATCGCTTCGAATCTCTCTCTGTCCCAGTCGATCAGGTCCATCTTGTTGACCGCCAGCACGATGTGCTGGATGCCCAGCAGCGAGGCCAGGAAGGCGTGCCGACGGGACTGCTCGAGCAGGCCCTGCCGGGCGTCGACGAGCACGATCACCAATGCGGCGGTCGACGCACCGGTGACCATGTTGCGGGTGTACTGAATGTGGCCCGGGGTGTCGGCGATGATGAATTTGCGCCTGGGAGTGGCGAAGTAGCGGTAGGCGACGTCGATCGTGATGCCCTGTTCCCGCTCGGCCCGCAGGCCGTCGGTGACCAGCGCCAGATCGGTGTAGTCGTGGCCGCGCTCTTTCGAGGTCTTTTCGACCGCGGCCCACTGGTCTTCCATCACGGCCTTGGAGTCGTACAGCAGCCGCCCGATCAGGGTGGACTTGCCGTCGTCGACCGAGCCGGCAGTTGCGATGCGGAGCAGCGTCGTTGGTGCAGCCATCAGAAGTAGCCCTGCCGTTTCCGGTCTTCCATTCCAGCCTCCGAAATGCGGTCGTCCGCCCTGGTGGCGCCGCGTTCGGTCAGTCGGGACACCGCGGTCTCGGCGATGACCTCCGACACCGTCGCGGCCTCCGATTCGACGCACCCGGTGCAGGTGACATCGCCGACCGTGCGGAACCGCACCGTCTTCTCCACCACCTGCTCGTCGGCGCGCGGCTGCATGTGGCGATGGACGGCCAGCAGCATCCCGTCGCGCTCGAAAACCTTGCGCCGGTGGGCGTAATAGATCGGCGGCAGTTTCACTTTCTCGGCGCCGATGTAGGACCAGATGTCGAACTCGGTCCAGTTCGACAGCGGGAAGACGCGGATGTGCTCGCCCTTGTGGTGTCGGCCGTTGTAGAGGTTCCACAGCTCGGGGCGCTGCGCCTTGGGGTCCCACTGGCCGAATTCGTCGCGGAAGCTGAACACCCGCTCCTTGGCGCGAGCCTTCTCCTCGTCGCGCCGGGCCCCACCGAACGCGGCGTCGAACTTGTTCTCACGAATGGCACGCAGCAGCGTCACGGTCTGAATCGGGTTGCGCGACGGGATGGTCTCGACGACCCGGCCGGCGTCGATGTCTTCTTGCACCGACGCCACCACCAGGCGCACCCCGAACTCGTCGACGAGTTCGTCGCGGGTCGAGATCACTTCGTCGAAGTTGTGGCCGGTGTCGACATGCATGACCGGGAACGGCAGCCGCCCGGGGCGGAACGCCTTGAGCGCCAGGTAGAGCATCACGATGGAGTCCTTGCCACCGGAGAACAGCAGCACCGGCCGCTCGAACTCCGCGGCCACCTCGCGGATTATGTGGATGGCCTCCGCCTCCAACGAGCGCAGATGGCTCAATTCGTACTGACCGGCCGCGGGGCCCGCCGTCACACCACTGGTCATGGCTTCCTTGTCCCAACCGATTATCCGGAAAATCTTGGTAGAACTGACCATGTTTACGGTCATTGACGTTCATAGAACCAGCCCGGCCCGGCCGTGTCAATGTGCGGACCGCCCGCGTGGCGCATCGGCCGAGCACCGGACACATCGCGCCAGGTTGCGGCCGCGGCCCTGTCGCGGGGCTCGTGGGTGCGACAGCATGAACGAATGACCACCTCCTCCGCTCCCCCCAGCGGGCGCGACGTGATCGCGCAGTTTCTGCCCCAATCGCCGTTCGTCGCTAAGCTGGGCATCGTCGCCGACGAGCTCGGCGACGAGGAAGTACGGCTACGGCTGCCGTGGGATCCGTCCAACGTCACCCTCGGCGACATGGTGCACGGCGGTGCCATCGCCACGCTCGCCGATCTCACCGTGATGGCGGCGGCCTGGTGCGGTCGGGAAGCACCGCCGGAATTCCGCGGCGTCACTGTTTCGATGGCGCTGGACTTCATGGCGCCGGCCCGGGCAACCGACGTTATCGGAGTGGGCCGGGTACTGCGGCGGGGCCGATCGCTGACCAACTGCGAGGCCGAGATCGTCGATCCGGAGGGCCGGCTGATCGCCAAGGCCCTCGCTACCTACAAAGTCGGTTAGCCGCGCCCGACGCGCACTCGACGGGGCCGATGGTGGCTACAGGTCGTTGCCCGCGTAGGACTGGTTGAAGCTCTTGTTGGCCAGCGGGAAGTCGGGGACGATCGTGTCGGCCATCGCCACGGGCAGCGCGGGCCAGTTGAACCAGGACGGGTCGACGATTTTGGACCGGGTGATGCGGTTAGTCGCGTCGATTTCGACGCGGTGCACGATGGTTCCGCGCCAACCCTCGACTATGCCGACACCGCTACTGGGCGTGCCCACTGGCTCGGTGCCGACAGTGTATTCGATTGGGCCGCTGTGTGACTCGACAATGTGCCGGGCGAGGGTAGCAGCCGCGGCGAACTCGTCGCGCCGCACGGTGTAGCGGGCCAGGACATCGCCTGCCGTCGCGGCAATCTCGACCACGGGCAGATCGACGGTGGGGTGCTCGACCCGGGCGTCCGTGCGAAGGCCGCTGGCACGGGCGACGTACCCCAGACAGCCCAGGGCGGAAGCGTCTTCGCAGCGCAGAATCGCGGTGCCGGCGAATCGGTCGTAGGCGACCGCGTTCGTCAGTGTCAGCGACGCGACCTCGGCCACGTCCGCGGCGAGTCGGTGAAGTTCCTCGGTGTCGGGAAGGCCTTGCAGCACAACACCTCCCGGGCGAATGGCACCACGTAGCAGCCGGTGGCCGGTGACCGAGGCGTTGAGCCGCAGCAGTCTTTCCCGGATGCGTTGGGCGTGCGCGTTGGCGATGGAGTAGCCGATGTCGTTGGCCAGGGCGCCGAGATCGGCGGCGTGGTTATAGAGCCGCTCGAGTTCAACGATCAGCGCACGCAACCGGTGCACGTCGTCGGGTAGCTCGATGCCGAGGGCGTCTTCGACGGCGAGGCTGTGGGCCAGGGCGTGGGCGGCCGACGTATCGCCGCTGATGCGTTCGGCGAGATCGACTGCCCCATCGGCGGTACGGCCGTGGAACAACTTCTCGATGCCGCGGTGGACGAACCACAGCCGGACTTTCAACCGCACGACGGTCTCGCCCGCCACCGAGAAGCGGAAGTGGCCGGGTTCGATCAGGCCGGCATGGACCGGGCCGACCGGAATCTCGTACACCCCGGGTCCTTCGACGTTGAGGAACGGGAACGCGCCGGTGTCGGCGAACTCGGGCGGGGGCCCCGGGTCGGTGCGCATCGGATGCCAGTCGGGCCAGTGCGCGTGACTGACCAGCCGGCGAAGCTTGGGGTGACCGACGGGGCGGACTCCGTACAGATCCGCCATCTCGCGCTCGAATCGACTCGCCGGAAACGATACATAGGCCAACGATTGGACCACTGGATTGTGCACGGGAACAACGCATTCAAGCTCAACACGACGATCGGGGCTGCCGGCCAGGAACAGGTAGACGACACGCAGACTATCTCCATCGTCGTGTGCGGCGACCAAAGCCAGCCTGAAGGAATCGTCTAGCAGTTGTTCGGCCATTTCGGTGAGCCCGGGCTGAGACAACCTGTGCCGCAACCAGCTTCGGCTCACCGCGAGGCTCCGACGTTGGTGCCGGCGGCGACCGCGAAAAGGTCGGTGAGCGGGCCGGCCGTGACGCCAAGGGCGGCGGAGGCGGCGATGCCGAGGACCAAGACCGTTGCGGCCGTGGCCGGCACGGCAAGCGATGGCGCACCCACCGCGGGCGCACCGAGCAGTATTCGCCCGGCATTGCGGGCCAGAGCGGCGAAGGCGATCGCGATCAATAGGATCGCGACGCCCAGCACCCAGGCCAGCCGCGCGCCGGCCAGCGACCGCGCGATCGCCAGCTCGCTGGCGAACATCGCGAATGGTGGCAGACCCAGCAGCGCGATCAGGCCGATGGCGAACGACAGGCCGATCAGTCGTGACCGGTGCATGACGCCGGTGATATCGGCGATCGCCGTCGAGTTGTGCGCGGCCTGCAGCTGGCCACCCGCCAGGAACAACACCGTCTTGGCGATCCCGTGCGCGAGCACATGCAGCAGCAGTGCGGAGATCGCCAAGGTGGTGCCGGCGGCCGCTGCGATCGCGATCAGGCCCATGTTCTCCATCGAGGAGTACGCCAGCATGCGCTTGATATCGCCGGTGACGGTTAGCATCAGGGCGGCGACCAGCAGCGTCGTCAACCCGACCACCAGCAGTCCGGTGCGCAGAAATGCGGGCCCGGTGGCCGCGTCGATGATCGGCCGCAGTCGGATGAGCACGGAGAACGCGACCGACAACAGCACGCCACTCATCAGCGCGGACACCGGCGCGGGGGCTTGGCTGTGGGCGTCGGCCAGCCAGGTGTGGAACGGAAAGAGTCCGGCCTTGGCGCCGTAACCGATGAGCAATAGTCCCCCGGCCAGCCGCGCGACGGCGGGATTAAGGCCGCGGGCGTGCGCAGCTAGAACATCGAGGTTCAACGCGTGGGCGGCGGGCAACCCGGCGTAGCGTGCGGCGAAGTACAGCAGGACGGTTCCCAGGAACGCGACGGCGATACCGACCGAGCAGATCACGACGTACTTCCAGGTCGCTTCCAGCGCGGTGCGCGTGCGCCGATGCCCCACCAGGAAGGCAGTGATCACGGTGGTGGCCTCGATCGCCACCCACACCACGCCAATATTGTTGGCGCACACCGCAAGAACCATCGCCGCCAAGAACGCCGGTGTCAGTACCCCGAACAAGCGGGCGCCCCGCTCATCGGTGTGGGCACCCGCCAGCTCGCCGTCGATGTAGGAAACGCTCGCCCAGGTGGCCAGCGTGCCGACGATCCCGATGACGATGAGCATCGTCACCGTGAGCGCGTCGGTGCGCAGCAGCCCGCCGAGCGCGAACTGGGTACCGGATCCGACCCGAAATCCCATTGCGGCGCCGCACACCAGCACGGTGACAGCGGACAGGACAGTCAGTGCCGCGGTCACATGCCGCCATCCGCCGACCAGGGTGGCGATTGATGCGGCAAGTGGCGCAAGGATCGCGGTGAGGAGCAAGGTGGTCATCAGTCGTGCAGTTCCTGCAGCTTGTCCAGGTCGGCGTCGCCAAAGGTGTGTCGCAGCCGGCCGGTCAGCACGCCGATCACGATGACGGCCAAGAGCACATCCAATGAGGCTCCGAGTTCGACGATCAACGGCACTCCCGCTGTAAGCAGGAAGGCCGTCGCGGCAATCCCGTTGTCTAACATCAGGAATCCGACGGCTTGCGAGACCGCGTGCAGCCGGGTGGTCAACACGAACAGTGCGATCAGCACCACCGCGAACGCGGCGGGAACGGCGTTGGTGCTCGGACCCGGTGCCAGGTCCACCACCGGTTGAGTGATCGCAAAAGCGGCGATGGTCAGTCCGCCGGTGATCAGCAGCGAACTGGTGGTGTTGATCAGCGGGGTGGCCTCGCGTCGCGAGGCGACCTCGGCACCCACCACGCGGGCGAGCAACCACGGCAACACCACCACGCGCAGCACCAGTACGACGACGGCGACCGCGATCAGTGCGACATCGTGGTCGTGGATGCCGCGCAACGCCGGGATCGCGGTCAGTGCCAGGCCCTGCCAGGCCAGCAGATGCACGATGCCGGGCAAATCGCGGCGCCAGACGATCAAGACCGCCGCCAGTACGAGCCCGCCCGCGGCGAAGTCAACCAAGGTCGAGAAGTTCGCGTCGGTCATCGCCGGGCCCTCATGTGCGCACCGTGAAGAAGTTGGCGGCGGTGACCGCGAGCAAGGCCAGCAGGAACGAACCCGCCAACAGTTCGGGCACCCGGAACAATCGGAGCTTGGCGATGAACACCTCAAATGTCGCGAGCAACGCGGCCAGCACCGCCACCTTGATCGCGATTGCAGCCACGGCCGCCAGCACCTGAAGCGCGGTGGGCGCGGCGCCGGCAATCCCCCACGGCAAGAACAGGTTTGCCAGCAGCGCCAGCAGCACCGTGAGTCGCATCCCCGACGCCCACTCGACGAGCGCCAACCGAGGTCCGGCATACTCGAGCACCATCGCCTCGTGCACCATCGTCAATTCCAAATGGGTCGCTGGGTTGTCGACCGGCAGCCGCCCGGTCTCGGCGACGATGACGATCACCAGCGCGACAAAGGCGAGCACGGCGGTCAAGGACATGACATGGTCGGGATGCGCGATCGTATTTGTCACCAGCGCACCGAGATTGGACGATCCGGCCGGGATGGACAGCGCGAACACGGCCAGCAGGATCGTCGGCTCGACCAGGGCGGCGATGGTGATCTCGCGGCTTGCGCCCATACCGCCGAACGAGGTGCCGGTGTCGATGCCGGCAAGGGCGAGCGCCACAGTGCCCAGAAAAAGCAAGCCGACCACGGCGAACAAATCGGCGCTGGAGTCCAGGGGCGACCCTGTAGCGACGATCGGTGCGATCGCCGCGATCAAAAGCGTGGTCCCGGCGACGATCGCCGGCGCGGCAATGAACACGATCGTCGTTCCCGCCGGCGTGATTTGTTGCTTACCAAGCTGTTTGACCAGATCTCGCCATGGCTGCAACAATCCACCGCCTGCTCGGCCCTCCCAGCGGGCCCGCACTTGACGCGTCACCCCGACCACCAGCGGCGCACCGAGGGTGACCAGGCCGAGCTGAGCTGCACCCGCGACGTAGGACATCGTGTTCACTTGGCGGCCACCAGCACGATCAGCACGCCCAGCGCCCCGTAGGCCAAGTAGAGGTGCACGCTGCCGGTGTGGGCACGGCGCATCAGCCCGGCCGCGGCGGCGACGGCCGCGACTATCGGGGTGTACAAACGCTGTTCAACCGCGTCGGTGATCGCGGTCCGGTAGGTGATCCTGTCGGCCATGAACCGTGACTCGGCCGTGTGGGTGACCTCGATGTCGGTATCGGGGCGCAGCACCTCACCGAAGACTCGCTGCAGCGGCTCGGCGAACGACGTTGCCGTGTATTGCATGCGCTCGGTGAGATCGTCTGCGCCACAGGCCCATAACGGCAGCACGACGGGCGCGGGGCGGCGCCGGAAACGCAACCGGGCCAGCCCGGAGGCCACCAGCGCGGTGACGAGCACACTGGCGGCGATCACACCGGGTGCGATCGAACCGGGCACCCCTGGCAGTCGCACGACGGTGCCGAAGTCGGTGAACCCCCCGTGGGCGAACGGCAGCGTCGCGACGATCCGCCGCACTATCGGGGCGACGAGCCCCGGCGCGACCGCAAGGATCAGGCAGGCGCCCGCCGCGGTCGTCATGCCCGCACGCATGCTGGCCGGCGCCTCACGCGCGCCGGCGGCCTGGCTGGAGCGGGGACGGGCGAAGAACCCGATTCCGAACGCTTTGACCATCGCGGCCACACTCAGGCCGGTAGCCAGTGCGACCACGCCGACCGCCAGCGGAGTGGTCAGTGCCACCGTCGGATCGTGTCCGGGAGCGGCGTGGATCAGGGACTGGACCAGCAGCCACTCACCGACAAAACCGGCTCCGAGCGGGAGCCCACACGCGCCCAGCGCGGCCAACCCGAAGAACACGGTGGTGGCCGGCATTCGGCGGGCCAGTCCGCCGAGCAGGTCGAGATCTCGCACACCGGTGGCGACCAGGACCGATCCGGCCGACAGGAACCCGAGGCTCTTGAACGCCGCGTGCGCCATCAGATGCACTACCGCGGCGGCCGCGGCGATGGTCGCCGGACCGTAGGCACCGGTGTCCACGAAAAGCGCGGCTGCACCGAGTGCCAACGTGACCAGGCCCATGTTCTCAGTCGTCGAATATGCCAACAGCCGTTTGATGTCGGTCGCCACCGAGGCCTGCAGCACACCGTAGAGCGCGGAAACGGCGCCAACGGCCATCAGTGTCAGACCCCACCAGCGGGGACCCGGCCCGAGCAACTGCAGGTCGAAGCGAACGATGCCGTAGATGCCCAGGTTGACCATCGCCGCGCTCATCAACGCCGACACCGGACTGGGCGCCTCGGGATGGGCGCGCGGTAACCACGCGTGCAGCGGCACCAATCCCGCCTTCGACCCGAAGCCGACGAATGTCAGCACGAACACCACCGTGCGGACGCCGCCGGACACCCCCTTGAGGTCGGCGAGCCGGTCGGATGCGCCGGCTGCCGACAACACCATGAGCCCGACCAGGAGCGCGGCGAACCCGAGCTGGGTCATCACCGCGTACGACAACCCCGCCGCGCGGACCTGAGGGCGGGTGTCGTCGGACAGCACCAGCATCAGCGACGTGATCGCCATCAACTCCCACGCCAGCAGAAAGGTCGTCACCGACCCCGCGGCCGGCACCAGCGCCATCGTCGCGACGAACATCGGCAGCAGCGCAACGGTGGCATTGCTAAGCTGCTCACGACGCGCGTACCCGATCGCATAACAACCCACTGGCACCGCAACCGCGCCCGTGAGCGCCATGAAGAATCCGCCCAGCGGGTCAAGCTCGAGCCGTACGCCCGACAGCGGAAGAAGCCAGTCGACAGCTACCGCGCGTACCGATCCGAACATGCCGTGCAAGCCCAGCCATACCCCGACGATGCCCACACCAGACGTGAGAATCCCACCGACTACCGGACCAAAACTGTTGCGTGGCAATACCTTTGGTGTCCCCGTCGGGGCAAGGGTCGACGTGGCCGTCATTTCCCGGTCACCGACCGCAGGGCCGCTACGATTTCGGCGGGTGTCGGGGGGCATCCCGCAATCTCGATATCGACTCCCACCACGTCACTGACCGCACCAGCGACGCCATAGGCATCCTTGAACACCCCTTTGTTCAAGGCGCAATCTCCGCACGCGATCACCACCCGCGGGCGTGGCGTCGCCTCAAGGGTGTTGCGCAGCGGGTCGGCCATGTTGCGCGTCACCACCCCGGTCACCAGCAGCGCATCGGCATGCCGGGGCGAGGCGACCAGGCGTGCCCCGAACCGCTCGGCGTCGTACACCGGCCCGAACGCACCCGATATCTCCACCTCGCATCCGTTGCACGAACCCGCGTCGACATGCCGGATCTGCAGCGAACCTCGTACTCCCGCCGGTGGTTCTATTGCCGACGGCGGCGGCGCGCCCGCGGGCTCGACGACCCGGCCGACGTGAAGGATTTTGGCGAACCAACCCATGGCGCTAATTCGCCGAGCGGTCGGCGCGCAGATCCTCCAGCACCGCGACCCGGTCGGTAAGCACCCGGGCAAGTACCGTGCGAGCAACCTCGAGTAGCTCGGCGATATCGGGCGAGGCGATCGAATAGGTCACGACATTGCCATCGCGGTCGGCGACGACGACTCCTGCCCGACGCAACACCGCCAGCTGCTGGGACAGGTTCGACGCCTCCAGTCCGACGTCGGACACCAACAACTCCCCAACGGAGCGGTCCCGCTCCACCAGCAGCTCGAGAATCCTGATGCGCGCGGGGTGGCCAAGCGTCTTGAAGAAATCGGCTTTGAGCTTGTAGAGGGGCTTTGCTTCCACCCTTGCTCCTGAAGGCTTTGCTAATGCTGCAGTTCATCAATTGAAGAATTCATCATACGCATGAGCGCAGGCGCCGTTGAACGGTGGTCACCGCGCAGGACGAGCGGGCAGCCGCGTCGCCGGGTGCCTCAACTCCGGGCGAACCACTTCGCGCCACCGGCGCCCCCGCGAGCCAAGCCGGGTCGCGCTCCTGTCGCTAACCTGTCCCAATGCGATGCAGGCAGGCCCGCGGGACATGATCCGCTACCTCGCCCGGCGATTCCTCAACTACGTCGTCCTGCTCGCGCTGGCGTCTTTCCTGACCTTCCTGCTGACCTCGCAGACGTTTCATCCGCTCGACAGCTTTGTGCAGCGCCACCCGACGCCGCCGCCGGAGGCCATTCACGCCAAGGCCGTTTCGCTGGGCTTGGACAAACCGGTGGCCATCCGCTACGCGAAATGGGTTTCCGGTGTCGTCCACGGTGACTTCGGGGTGACGGTGAGCGGTCACCCCGTCTCCCAGGAACTGTGGCGCCGGGTCGGGGTGAGCCTGCGACTCGTGGTGACCGGTTCGGTGCTGGGCACGTTGATCGGCGTCATCGTGGGCGCCTGGGGCGCGGTCCGGCAGTACCGGCTCAGCGATCGGGTGATCACCGTGCTGTCCCTGATCATCTTGAGCATCCCGTCGTTCGTCCTGGCAAGCCTGCTGATTCTGGGCGCACTGCGGATCAACATGCTCGCCGGCGTGGGAATCTTTCAGTACACCGGGGAGACGTCGCCGCTCGCGCCCAATGGAACCGTCGACGCGGTCATCGAACGCTTGCAACACATCGTGCTGCCCACCCTGACCCTGGCCCTGGGCGCAATCGCGGGTTTCAGCCGCTACCAACGCAATGCGATGCTCGACGTGCTCGGCGAGGACTTCATCCGAACCGCGCGGGCGAAGGGTCTGACCCGTCGGCGGGCGCTGTTCAAACACGGGCTGCGCACCGCACTCATTCCGATGGCCACCCTGTTCGCCTACGGCGTGAGCGGGCTGGTTGTCGGCGCGGTGTTCGTCGAGAAGATCTTCGGCTGGCACGGCATGGGCGAATGGGTGGTGTCCGGAATCGCGACCCAGGACGCCAACGTCGTCGCGGCGATCACGCTTTTCTCCGGCGCGGCCGTCCTGCTGGCGGGGCTGTTGTCCGACGTCATCTACGCGGCACTCGATCCGAGGGTGCGGGTGTCATGACCCAACAGACCGATCACAGCGTTCCGGGGCGCTCCGGCGTCCACCCGGTCGCCACCTTTACCTCGCGCCGAAACCTGTTGATTCGACGGTTTTTCCGCAACAAGCCTGCGGCGGTGGCGCTGGTTCTGCTGGCGCTGGCATTCATCGGTTGCTACGCATTGCCGCCGCTGTTGCCCTACAGCTATACCGATCTCGATCTGCACTCGCTGCTGCAGCCGCCGTCGCCGCGACACTGGTTGGGCACCAACGCGCTGGGCCAGGACCTACTGGCAAGGACCCTGACCGGCATGCAGAAGTCGCTATTGATCGGTGTTTGTGTGGCGGTGATCTCGACCACCATCGCCGCCACCGTCGGATCGATCGCCGGCTATTTCGGCGGCTGGCGCGACCGCGCACTGATGTGGCTGGTGGACCTGCTGTTGGTGGTGCCCAGCTTCCTGCTCATTGCCATCGTCACGCCGCGCACCAAGCATTCAAACAGCGTTCTGTGGCTCATCGTGCTGCTTGCGGCGTTCGGCTGGATGGTCAGTTCACGGATGGTGCGCGGCCTGACTATGAGCCTGCGGGAACGCGAATTCGTCCGTGCGGCAAGGTATATGGGAGTGTCGAGCCGACGGGTGATCATGCATCACATCGTGCCGAACGTCGCCTCGATCCTGATCATCGACGCGACGCTCAACGTGGGTTTCGCGATCCTGGCCGAAACCGGGTTGAGCTTCTTGGGATTCGGTGTGCAGCCACCGGACGTATCGCTGGGTACTCTGATTGCCGAAGGCACTCCGTCGGCGACCACCTTCCCCTGGGTCTTCCTGGTCCCGGGCTCGGCGTTGATATTGATTGTGTTGTGCGCGAACCTCGCCGGTGACGGTCTGCGCGACGCGATCGATCCGGGCGCGAAGCGCCGCAGGAAGCACAAGCCAATCGCGCGGCCGCAATGACGGCACTGCTGGAGGTCACCGATCTCGGCGTCACCTTCGACACCGGTGATGCGCGGGTGCCCGCGGTGCGCGGTGCGACCTACCACATCGATCCGCGCGAAGTGCTCGCGATCGTCGGCGAATCGGGCTCGGGCAAAAGCACCGCCGCCATGGCAGTCGTCGGGCTGCTGCCCGAATACGCCGAGGTATCGGGTTCGGTCCGGTTGCACGGCCAGGAGTTGCTCGGGCTACCCGACCAGGCGATGTCACGGATCCGCGGCAAGACGATCGGCACGGTGTTCCAAGACCCGATGTCGGCTCTGACTCCCGTCTACACCGTCGGAGACCAGATCGCCGAAGCCATCCGGGTTCATCATCGTGACGTCAACCGGGCAACTGCGCGGACCCGGGCCGTAGAGCTGCTCGAGCTGGTGGGTATCGCCCAGCCAGATCGCCGGGCAAAAGCGTTCCCGCACGAGCTATCCGGCGGTGAGCGCCAGCGGGTGGTGATCGCGATCGCGATCGCCAACGATCCGGACCTGCTCATCTGTGACGAGCCGACCACCGCGCTGGACGTCACCGTGCAGGCTCAAATCCTCGATGTGCTGCGGACTGCCCGCGATGTCACCGGCGCGGCAGTGTTGATCATCACCCACGACCTGGGGGTGGTATCGGAGTTCGCCGACCGGGCAATGGTCATGTACGCCGGACGTGAGGTCGAGATCGCCGACGTCGACGATCTCTACCGGGACCGCCGCATGCCTTACACGGTCGGGCTGCTCGGTTCGGTGCCGCGGCTGGACGCCGCGCAGGGCACTCGGCTGGTTCCGATTCCCGGGGCGCCGCCCGACTTGGCCGCGCTTGTCCCCGATGCCTGTCCGTTCACGCCCCGCTGTCCGCTGGTCATCGACGAATGTCGTTCGGCCGAGCCAGCTCTGGTCACGGTGTCCGAAGGCCACCGGGCGGCCTGCGTCCGCACCGACGACGTCGCCGGCCGCACTGCCTCCGAGATCTTCGACGTGACAACTGCGCCGCCCGCCGTCGATACCGCGACAGACCAGGGCACAACCGTGCTGCGGGTCGCCGACCTCAGCAAGACCTACCCGCTCACCAAGGGCGTGGTATTTCGCCGGCGGGTGGGTGAGGTGCGAGCGCTCGCCGGCGTCAGCTTCACCCTGCAACAGGGCCGTACGCTGGCGATCGTCGGAGAGTCCGGTTCGGGCAAATCGACTACTCTGCAACAGATCTTGGAATTGAACGCGCCACAATCGGGTTCGATTGAGGTTCTCGGCGCCGACGTAGCCGGGTTGAACCCGGAGAGCCGACGCGCGCTGCGGCACGACATTCAGGTGGTGTTCCAAGATCCGGTGGCGTCGCTGGACCCCCGGCTCCCCGTTTCCGAAGTCATAGCCGAACCTTTGCAGGCCAATGGATTTCGGAAGGTGGACGCCGATGCACGCGTAGCCGAACTGCTCGACATCGTGGGTCTGCGTTACGAGGACGCCGCTCGCTACCCGGCCGAGTTCTCCGGTGGACAAAAGCAGCGCATCGGCATCGCGCGAGCGCTGGCGTTGCAGCCGAAGATATTGGCGCTCGACGAGCCGGTGTCGGCGCTCGACGTCTCGATCCAAGCTGGGATCATCAACCTGCTGCTCGACCTGCAGGAACGCTTCGGTCTGTCGTATCTGTTTGTCTCACATGATCTTTCCGTCGTCAAACATCTGGCGCACCAGGTGGTGGTGCTGTACCGAGGCGCCATCGTCGAGCAGGGTGATGGCGATGAGGTTTTCACCCACCCACAGCACGAATACACCCGGCGACTGCTGGCCGCCGTTCCACGGGCGCATCCCGATGCCGCAGCCGGTTAGCATCTTGCGCGTGACACACCTACCGAGAGCCCGCAGGCTCGCGGCGCTGGCGTTGGCGTTCATGGTGATGGTCACCGGCTGCTCGAGTGGCTACGAGGACCTGCCGGCGACCCGGGCGGCCCAGGTCGGCGCTACCAGCGACATGAATCCGCAGGACCCGGCAACGCTGCAAGACGGTGGCGACCTGCGACTACCGCTGACGGAGTTCCCGGACAACTTCAATCAGTTGAACATCGACGGCAATACGTCTGACACCGGTGCGGTGCTGGCGGCCACGCTGCCGGGGGCGTTCATGACCCAGGCGGACGGCAGGCTGGAGCTCAACGCCGACTACTTCACCGGTGCCGAGCTGACCGGCACCAATCCCCAAACCGTCACGTACACAATCAATCCCAAGGCAACGTGGAGCGACGGTACGCCGATCACGTGGGAAGACCTCAAGTCGGAGGTCGACGCGTGCAACGGCCGCGACAAGAAGTACTTGATCGCCAGCCGGGCCGGGTTCGAACGGGTGAAGTCGGTGACCAGAGGTGTGAACGACCGGCAGGCGGTGGTCACCTTCTCCGATCCGTACGCCGAATGGCGCGGAATGTTCGCCGGAGGGATACAGCCGCGCAGCATGACGGCCAACCCGGAGGTCTTCAACAAGGGCCAGCTCGAAGCTCCGGGCCCGTCGGCCGGTCCCTTCATCGTGTCCACGATCGACCGGACCGCGCAGCGCATCGTGCTGACCCGTAATCCTCGATGGTGGGGCCGCAAGCCGCGGCTGGATTCGATCACCTTCCTGGTGCTCGACGTCTCGGCCATCATCCCTGCCCTGCAGAACAAGGCGATCGATGCCGCCGGCATCACGACGCTCGACGATATGGTGACCGCCCAGCGCACACCCGGCATCGTGATCCGGCGCGCGCCGGCACCGACTTGGTTCCACTTCACGTTCAATGGCGCCGAGGGGTCGATCATGGCCGACGAGCGGCTGCGACTGGCGATCTGCCAGGGTATCGACCGCCAAGCCATCGTCGATGTCGTCCAGCACGGGCTGAGCGCCCATCCCGTGCCGCTGAACAACCACGTCTACGTGGCCGGACAGGTTGGCTACCAAGACAACAGCGCTCCCGGCGCTTACAACCCGGATAAGGCCCGACGCGACCTCGATGCCATGGGGTGGAAACTCAACGGCGCGGTGCGGGAGAAGGACGGCAAGCAGCTCGTCGTTCGCGACGTACTCTTCGACGCGGCATCCAACCGCCAGATTGCCATGGTTGCGCAGAACAGCCTGGCGCAGATCGGTGTGAAGCTGGTACTTGACCTCAAAGCCGGTAGCGGATTTTTCAGCCAGTACGTCGGCGTCGGCGATTTCGATATCGCCCAATTCGGTTGGGAAGGCAATGCTTTCCCGTTGTCGGCGCTTGCGCAGATTTACACCTCGGACGGTGACAGCAACTTCGGCAGGATCGGCAACGCCGCGATCGATGCGAAGATCACCGAGACGTTGTCGGAGCTGGACCAGAACAAGGCGCGTGCTCTCGCCAACCAGGTTGACCAGATGATCTGGCGGGAGGGCTTCAACCTGCCGCTGTTCCAGTCGCCCGGGAACCGAGCGGTACGAAAGGATTTGGCCAATTACGGCGCGGCCGGACTGGCCGATGTGGACTACACCGCGGTCGGGTTCATGCGGACCTGAGCCGCCGCCACGGCGGCGTCACCACCGGCAGCGCACCCTCCGCGATCGCGGCCACCTCGACGGCCTTCCACAGCAGGCGTATCGCGGGACGGGCCGGCAACGTGTCCAGCGCCGGTCCCCGGCCGGCGAGCTGGTCGACTTCGCCGCGGCACACCGCCTCGGCGATGATCAGTGCGGCGGGCTCACGAAAGTCCACGGCGCTGTGTGCCATCGTCGGCAACGCCAATAGCAGAGCATTCGGCACCAGCGATGCCACCTGCTCTGCCACCGCCCGCGGTGTCACCAGATCACGCCCGCCGGAGACCACGACAGTGGGCCAGGTGAACTTGGGCATCTGCGCCACCAGATCGTACGGCTCTGCCTCGAAAGCATCTGTGCCGTTGATGATTTCACGCAGCGCGACGGCCGGATCGAGCGGCAGGCCGTCGGGCTGGGCCCCGTAGTCGAGTTCGCGGAACGCGATGCGGCTCACCAGATCGATTTCATGACGGTACGCGACATTGAGACTCACGACGGCGGAGAAGCGAGACAGCATCCGCCACAACGTCATTCGGCCGCTGAGCAACAGGTCGAGTTCGCGATCCAGCAGCCCTGCCCCGCCGTAGGCGTAGATGGTGGCGGCAATCTCGCCCGCCGTCCCGGCCATTACCCCGGCGTCGATCAGCTTGCGGACCTTGGGGGCCAATGCGGCGGTTTCGGGGGTATCGCCGTCGAACAGCAGTCCGCGGACGGCGCGGCGGACGACCGCGATGTCGTGTCGTGACAGCAGGGGCGAATCCAGAATCATCGCGTGCACCCGGCCCGGATGGCGTACGCCGAAGCCCGCCGAGATATAGCTGCCGTACGAAGTGCCGTACATGACGGCGGAGTCCACGTGGGCGTCGTCGAGCACGGCGGCGATGTCGTCGACTACCTGGTCGACGGTGATCGCTTCCGGCGGCAGGTCCGTGCCGGAGTCGTCGTGCCGCGACATGCCGATCCCCCGGTGCTCGATCATGATGACGTCGAGACCGGCGAGCGCGGCGCGACGCCGTAGCCCCTTGTAGACCTGCAGCGACGCCACGCCCGGGCCGCCCGGGATGATGACCAGCGGGTGGGCGGACTTGCGGCCGGTGCGCACGTAGTACAGATCGAATTCGTCCGCGCTGCCTGGGGATATCGGCCTGCGCACCGGTCGCACGCCGGGCATTCCCGCAAGCCTTTCGTGCACTCGGCGCCGTTTCGCGTTCATGGTCATCGCCGCCCATTCTGCCGGGGTCACTCGCGATCAGCAGCGCGGCAGCGTTCCTGCGGGAAAGGGTCCGCTTAGGTTAGACGGTTCCTGACGTGGAAGAGGGCCAGGTCGACGCCCTGCTTCTTCCCGACGTCACCCTCCACTCGCAGCCGGGTGGAGACCCGTTCCAGCTCGTCGAGCAATCCTTCGACTTTGCCGCGTTGCACCCGTTCGCTGCGAGTGGCGCCGCCGAGGAGGGTGGTCAGCGACCGCCAACCCCGCTCAGTGGTTACTACGGTGATGATGTAGGCGGCGATCCCGGCCAGTATCGCGTACCTCATTGTGCGGCTTCTCGTGCGAGCCGCAGGTACCGGTGGAGCAGCGTATGAGAAGCGTCGAGACTCTTCCACGCCTCGAATAAATGTTCACTCTCGGGATGCCGACCAGCAAGATCGCGAGCCTGCGTGGCGGCCGGTGTGACCTTATCCAGCAGGCAGCGAACCTCAACCTCAACTTCAGTCACGTGTTTCCTCCCCCAGATGGTGCTCACTGACTCCCCGTACCCGATTCTTGAGGCCGAATCCAACATCCCAAGGGCCGACCGGGAAACTCTCAGGTAACTGACAGCGGAGCCACGTCGGCGATCAACCGGTGATCAGGTCGGTGGCCTTCTCCCCGATCAGCACCGCGACAGAGCCCGCCGAGCCAGTAGTTTCGGGGTGAGTGTCACGCGGGACGACCCCCCGGGTGCTACACAGTGAGGTCGATGCGGTGCGCACCTTTCACGCTGTCGTAACGATCGGGACTACATGTCAACACGATCAGTTGACCCTGCGCGCCGACGGTATCGAACACCGCGCCCATCTTGGCCAGCCGCTCGGGGTCGGTGAACCCAAGTGCGTCGTCGACGACGACTGGAACGGCGTCCTCCTTGGCGACCAGCGCGGCACCGGCCAACCGCGCCAGGATCCCGAGTTGCTCCTTGGCCCCGCCGGATAGGGAGTCGTACGGCACCGTGATGCCATCGAGTGTTCGGCTGCGGATACACAAGTCGGTATCGACGTCGACCTCGAAGCTGGGCCCGAACACCGGGCGGCCGAGTCGCTGCAATTCGGTGCGGTAGGGCTCGACGTAGCCCAGCCGGGTGGTGTCGCGATGGCGGGCCATCACCGAACGCAACAGCTGCGCGGCGCGGGCCCGGGCGCCGATCCGGGTGTGCTGATTGGCGGCATGCTCACGCTCGATCTCCGCGGCGTCGAGCTTGCCCTGGCGGCCCTCGCTGCCGAATACCGAGAGTTCGATGGTGAGCTCGCGCAACGAGCGGGCCGCATCTTCGTAGCTCGCCCCGAGCGACGTCGCCGCCTCGTTGGCCGCCGCCAATTCGGCTGTCACCGCATCGGGCGCCGCGGCGGCCAATTCTTCGGCAAGTTCGGCGGCCCGACGCTCCGCGGCTGCCGCAGCCTTCTGTCCGGCATCCGCCGAAGAAGCCAGGTCCTCGTCGGCCACCGAGATCCGCTCGGCCGCCAGCTGATCGGTCGCCCTAGCCAGTTCGGCTCGTTGGATTGTCACTTCGTTGAGCAAAAGTGTTGCCCGGGTTGAGCTTTCAGCGAGTTTTGCATCGACGGCCGCGGCGGTCCGGCGACTGGACTCGGACGCGGTTTCCGCGGCCAGGCGAGCGGCCTGCGCGGCGTCGAGTTCGGCGCGCGCAGAGCCGATATCGGTGGCGAACAGATCGGGCTCGGCCGGCTGGCCGGCGCGCAGCTGCGCCAGCCGCTCCCGGAGCACATCGATATCGTCGTCACCGCACAGTCCGGACAGTGTCGCGCTCAATTGGTCGTGGCTGCTCTGCAATTCGCGGCGGTGCTGGTCGGCCAGTCTCGCCGCGGCGAGATCGGCCACCTTGCCTTCGGCCAGCGCTTCCGTCAGCTGTTGTTGCGCCGCAGCATATTTCGCCTGTACGTCAAGCGCGGTCGCACCGGGAGTGATCCGCGCGGTGAGGACACCGGGAACCTCGACTTCGGTCGGGCCGGTGAGCGTCGTCGACCAGGCGTGCCCCGCCGACAGCGTGACGGGTTCTCCCCCGACCGCGAGTTGGATGTCGGCCACGGCGGTGAATTCGACCGCCGCCGAGATCAACGTCAGCTGGTCCCCCGCACGATCGACCGCCGCTGCTGCGCTTTCGATTCGGCGCAGCAGTTGCTCGGTGAGTACGACCTCGGAGAGCTCCGCACCGACCCGGTCACGGTCACGGTGGATGGCGTCGATCTTGGCCAGCCGGGTGCTCAACCGGTCGATCTCTTCGCGCTCGGCGAGCTGATCGACGGCGCGGCGGGCCGATTCGACGCGGCTCTGCAGATCGGCCAGAACCTGCGTGGCCTCTTGCAACGCGGTACCGGCCGCCTCGGCGTCGACCTGCGCGGCCGTCAGCGCATCGGCGGCTTGTTGGGCTTGCGCCTCGACGGCCGCGACCGCCGCGGTGCGCGTTTCGATCTCAGCGACCAGGCGCAACCGGCCGTTGTGCGCGGCGTCGGCTGCGGCGCTGTTCGCCGCGGCGGCGGCCGCGACCAGCTTGGCTTCCCGCGCTTGGCGGGTGAGTTCCGCGGCCTTGTCAGCGGCGGCCTGTGCGACGGCCAACCGCGGACCGGCCGCAAGCCGCAGTTGCGAGAGTTCGGCCACTTGTTCGGTCAGCACGGCGTGGCGGCGCACCCGGTCGTCGACTTCCGCGACCGCCGCCGTGCACTCCGCAACCACAGCGTCGGCGTCGGACAGTCGAGCGATGGCCGCGGCCCACTCGCCGGTGGGCCGTCCGGTGGGGGTGAAATAGCGCGCGTACTCGGCGTCGATCCGTTCGATCAGCAGCGGCTCGTTGCCGGATAGGGCGGCCTCGTCACCGGCCGCGACATCGAGTGCACGCGAAAGTGCATCGCAGCCGGAAAGATCCACCGCGGCCGTCGATGTGGACTGCAGCACGCGCTGGGCGTGCCACAGGTCGTTGTCCACCGTCTCGGCGAGCATGCTGCGGACCCTTTCATGGGCTTCGTCGCCGGTGAGCTGCTCGCGGCGCGGCTCCAAGACGGTCAACTCCGTCTCGGGCTTCTTGTGAAAGCGCTTGCGATAGATGAATCGGTAAGCGCCGCTGCTGATTTCGGCGGTCACCTCGGAGCCGACGTCGCTGTTGGTGGGCTTGACCTGCTTGACTTCCTTCTTCGTCGAGCGGTCCCTGGACTCCAGTAGCAGATCAAGCGCCTCGATCATCGAGGACTTGCCAATCTCGTTGGCACCGCTGACCACAACCACGCCGTGGTCGGGAAACTCGATCTCGCGGTGGCGGATTCCGCGATAATTCGTCAGGATCAACCGGTGTAACTTCATGCCGACCTCCGGTCGGCAGGCCGCACTTCTGTCGATCCGGTGAGGCGCAGCAACAGCGCCAGTGCGGCCTGGGCGTCGGTCGCGGAGTCGGTGTCGTCTCTGCGGGCCGTGGCCACCAGCTCTTCGACGGCCGCAGCGGCGAATCCGCCGATGCCGAGATCGGTGAACTCGCCGTCGGCGGGTATCACCGCGAGGTCGGTGTGGCGTTCCCACGTGCGCAAGTCGGCGAACAGCCGCGCGAATCTGTCCAGGCAGCCGTCCAACTCGGCGCGGTCGGTGACCGTCAACGAACCCGTCAGTGCCAGGCGCACCACGGTGCGGTCCTTGTCGGTCATCAGATCGAGATTCATGTCGAGGTCGGCGATGTCGCGGCTGCTGTCGACCTGACGGTGCAGGGTGACAAACCGCCAATGGCCCACGTGCCGCGGCGTCACCGATACCTCGTTGCTTTCGTCGATGTCGACTACCAGGACGTGTCCCGGATTCGATTCGACATCATCGAAATTCGTGACCTCCGGCGAGCCGGAGTACCAGACCCGGCCGGTCGCACCGACCTGCGTGAGGGAGTGCTTATCCCCCAGCGCCGCATAGTGGATCGCGCCGCGGGTCAACGCCTCTTCGAGCCCGGCCAGCCGGATCAGCGACGGCTTCTCGCGATCGGGGTCGAGCACGTCGACGCCGCCGTGGGCCACGAGCACCCGGGTGACGGGGCCCGCGTCGAGTCCCTCAAGGACTTCGGCGACCAG
Organism: Mycobacterium sp. 050128; assembly: GCF_036409155.1. NCBI lineage: Bacteria > Bacillati > Actinomycetota > Actinomycetes > Mycobacteriales > Mycobacteriaceae > Mycobacterium > Mycobacterium sp. 050128. The sequence continues at coordinate 3,165,341 of NZ_JAZGLW010000001.1, read as the reverse complement.
ATCGGTGGTCGGGGCCTTGGACCGCCATGGCGCGGCGACGATCTCGAGGCCCGGCCTCACTTGATGCGTGCCCGCCCGATCAAGCACGATCACGTTGTCCGGGCATTCCCGGGTGAACAACGCGCTGGTGAATACCGACGACGCATCCAGCGGATCGTGATTGCCGGGCAACAGGTAGACCGGAATACCGATGGCGCGCATGGCTTCCAGCGATTGCCCGATCACCTTCGGGTCGAGCTGGTTGTGTTCGAAGACGTCACCCGCGACCACGACGAACTCGGCGCCCACCTCGGTCGCGAGGGCACCCAGGCCGGCCACCGCGTCGCGTCGCGCCGCGGAATACCGGGGCTGGGCGTCGCCGGCCAGGAAGTGGCGGGTCATGCCCAGCTGCCAGTCGGCGGTGTGCAGAAATCGCATCCCGGCTCCCCCTTTGGAAGTGACGTGGCTATCAAGGCACCGCGAGTCTAAGTGGGTTCACCGACAACTTCGGGGACGCTGACCGGCATGCCTTGGTCCGGGTGACTTTGTGCCCGCCTCGCAGCGGGCGGGCTGGCCGCGGCGACGCTGCCTCGTTCTGGGCCCGTGTGACTTTTTGCCTGCCTTTGAGGGGCAGTCGCCGTGCGTGCACACGGGCGAATTCTCTTGCGCCACTGTGGTTTCTGTAGTCACATGGTGGCGTTTTTTGTCGGTGGGTGGGTTTAGTTTCAGGGTATGAGTTCAGCGGTGGTCGTCGATGGGGACGTCGTCACGGCGGCCTTCGACGCGCTCGACACCGCCCTGGACGGCGTCCTGGGCCTGGATACCGAGATGCTGTGCACCCGCGAGCGGCTGGTGCTGCTGGGCCGCTACGAGAAGATACGACGGCGCCTACCCGCCGGCGAGCATCCCCTGATCAACCAACTCCAGCAGGAGGCCACCCCGGCGGAGTTGGGCGGCAAACTGTCCCACGCGATCGCGGACTGGACATTGATCAGCCGCGCCGAAGCCGGCAGGCGGGTGCGGGAGGCGGCTGATCTCGGTGAGCGCCGCGCCCTGACCGGTGAACCCTTAAAACCGGTGCTGGCCGCCACCGCCGAAGCCCAACGCGCCGGGCAGCTCGGGGTCGAGCATGTGGCGGTGATCCGCCGCTTCTACCACCAGCTGCCCGGGTGGGTCGATGTCGAGACCCGCACCCGCGCCGAAGCCGACCTGACCCGGCTGGCCACCCACTACCGGCCTGACCAGTTGACCGGGTTCGCCGAGCACCTCACCGACCTGCTCAACCCCGACGGCAACTTTTCCGACGACGACCGCGCCCGGCGGCGCGGGGTGACCCTGGGCAGCCAGCAACCCGACGGCATGTCAGCCCTACATGGCTGGATCACCCCCGAACTACGTGCCACCCTGGAAGCGGTGCTGGCCAAACTCGCCGCCCCCGGCATGTGCAACCCCGACGACCACACCCCCTGCGTCGACGGCACCCCCAGCCAAGACGCCATCGATCACGACCCCCGCTCAGCAGCCCAACGCCACCACGACGGCCTCAACGCCGCCCTGCGCGCGGTCCTGGCCTCCGGAGAGCTCGGTCAGCACAATGGGCTGCCCGCCGCCATCATCGTCTCCACCACCCTGGCCGAGTTGGAAGCCGCCACCGGCCACGGGATCACCGGCGGAGGCACCCGGCTGCCCATCAGCGACGTCATCCGCCTGGCCCGCCACGCCCACCACTACCTGGCCATCTTCGACAAGGGCAAAGCTGTTTCCCTGCATCACACCAAACGCCTCGCCTCACCCGGACAACGAATCGTGTTGTACGCCAAGGATCGCGGCTGTTCAGCGCCCGGATGCAACCTGCCCGGCTTCTACTGCGAAGTTCACCATGTCACCGACTACGCCCAGTGCCACACCACCGACGTCGACGACCTCACTTTCGCTTGCGGCCCCCACCACCGAATGCTGCGACCGACGGGCTGGACCACCAGAAAACGCGCCAACGGCGATACCGAATGGATCCCGCCCCCGCACCTTGATCGAGGCCAACCCCGCACCAACTCCTACCACCACCCCAACAAACTGCTACGCAATGACGACGACGACCCCGACCACGACGTAGCGTGAGCCGCGTGAACGGCGAGCGCACCCTGCTGCTGATGCGGCATGCGAAATCTGGATACCCACCCGGTGTCGGGGACCACGAGCGACCGTTGGCGCCCCGCGGCATTAGGGAAGCGGGACTGGGCGGTGACTGGCTGCGCGCCCATCAACCCAGCATCGACGCCGTGCTGTGCTCCACGGCCACCCGTGCCCGTGAGACGCTGGCCAACACCGGCATCGACGCTCCAGTGCAATACCGCGAGCGCCTCTACGACACCACCGCGGGCACGATGATCGACGAGATCAACAAGGTTCCCGACTCCGTCGACACCCTGCTGGTCGTCGGACACGAGCCGACAATGTCGTCGCTGGCGCTCGGCCTGGCGAGCGACGATGGCACGAATGAGGCTGCGGTGCAACGTATTTCAGAGAAATACGCGACATCAGGGATCGCGGTGCTCAAGGTCACCGGCGACTGGAAAGACCTGCAACGGGGCGGAGCCACGTTGATCGACTTCCACATCCCGCGCTGATGCCCGGGCCCGCGCCGACGAGCTAGGAGTTCGTCGAGAGCGTCAGCTCCATCAGCTTGAGGGCCTGGCCGCAGGCATCGATGCCGGGTGCTTGCGGGTTGACCCACCAGCCCACGACACCGGCGGCGTCGCTGGCCACGCCGCAGGCACCATTCGGGTCGTCCGGGCGCATCACGATGGAACTCACACCCGCGATCGTCCGGGTCTCCACCTTGTACTTGAGGAAGTCGGCGACCTTACGCTCTTCGCTCAGGCTGCCCTGCTCGAACCAGAACCGGGTGATGTCGATCAGGCCGGCCGGGTTGGCCGCCTGCCACCGGCAGATCGCGCCGACGAACGTGCTCTGAATGTCGAGCGGGTCGGCACCCACGGTCTTGGCCAGGATGTCGCTGGTCAGAACCTCACATTCCTTGAGCAGGTTCGGGTACTGCTGCTGGGAATTGTTGTTGCGCGGTACGCCGCCGGCGCCCGCCTTGACGGCGTTACCGCCGATCGACCTCGAGCAGCCGGTCAGGATCATCAGCGCGGTGGTCAAGATGACCACCGCCGTCCGGACACGTCTTGTCATCATTTCGAGTTCGCAATCGATTGACGAGTCAGTTCTTTGGCGATGTCACACGGCGGCGGGAAGGGCTTTTGACTAAAGCTGATCGACCATTCGATGAAGTCGTCCTGGAACTGAATGCCGACCTCGCACAGCGAGTCGCCCAGGTTCGGCTCATTACCGACAGCGATGAAGCCGCTGTGACCGTTGATGTTGATGTCGTCGACGCTGGCGCGCGACAGCTCCTCGGTCTTGCGCTCACGCCCGATCGGGCTGCCGCGGTACCAGGAGAAAGAGAAGTGCGGACCGAGGATGCCGCCGCCGGCCAGCCACTGGCAGCCCACGGAATTGCGCGCCGTGTTGATCAGCCCGCTGACTTTGGTCAGCTCGGCCACCTGCTGGTCGTTGATGCCTCCGCACTGCGGAAACATCGGTCCGTGGTGGCCCTCGGCGTTGCCCGGCGTCGACGAGGACGTCCCGCCCGGCTTGTTGTCGCCGGAACCCGAGCAGCCCGCAATCGCCGGGACAAAGATGGTGATCGCCGCAAGGGCTAGCGCCGTGAGGTTACGACGCACCGCTACCCTGCTTCTGCTCAGCCTGCTGGTCCACACGATGCACTGTAGCGGCAGCCCGGCGGGTCAACCACCGACGCGCCACCTGAGCAGGCATTTCGAAGTGTTTGCCGGAGGTGGCTCGCGCACCCAGCCGCCCGGCGGTGCTGCGCCCCACGACGCGCGCCGTATGCGACAGTTACCAAATGCTTCTGGCACTGCTGCGCCAGTACATCCGGCCGTACCGCCGGCTGGTGGCGGTGCTGCTGGTGCTCCAACTGATCAGCACGCTGGCGACGCTGTACCTGCCGACGGTCAACGCCGCGATCATCGATGACGGCGTCGCCAAGGGCGACACCGCGACGATCGTCCGGCTCGGCATGGTGATGCTGGCCGTCACCGGGCTGCAAGTGCTGTGCTCGGTCGGGGCCACCTATTTCGGCTCACGGACCGGGATGGGGTTTGGCCGCGACCTGCGCCTGGCGATGTTCGACCAGGTCACCACCTTCTCCGAGCCCGAGACTGCCCGATTCGGCGCGCCGACTTTGCTGACCCGCAGCACCAACGACGTCCGGCAGATCCAGTACCTGGTTCAGATGACGGGCACGGTACTGATCACCGCGCCGATCATGTGCATCGGCGGAATCTTCATGGCCATCCACCAAGAGGCCGCGCTGACCTGGCTGTTGCTGGTCAGCGTCCCGGTCCTGGCCGTGGCCAACTACTGGATCATGTCGCACATGCTGCCGCTGTTCCGCAGCATGCAGGCCCTGATCGACGGCATCAACCGGGTACTGCGCGACCAACTGTCCGGCGTGCGGGTTGTCCGGGCCTTCACCCGCGAAAGCTTTGAGCGCGAACGGTTTTCCCGCGCCAACACCGCGTTGTCGAATGCATCCCTGACCGCCGGCAACTGGCAAGCGCTGATGCTGCCGGTGACCACGCTGACCATCAACGTGTCCAGCGTCGCGCTGATCTGGTTCGGCGGGCTGCGCATCGATCACGGCCAGATGCAGGTCGGCTCGCTAACCGCGTTTCTTGCCTACTTCACGCAGATCCTGATGGCCGTGTTGATGGCGACGATGACGCTGGTGGTGCTGCCGCGAGCGTCGGTCTGCGCCGAGCGGATCACCGAGGTGCTGTCCACCCGTCCCGCCATCGCCAGCCCGCAACACCCCCGGCTTCCGAACGCGGGGATGATCAGCGGCGTTGTCCGCCTAGACGGTGCTACGTTCACCTATCCGGGCGCCGACCGCCCTGTGCTGCAAGATATCTCGTTGACCGCGTTACCCGGCACCACCACCGCGGTCGTCGGCAGCACCGGCTCGGGTAAGTCGACGCTGGTGTCGCTGATCTGTCGGCTCTACGACGCGACCGACGGCGCGGTCCTGCTCGACGGCCTCGACGTCCGCGACTACGACACCGAGCGGCTCTGGTCGGCGATCGGCCTGGTCCCGCAGCGCGGCTATCTCTTCTCCGGCACGATCGCGGCGAACCTCCGACTCGGAAAGGCCGACGCCACCGACGAGGAGATGTGGGAAGCATTGCGGGTCGCGGCGGCCGACGAATTCGTGCGGGAGCACGCCGACGGGCTGCGGATGCGCGTCGCCCAGGCCGGGATGAATTTCTCCGGCGGACAACGGCAACGGCTGGCGATCGCCCGGGCAGTCATCCGCCGCCCGGCCATCTACTTGTTCGACGACGCGTTCTCCGCGCTCGACGTGCACACCGACGCGCAGGTCCGGTCCGCACTGCGGGAGATCTCCGGCGACGCCACCATCATCGTTGTTACACAGCGCATTTCGACCGCGTCGCAGGCCGACCAGATCGTCGTCGTCGACGACGGGAAAATTGTCGGCTCGGGCACCCACGAGTCGCTGCTCGACGATTGCGCCACCTACGCGGAATTCGCCGACTCGCAGTCGGTCGGCGCCGGAGTAGGAGGAACGCAGTGACCACGGCGACGAACCGGGTCGCCCGGGAAACCGCTCCCCGCACGCGATCCCGCGACTTCTGGGGCACCGCGGCCCGGCTGGTGAAACGGCTTGCGCCCCAACGAACGCTGAGCATCGCGGTGATCGCTTTGGGCCTGACCGGCACGGTGATCGGCGTCATTGTTCCCCGAATCCTCGGTCACGCCACCGATTTGCTCTTCAACGGCGTGATCGGGCGTGGGCTGCCCGCGGGAATCAGCAAGGCACAGGCCATCGCCCAAGCGCGAGCGCGCGGTGACGGGATGTTCGCCGACCTGCTGTCGGGAATGAACGTGGTGCCCGGCCGCGGCGTGGACTTCGGCGCAGTGGCACACACGCTGGCAGTTGCCCTGGCCCTGTACGTCGTTGCCGCGCTCTTGATTTGGGCACAAGCCCGGCTGCTCAACCTCATCCTGCAGCGCACCATGGTCGCGCTGCGCCGCGAGGTCGAGGACAAGGTCCACCGACTGCCACTGTCCTACTTCGACGGACGGCTGCGCGGCGAGCTGCTGAGCCGGGTGACCAACGACATCGACAACGTTCAATCCTCGCTGTCGATGACGATCAGCCAGCTGCTGACGTCGATCCTGACCGTGGTCACCGTGCTGGTCATGATGCTGTCGATTTCACCGCTGTTGACGCTGATCACCGTGCTGACCGTGCCGCTGTCGCTGCTGGTGTCCCGGGCGATCGCACGTCGCTCACACCGGCTGTTCGTGGCGCAGTGGACCAGCATCGGAGCGCTCAACGCCCATATCGAGGAGACCTACAGCGGGTTCACGGTGGTCAAGACCTTCGGTCACCGGGATGCGGCGCGCGAGCAATTCCGCAGCCTCAACGACGACGTCTACCACGCCAGCTTCGGCTCCCAGTTCTTCTCCGGTTTGGTGGCGCCGGCGACGACGTTCATCGGCAACCTTGGCTACGTCGCGGTCGCGGTGATCGGCGGCCTGCAGGTGGCCACCGGGCACATCACCCTCGGCAACATCCAGGCGTTCATCCAATACGTCCGGCAGTTCAACACGCCGCTGAGCCAGGTGGCCGGGATGTACAACACCCTGCAATCCGGGGTGGCCAGCGCCGAGCGGGTGTTCGAGCTGCTCGACGAGCCCGAGGAAGCGCCGGATCCCACGCCGACGCCGCCCAACGGCCAGGCCCCGCAGCCGCGCGGACGTGTCGAGTTCCAGCACGTGAACTTTGCCTACCGCGCCGGCACGCCGGTGATCGAAGACCTGTCGATGACGGCCGAGCCGGGCAGCACCGTGGCGATCGTCGGACCGACCGGAGCGGGCAAGACCACGCTGGTGAACCTGCTGATGCGGTTCTACGACGTCGATTCTGGCCGCATCCTGGTCGACGGCGTCGACATCACCACGATGAGCAGGCAAGCCCTGCGATCGCGAATCGGCATGGTGCTGCAAGACACCTGGCTGTTCGACGGGACCATCGCGGAGAACATCGCCTATGGACGCCCCGGGGCCGGCGCGCACGAGGTGGTCGAAGCCGCCCGAGCGGCCTATGTCGACCGCTTTGTCCAGACCCTGCCGGCCGGCTACCAGACCCGGGTCACCGGCGACGGCGCCAACATCAGCGCCGGCGAGAAGCAGCTCATCACGATCGCCCGCGCATTCCTGGCCCGTCCACAGCTGCTGATCCTGGACGAGGCAACCAGCTCGGTGGACACCCGCACCGAGGCGCTTATTGCGCGTGCCATGCACGAGCTTCGTCGCGACCGAACGAGTTTCGTTATCGCACATCGTCTTTCGACGATCCGTGGTGCCGATCGCATCGTGGTGGTCGAGTCCGGGCGCGTCGTCGAACAGGGCAATCACGCCGAACTGATGGCCCGCCGCGGCGCCTATTACGCGATGACCAGGGCCTGAGTTGTCGGCCGCAGCGCGAACCTGAGACGTGACTGAAACGACGCCAAGAAGTTATAGAGGATCCATTTAGAAGTGCGGCTGACGCTAGTCCCATCAGCACCCCAACCGCACACCTGAAAAGGATCAGAACAATGTTCACTCGCCGTATCAACACCATCGCCAGCACCATCATCGGCGCCGCCGCCATCGGGATGGTCGCGGTCGGTACCGCCGGTACCGCCGGAGCCACCACCGCAGACGACGCGTTCCTCGCTCAGATGGACAAGCTCGGCATCTCCTTCAGCTCGCCGGCGGACGCCATCAAGGACGGCCACAAGGTCTGCCAGGAACTCGCCGCCGGGAAAACCGGGACCGACGTCGCCGCCGAGATCCTGCGGCAGACGGACCTGACCAGCCACCAGGCGGCCTACTTCGTCGTCGACGCGACCCACGCCTTCTGCCCGGCACTCGCCCCGCAGCTCACCTGATCGCACCCACCCACTGGATGGGGGGTCCCGGGTCACCCGGGATCCCCCATTCGCTGTTTACCGTCTCGGCCGGGGCCGACCAAGCCATTGAGAATCCTTTTAGGCGTGGGCGCAACGCTGTGTTCATCAGCAGCCAGACCGCCCACCCGAAAGGACCACAGCAATGTTCGCTCACCGTATCCGCACAATTGCCAGCACCGCGATCGGCGCCGCCGCCATCGGGATCGCTGCACTCGCCAGCGCCGGCGTTGCGGGCGCCACCACAGTCGACGATGCCTTCATCACGCAGATGAACAAGGTGGGCGTCACCTTCACCTCACCCGCGCAGGCTGTCAACAACGGCCAGAAGGTGTGCCAGGCGCTGGCCTCCGGCGAAAGCGGCGTCGACATCGCCAACGAGGTCGTCGGCCAGACGAACCTGACCAGCAGCCAGGCGGCCCACTTCGTCGTCAACGCGGCCACCGCGTACTGCCCGCAATTCGGCGGCGCGCTCAGCTGATCGCACCACCCGCTAGCGGGGGGATCTCGGTAACCGGGATCCCCCCATTCGCCATTTGCAGGCCGCCCCGGCGGGCGCTCTTGCGCGCCGGGACCGCGCCGCACTCGACGACACCGTCGCGTCCACAACACCGAAGCCACACTGGAAAACTCTGTCAATCACGGTAATTCACCCCCTCGGCTGCCCATGTCCGGCAGTCGGCCGACTCATGCAGCCGCGAGATCCGATGTAAACCTTCCGGCTGTTGATTTGCTGCGCGGCGGTTGCTATGCAGTAAGCAGCTGTGGCCAACACTTCAAGGAGATGTCGATGAAGCTCTCGCCTCACACCGTTACGGCCGCCGCTGCCGCCGCGCTCGCCCTCGTCCTCGCTGTCGGTGGCTGCTCGAGCAACTCGAGCACCGGCAAATCGCCCGGGACCACCGCCACCACCTCCAGCGGCGAGGCGGCCACCCTGCTCAAGCAGGCCTCCGACGCGATGACCAAGGTCACCGGGATGCATGTCAGCGTGGCGGTCCAGGGCGACGTGCCCAACCTGCGGGTGACCAAGCTCGACGGCGACATCTCCAACACCCCGCAGACGGTTGCCACCGGTAGCGCGACGCTGCTGGTCGGCAAATCCCCGCAGGACGCGAAATTCGTCTACGTCGACGGCCATCTTTACTCCGATCTCGGGCAGCCCGGCGTCTACACCGACTTCGGTAACGGCGCCTCGATCTACAACGTGTCGGTGCTGCTGGACCCCAGCAAGGGGTTGGCCAACCTGCTGTCGAAGCTGCAGGGTGGCGCGGTGGCCGGCACCGAGCAGGTCAACGGTGTCGCGACCACCAAGATCACCGGCAGCTCGTCGGCTGACGACGTCGCCACGCTGGCCGGCTCCAAGCTGACCGCCCAGAGCGTGACGACGGTGCCCACCACGGTCTGGATCGCCTCGGACGGCTCCTCACACCTGGTCCAGCTTCAGGTCCATCCCACCAACGACACCTCGGTGACGCTGACGATGTCCGACTGGGGCAAGACGGTCACCGCCACCAAGCCCGTTTAGGCGCAGCCGGCCAAAAGCGTGGAATCGCAACCCCTGGAAAACGTGGAAACCGCCGGACCGCCGGCATTCGGAAAGGAATCACCAATGAGGATGATTACTCGTCGTCGGCGGTTCACGGTGGCCGGCACGGCCGCTGCCGCCGCAATCAGCGTCGCGCTGGCTCCCGCGGTCGGTGCCGCCGATCAATACGGCGCGATTGCCTACTCCAGCAACGGTTCCTGGGGCCGCAGCTGGGACTACCCAACCCGGCCGGCCGCGGAGGCCACCGCGGTCAAAAACTGCGCCTACACGGACTGCAAGGTGCTCACCAGCTTCACCGATTGCGGCGCCGTCGCGACCAACGGCAAGGCATTCCAGGGCGGGGTCGGCTCCACCCTGGCCGCCGCGATGAAGGACGCGCTGACCAAACTCGGTGGCGGCTCCATCGACACGTGGGCCTGCAACTAGCCCTCCACACCGTCTGAGCACGGTCTTCATCGCTGCGCGTACGCCGTTCGGCGCGGCGCGAGGTCACTCCAAGAATTCGTGGAGATAACAAATAGGCCACAACCAGAGCCTTTTCTCAACCACCCCGCACTAGCGCGGGACGAGAAAGGGGACTCCCATGAAGACCGCAAAGACCGCCAAGACCGCAAAGACCGCCAAGATCGCCACGATCGCCAAGACCGCCACCCTGGCAGTCATCGCCGGTGCCGTCGCGCTGGGATTGGCCGGCCCCGCCGACGCGGCCGCGGGCACGATGTACGGCGATCCGGTAGCCGCCGCCAAGTACTGGCGCTACCAGAAATACGACGACTGCGTCCTGATGTCGAGCGCCGACGTGATCGGCCAGATCACCGGCAAGGAGCCCTCGGAGCGGGCCATCATCACGGTGGCGCAAGCCACGCCGAGCGTCGTGCACCCCGGCTCGATCTACACCACGCCGGCCAACACCAAAAACCCGAATTCCGGTATGGGCACCAGCTTTGCGGACATCCCGACATTGCTGGCGCTTTACAAGATCAACGCCACGATCACCAATAAGGAGCACGCCGCCAAAGACGGCATCCTCGGTGGCATCGAAGGACTCGAGGAGCAACTCGGCGAGGGCCACCAGGTCATCGTCAGCGTCAACGGAGAGCTCATCTGGGGCCAACCCGTCGAAAACAAGGACGACAACGGCAACCCCCGGGGCGACCACGCGGTGGTGGTCACCGGTATCGACACCGCCAACAACGTGGTGCACCTCAACGACAGCGGCACCAAGGACGGCCGCGACGAGCAGATCCCGATGGCGCTCTTCATGAAAGCCTGGGAGGCCGGCAAGCAGCTGATGGTATTCACCACCTAGCCGGACACCGACGTCAAACCGGCGGGCAGCCACCCGAAGCACACGCCTCGGGTCGGCTGCTCGCCTCATGCGTTTTCGAGGAATCCCAACCGGATTCGGGCGAGCGGTCGATGATCATGCTGGCAGGGAACGCATTTCAGCCGATGGCGAAGCCGAAGCCCGCGGCACACCAATCTCCACCGGTATTACCGAATTCCGGGGTGTTCGTATCACAATGTCAAGGAATGACACCGTATGGGCAGGTGACGCCGCGCAGGGAACCCGGAAGGGCTGGTTAGCGACGATGGTAGACAAAAGTCTCGAATTCGGCCTGCTCGGGCCGTTGGAGATGACTGTTGACGGCACCATGGTGCCGCTGGGCACACCCAAACAACGCGCGGTGCTGGCCATGCTGCTGATGAACCGGAACAGCCCGGTCGGCGTCGAACGGCTGATCAACGCCCTGTGGGAGGACGAGCCCCCGTCCGGTGCGCGGGCCAGCATCCACTCGTATGTGTCCAATCTGCGCAAACTGCTCACCGGCGCCGGTATCGATCCCCGGGCGGTGCTGGCCGCCGCGCCGCCGGGTTACCGGCTGGCCGTCGACGAAAACAGTTGCGATCTGGGACGGTTCATCACCGAGAAGACCGCGGGCGTGCAGGCGGCCGCGCTCAGCAGGTTCGAGCAGGCGAGCCAGCACCTGTCGACGGCGTTGGCGCAATGGCGGGGACCGGTGCTCGAGGACCTGCGCGACTTTCAGTTCGTCGACACCTTCGCCACCTCGCTCATGGAGGAAAAAATTCTCGTCCACACCGCGAAGGCAGAGGCCGAAATCGCTTGCGGACGTGGCGCCTCCGTGGTCAGCGACCTCGAAGTCCTGATCACCGAGCACCCCTATCGCGAGCCGCTGTGGGCCCAGTTGATCACCGCCTACTATCTGACCGACCGCCAATCCGACGCGCTGGCCGCGTACCGCCGGGTGAAGACGACACTCGCCGACGAGCTCGGGATCGACCCCGGCCCGACGTTGCGCGAGCTGAACGAGAAGATCCTGCGCCAGGAGCCGCTGGACGCCAAGAAATCGGCCAGGACCACGGCGGTCGGCACCATCACCCTGCTGGACCAGCGCACCAAGGTCCCCGCCGGCAAGCCCGCCGCCTACCTGCACGAGGCGTCGGGTCGCAGTTACCCACTGCGCATGGCAGAGACCCGGATCGGGCGTCTCAGTGACAACGACATCATCCTGGCCAGCGCCAATGTGAGCCGCCATCACGCCGTCATCGTCGACACCGGCACCAGCTACGTCATCAACGACCTGCGGTCGTCCAATGGCGTCCACGTTCAACACCAGCGCATCCGCTCGGCGGCCACGCTGAAGGACGGCGATCACGTCCGAATTTGCGACCACGAATTCACGTTCGAGATCCCTCGGGGCTACAACAGCGACGCGGCAGGCTGAATATTGTTGTTGCACAAGGCTCTTCGTAGTAAAAGTCAGCATGGTCAATCACCACAAGGCTTTTCGCCGGACCCCGTCGGTATCGGTGCGCGACCCGCCCGCGCGGGGATCTCGCGATTTGTCGCGCGTTGGAGTTCGCCACGGCCTACCGTGATGGTTGCTAGTCGCGGTGGTTACGAGCGAGGATCTGCGCGTACTTGTTGATATCGTCGGCGGGTCTGCGGTCGGTTTGGAGGATCAGCGATGAGCGAGGAGCAGAACTCGCGGGTCGGGACGATGTTCGGGCCCTACCGCCTCAAGCGGCTGCTGGGCCGTGGTGGGATGGGCGAGGTCTACGAAGCCGAGCACACCGTCAAAGAATGGACGGTCGCGGTCAAGGTAATGACCGCGGAGTTCAGCCGGGACCCCGTCTTTCGTGAGCGGATGCGGCGCGAGGCGCGCACCGCGGGCCGTTTGCAGGAACCGCACGTCGTACCCATCCACGACTACGGCGAAATCGACGGCCAGATGTTCATGGAGATGCACCTCATCGAGGGCATCGACCTGGACGACCTGCTCAAGCGATTCGGCCCCTTGACCCCACCGCGCGCGGTCGCGATCATCACTCAAATCGCCTCGGCCCTCGACGCGGCCCACGCGGCCGGCGTCATGCACCGCGACATCAAGCCGCCCAACATCCTGATCACCCGCGACGATTTCGCCTACCTGGTCGACTTCGGCATCGCCAGCGCCACCACCGACGAGAAGCTCACCCAGCTCGGCACCGCGGTGGGCACCTGGAAATACATGGCGCCCGAACGGTTTTCCAACGGCGAGGTAACTTACCGCGCCGACATTTACGCATTGGCCTGCGTACTGTACGAATGCCTGACGGGCACGCCGCCGTATCGCGCGGCCACCGCGGGCGAGCTGGTCCGGGCTCACACCACCGACGCCATCCCGCTGGCCAGCGCGGTGCGCGCGGGCATCCCCAAGTCCTTCGACGCGGTGATCGCGCGCGGCATGGCCAAAAAGCCCGAGGACCGCTACGCCAGCGCCGGTGATCTGGCGCTGGCCGCGCACGAGGCGCTCAGCAACCCCGATCAAGACCACGCCGACGACATCCTGCGCCGCAGCGTCGAGGCCACCCTGGCCGCCGAGATCAAGAGCGACCCGCCCCCGACCGCTCCCGCCACGGCAGCACCCCCGCTGAGCACGCCGCCGGCGCCGTATCCAGGCCGGAACTCCGGGCCGGTGCCGCCACACCACGCTCCCAGCCCGCGCCCCTGGGCGCCCGAGAGCGGCCAGGTCCCGACTCCGAGCCAGCACGCCTCCGGCGCGCAGTATTACCAAGGAACCAGCGGCAACTGGGGTCCAACGCCGCCGGGCGCACCCCCGCCAGCCGGCCCCACGGCCTGGGCGCTGGGACAGCAACCCCCGCCCAAGCCCAAACGCAACCCCTGGCCGATCGTCATCGGAGCGGTTGCCCTGGTCGTGGTCCTGGTGGTCGCGGCGATCGGCGTCTACATCGCCACGAAGGACGACGAAAACCCCGCGCCGCACCCCACCCCTCCCAGCACCACGACCCCGCCGAGGACCACGACGTCGACAACCACCACCACCACGACCACCCCGGCCGGCGACGTCGAAAGCCAGCTGCTCACCATGGTGCCCCCGGGCTACCCGAGCGGAGTGTGCACACCGGCCACTCCGAAACCCAACACCGTGTGGTCGGATGCGCTGGCGGTAGTCGACTGCGACCAGAACACCAACCCGGGCGGCCCGTCCAAAGCGCGCTACGCACTCTTCCCGAATCCGGGTGTCCTCAAAAATGCAACAGACGCCGACATCAAGCTCCTGACGCTGGCGACCTGTCCCGGAGAAACCAACAACCCGGAAACCTGGCAGCACCCGAATGACCCGAAGGTCGACGTCGGCGTGGTCGCCTGCGGCACCTACAACAACCACCCCAACATGGTGTGGAGCAACCAGGTCAAGCTGCTGCTGTGCGATGTCTTCGGCGACCCTCCGACCATCGAGGAGCTGCACACCTGGTGGACCAAATACGGTGGCTGACCCGCGGCAGCTAAAGATCAACCAGCCCAACGGCATTGCCAGCAAACCGCGCCCGAGGACGGAATAACGCGAGGACAACCCCTGGATCAGCTATACAAGTGGTGGACGTGAGGACCGTTCTCGAGGCGGCTAGCTAACACAGCGGAGGCAGTGCGTGGACGACAGGACCGACATGGTCGCCACCATTCCCGGGCTGGAGCTGCGGGCGGGTGGGCGTACCTGGCAGGCCACCGGTGGCCGGTCCTGGAGCATTGGCCGCGCGCACGAGGCCGACATCCAGCTGGAGAACCCGAGGGTGTCGCGCCAGCACGCGGTGCTGCAGCCGACGCCCGCGGGTTGGGTTCTGGTCAACCGCAGCAACAACGGAATGTTCGTCAACGGGCGGCGAGTCGAGAGCCTGCCGATAACCCAACCGATCACCGTCGTGCTGGGGTCGGCGTCGTCCGGGCAGGCGCTCGAGCTCTGCCCGGTCGCCCCGCCGCCTAGCCCCGCTCGGACGCAAACCGTTGCGCCGACGACGGGGTCGGTCGGCGAGACCACGGTGGCCCGGCCGCCGACCGCGGTCTACACGATGGATCAGGTAACGATCGGGATTGGCCGCGGAACCGACAACGACGTCGTGCTCGACGACTTGCTGGTCTCGCGCCACCATGCGGTGTTGCGCCGCTCCGGAAATCAGTGGGAGCTCGTAGATAGCAACAGCGCCAACGGAACCTACGTCAACGGCAACCGGATCGCACGCGCGATCATCGGGCCCCACGACATCGTCGGCATCGGCCATCGGCTGCTGCACCTGTCCGGCGACCAACTCGTCGAATACACCGACACCGGCGACGTGTCCTACGAGGCGTCGAACCTGCGGGTGGTCTCCAACAAGGGCAAGGTGTTGTTGGCCAACGTCAGTTTCGCGCTACCGCAACGCTGCTTCATGGCGGTGGTAGGGCCAAGCGGGGCAGGCAAATCCACGTTGTTGAGCGCGTTGACCGGATTCCGCCCGGCCGGTAGCGGCGAGGTCCGATACGACAATCGCGATCTCTACCAGAACTACGCCGAGCTGCGGCACCGGATCGGCTTCGTGCCGCAGGACGACATCCTGCATACTCAGTTGACTGTGCGACGAGCGCTGAATTACGCTGCGCAGCTTCGCTTTCCGCAGGACGTCTCCGCCCGGGAACGAAAGCAGCGCATCGACGAGGTGCTGAGTGAGCTCGGGCTGGCCGCGCATGCCAATCAACGGATCGACAGCTTGTCGGGCGGTCAGCGCAAGCGCACCAGCGTCGCGCTGGAACTGCTGACCAAGCCGTCCCTGCTGTTCCTCGACGAGCCCACCTCGGGCCTCGATCCGGGCTACGAGAAATCCGTCATGCAGACGCTGCGCGCCCTGGCCGACGACGGCCGATCCGTCGTGGTGGTCACCCACAACACCGCGCAGCTGAATCTGTGCGACCGGCTCCTCATCCTGGCGCCCGGCGGCCGGCTGGCGTACTTCGGTCCGCCGCGACAGGCTCTGAATTACTTCGGTTGCAACGACTTCGCCGATCTGTTCAACCTCCTCGAACACGACACCACGACCGACTGGACCGGACGCTATGTCGCATCGCCCATTCATGGAGCCCTGACCGGGCCGCACGCCACGCTGAGGGCCCCGGCACCGGCCGCCCGTCCCGCGAAGCCGCTCGCTCAGCAAAGTGCCGTCGCCCAGTTCGCCACGCTGTGCCGTAGGTATCTGGCGGTCATCGCCGCCGACCGCCAGTACGCGGTGACGCTTCTGGTCCTGCCGCTGCTGCTGAGTCTTTTCGCGCACGCCGTCCCCGGCGAGGCCGGGCTGTCGCTGACCAAGGCCATCGAGACGAAGTCCACCCAGCCCTCGCAATTGTTGGTGCTGCTGATCATCGGCGGCGCCCTGATGGGTTGCGCGGCCTCCATCCGCGAGATCGTCAAGGAACGGGCCATCTATCAACGCGAGCACGGCATCGGGTTGTCGCGCGGTGCCTATCTGGCCTCCAAGGTGGTGGTCCTGACCACGTTGACCACCCTGCAAGGGCTGATTCTGGGCTTCCTCGGGGTGGCCGGCCTGCCTCCGCCGGACCAGGCCGTCGTGCTGCCTTGGCCCAGAGTCGAAGTGGCGCTGGCGGTCGTCGCCGTCACCGTGGTCTCGATGCTGATCGGTCTGCTGATTTCGGCGATGATCGGCAACGCCGACCGCGGCATGCCGCTCCTGGTGCTCGTCGTCATGGCCGAACTCGTGCTGTGCGGCGGCATGTTTGGGGTGAAGGGCCGCATCCCGCTGGAGCAACTGGCGTGGCTATCGCCGTCGCGTTGGGCCTACGCGATGGCCGCCTCGACCATCGATCTCGACGATCTGCGCCGCACCGCGGCCGGCGACGAAGACCCGCTGTGGGAGTACGACCCCGGCATTTGGTGGATGGCCGTGGCTGCCTGCGCCATCCAGGCGATCGTGTTGATCGTCCTGATCGCGCTGCGCCTCAGACAGCTTGACCCCCAACGCAAAGCGGCCAAGTGAGGCTTGGTCTACCGGTGTTTGGCCACCAGTCCCGGTGGTGCTGAGCATCGACCTCCCCTTCCCTGTAACCCGCGTTAGCGCAACCCACATCTGGGGGCCGGGATCGAGCCGACGGCAGTCCGCCGGCGTTTGCCGTCGTCGAGGGCCACGCCTACCGTCATCGGTGCTTGCCGGGCGTTGCGACCGACGGGTCTGCGGGGATTTTGTTGATATGGTCGGCGGGTCTGCGGTTGGTTTGGAGGATCAGCGATGAGCGAGGGGCAGGCCTCACGGGAGGGCTCGACGTTTGGGCCCTACCACCTGAAACGGCTGCTGGGCCGGGGCGGGATGGGCGAGGTCTACGAGGCCGAGCACACCGTCAAAGAGTGGACGGTCGCGGTCAAGCTGATGTCGGACCAGTTCAGCTCGGACCCCGTCTTTCGCGAGCGGATGAAACGCGAGGCACGCACCGCGGGCCGTTTGCAGGAACCGCACGTCGTGCCGATCCACGACTACGGCGAGATCGACGGAAAAATGTTCATGGAGATGCGCCTCGTCGAGGGCACCGACCTGGACAGCCTGCTCAAACGGTACGGTCCGCTGACCCCGCCGCGCGCGGTCGCGATCATCACCCAGATCGCGTCGGCTCTGGATGCCGCCCACGCCGCCGGCGTCATGCACCGCGACGTGAAACCGCCCAACATCCTGGTCACCCGAGATGACTTCGCCTACCTGGTCGACTTCGGTATCGCCAGCGCCACCACCGACGAGAAGCTCACCCAGCTCGGCACCGCGGTCGGCACCTGGAAATACATGGCCCCGGAGCGATTCACCAACGACGAGGTGACCTACCGCGCCGACATCTACGCGTTGGCCTGTGTGCTGCACGAATGCCTGACCGGAGCCCCGCCGTACCGCGCCGACAGCGCCGGTGTGCTGGTCAAGGCCCACATGAGCGATCCGGTTCCGCTGCCCAGCGCGGTGCGCGCGGGCATCCCCAAGGCTTTCGACGCGGTGATCGCACGCGGGATGGCCAAGAAGCCCGAGGACCGCTACGCCAGCGCGGGCGATCTGGCGCTGGCCGCGCACGAGGCACTGAGCAACCCCGATCAAGACCAGGCGTCGGACATCCTGCGCCGCAGCCAGGAAGCGACGCTGCCCGGCAAGGAGAAGCTCGAGCAGCCACCGACGATCGCGGGCACCGTGGCCGCGCCGCCCGTGCAGCGGCCCACCACACCCCCGCCGCCGGCGCCGACGCCGTATCCGCGACCGAGTTCTACTCCGGTGCCACCGCACCACGCTCCGAGCCCGCGGCCCTGGGCTCCCGAGAGCGGGCCCGTCCCCGCCCAGGGTCCGCCCGTCTCAGGCCCGCAGTATTACCAAGGGAGCAGCGGCAACTGGGGCGGCCCGCCGTCGGGCGCCCACCCGCACACGCAGCCCGTCGGCCCCACCCAGTGGAACCTGGGCCAGCAGCCGCCCAGACCCAAGCGCAACCCGTGGCCGATCATCGCCGCGGCCGCCGTGGTGCTCGTGGTCGTGGTCAGCGCGGTGGCTATTTGGCTGATCATCCCCGATCCCAAGCCGCCACCGGAACCGATCGCGTCCACCCGGCTCAACTCGCTGCTGCTCAGCTCCTCGGATATCAACACCATCATGGGCGCGACGAACATCCAACCCGGCAAGCCCATTACGACGATGGGCACTTCGTCGATGACGGTGTCGATACCGGATTGTGAGGGCGCGCTCTACACGACTCAGGATCCGGTATACGCCGGCAGCGGTTGGACGGGTATCTACGGACTGGTGTCCGCCGAGCCCGGGGACAACAACGACCACTGGGTCAACCAGGCGGTGGTCGCGTTTCCGACGGCCGACAAGGCCAAGGCATTCCTGCAGAGCTCGCTGGACAAGTGGAAGAAGTGTGTCGGCCAGACGGTGACGGTGGACAATTCGGGCAAGACCTATCGGTGGACTTTCGCCCCCGTCCAAGGCAATTCGCCGAAGATATCCGTGCTGCAGACCCAGGAGGGGGCCGAGGGCTGGCAGTGCGAGCACGCGATGAGCGCGGCGAACAACGTGATCGTCGACGTCAACGCCTGCGGATACCACATCAACGATCAGTCCAGCCAGATCGCCGAAAAGATCGTCGACAAGGTGAACAACGCCTAGCAGCCCCAATACCTAAGTGGGACAGCGGTATTGGCCTAAGCGGGTAGGTCTGGTCCCTCGGCGCGCAGGTCGTCGACCGCCGACATCGCGTCACGTAGCTTGGCCAGCCATTCCTCGGTGTGTTCGCCGACGAGCTTGACCGACCACGCCAGCGCGTCGGCACGCGACCTGGCGACACCGGCGTCCACCAACGTGTCAAGCACCTGGCGTTCCGGTTGCTTCAAGCGCGTCATCACCGGAACTGCGATGTGGGTGAACAGGATTCGTTCGCCGCCGATCTCGAGGCCCCAGGAAACCTTGCGGCCGTAGCGATCCTGCGCCTCGTCGGCGATGCGCATCCGCTCGGAGCGGGTCTCCTCGCGGAAGCGGGAGGCCCGGCCCTCGGCGCGCGCCTCGCTCTCTTCCGCCGTGTCCGCGAGCTTGCCGATGACGGTGATCTCTTCGCGGTCGACGACGACCGTCGGGTCGCCGTCGAACCAGGCTTCGGGCAGGCGTCCGGCGAACCATTCCGCCGCGCCGGTGGCATCGGGTTGCTGGGCTTGCTGCCAGCCTCCGGGGCGGCCGTACCGCCTTGAACTGTGGGAGTGCGATTTCATAATTACATGATTACACCGTTACATATGTAATAGACAGTGGTTCGCTCGCGGCGAACGCCATCCGGCCGCGGAAGTCGGGTGGCTGCGGACCGGAAAACCGTTGATATGGCCCGCTCACAGGCGTATTTTTGAGGACGAAGCAGGCCCGGAAGCGGCCGAGTCAAAGCGCCGGCACAGGGGAAGGAGCCGGCCGCGTCGGACCGTGTCAGACGCCCCCCAGCGCCGCCCGGGCCTGCCTAAACGTTTAGGGGATTCAGTCGTTGTCGCGGGCGTCGCCGCGGCGCACCCGGAACAGCTTGACCTCGTTCTTGACGCCCTTGAGGCGGCGCGCGCCCGCGAAAGACGCGGAGAACTCCAGGGTTTCGCCGACGGCCTCCCACACCGAATCGGCGACCAGCACCGTGCCGGGCCGGGCCACGCCGGTGACCCGGCTCGCGACGTTGACCGGGCGGCCGAACCAGTCGCCGGCCCGGCTCACCGCCATCCCGGCGGCCACCCCCGCTCGCAGTCGGGGAAAGTCGTCGTCGGTATCGACGGTTTCGACAAGCTTCAGCACAACGTCGAGCAGCGGCGCGGGCTCGGGACTGACGAACATCACCGCGTCCCCGATCGTCTTGATGAACCGCACCGGGGGGGCCGTCGTGTCGCGGGCCAGCCCGGCCAGCCGGCTGGCGAGTTGACTCAGCTCCTCGGGCGAGACCACCTCGCCGAGCCGGGTGAACCCGACCAGGTCGGCGAACGCGACGGTGACCTCGCGGGCGCCGGGCAACGGCTTGCCCGCGGCCCGCTCGGCGGCGTTGATCGCCTCGGTCTCCATCATGTGGCGCAGCTGCATGAACAGCATCTGCTCGATCATCGGGCCGAGCTGCGGCCCAATCTGACTCACCAGTGCCTGGGACGCCTTGGCGATCTCCAGCTCGCTGGACCCCGGGCGCATGATCGCGGCCAGCGCGGCATAGCGCATGACCTCGGCTGCGTGGGACAGGCCTTCGGCGAGCACCCGAACCACCAGCACCACCTGGTCGGGGTTGAGCCCCAGCTCCACGAAGCGCTGAGCGTAGGCCGCCGCTTCGCCGTCGGCGCGCATGTGGACGGCCGCGTCCGGATCGTCCACCCGGGCCAGCCCGATCGCCCGCTGCACGCGCTGCAGCAGCGTCAGGTCGATGTTGTATTGGTCGCTGATCTCGCGCGCGGACACATAGGTGCCGTCGTCGCCGATCAGGCGACGGCTGGCCAGCAGCAGCGGCGGATTGGTGGCTCGAATCTCCTGGGTGGTGACGCCCTGTTCCAGTAGCCAGGCCACCAACTCGGCACGTTCCGTGCGCGCGTCGCCGTCGAGTCCGTCGAGCAGATCGTCAATGTTCGCATCGACCTCGTCGTCCACGTGGCCAACGTACAACGCCCACGGGCGATGATGGCAGTGATGACCCCGCCGCTGCTGCATGGTTTCCCGCCCGTCGTCGACGAGCGCGCCCGGATGCTGATCCTGGGCTCGTTTCCCAGTGCCCAGTCGCTGGTTGCACAGCAGTACTACGCCAATCCGCGAAATGCGTTCTGGCCCATCGCCGGTGAGCTTTTCGGATTCGACGCGGACGCGCCGTACGAATCCCGCCTGGCCGCGTTGCGATCCCACGCGGTGGCACTGTGGGATGTGCTGCGCAGCTGCCGCCGAGTCGGTAGCGCCGACTCCGCGATCGATCCGAAAAGCTTGGTGGTCAACGATTTTGCCGGGTTGTTCGCCAACTACCCGGGGATCAACCGGGTTTACTTCAACGGAGCCAAGGCGGCCGAGATGTACCGCAGGCTGGCGCAGCCCGACGAGCGGCTCGAGTTCCAGCGACTGCCGTCGAGCAGCCCGGCCCATGCCACGCGGCCGGGCGTCAAGCTGGCGGCGTGGCGAGAATTGCTCGCGCCGATCGGGAGCACGGCGCCGCCGGACGAACCGGGTCGGCGCCATTAAACCCGGTCATGACACCGGCGGTCGGCGGTGCGCCCACGGTCGCGCCGCTTCGATCTGCGCGGACAGCGACAGCAGCGTCGCCTCGTCGAACGGCCGGCCGACCAGCTGGACCGACAACGGCAGGCCGTCGCCGTCGAAGTCCCACGGCACCACCGCGGCGGGCTGACCGGTCGCATTCCACGGCGCGAAGTACGGCACCTGCTGAGCGACCAGCAGCAGCGTCGACACGGCGCCGCGGCGCCGATACGCACCGATGCGCGACGGACCGTTCGCGGTGCCAGGCGTGATCACGACGTCGACATCGTCGAAGATCGACTGAATCTTGGCGTTCATGCCTTCCTCGGCGGCCCGCACGGCTTCCATTCTGCGGTCCGAGAAGAACGACCCCATCCGCGCCAGCGTGCGGGTGCGGGCCTCGAGCCGTTCCGGATGAGCCTGCGCGTCGGCGTCGTCGCAGATGCCGCGCAGATAGCGCGGCAGGAAGTTCGCATAGAGCTGGGCCATCGGATAGTCGGGATCGGCGGTGATGACCTCGTGCCCGAGATCGCGAAGCAGCGCACCGGCCTGGTCGACCGCCGCCAGCTCTTCGCGCCCGACGCGCTGCGGGAATGTGGGGATTTTGGTGCTCAACGCAATTCGCAGTTTGCCGGGATCACGCGACGCGGCGGCGACGAACTCGCCCTCGGGTCCCGGGATCGTCGAGGTGGCATCGAGAAACAGCGCCGCATCGGCCACCGAGCGTGCGATCGGGCCGTTGACGGAGAGGCCGTACCAGGCGTTGTCGTGCGGTTCCAGCGAGACGCGATCGCGCTGCGGCTTCAGACCGAACAAGCCACACCAGGACGACGGGACCCGAATCGAGCCGCCGCCATCGGATCCCAACGCCATCGGGGCCAGCCCGGCGGCGACCGCGGCGCCGCTACCGCCGCTGCTACCGCCCGGGCTGCGCCCGAGGTTCCACGGGTTGCGGGTCGCGCCGAACGTCAGCGACTCGGTGAACGGAAAGATCATCAGCTCGGGCACATTGGTCTTTCCGATGATGATCGCGCCGGCCGCGCGCAACCGACGGACCGCTTCCGCGTCGGAGGTCGCCGGCGGACCGTGGCCGCCGCTGCCGCACGCCGTCACCTCGCCGGCGACATCGACGTCGTCCTTGATCGCGACCGGCACGCCCAGCAGCGGCAGCCGCTCGCCGGCATCGAGGAGCTCCTGGGCGGCATAGGCGTCCTCGCGGGCGCTGTCGGCCAGCACCACGCGGTAACAGCGCAGGTCGCTGTCCAGACGAGCGATCCGTTCCAGGTAGACCTCGAGCAGGTCGACAGCGCTGACTTCACCGTCGGCGAGCATCCGAGCCAGTGCGCCCGCACCGGCGAATGCGACATCGCGAGCGTCCACTGCGGCAGCGTAACTCCCGGGTCGAGGCAGCCAGTACCGTGGCCACATGTCCTGCGTGTTCTGTGCGATCGTCGCCGGGGAAGCTCCGGCCATCCGGGTCTACGAAGACGACGACTACCTGGCGATCCTCGACATCCGCCCGTTCACGCGCGGCCATACCCTGGTGATCCCGAAGCAGCACAGCGTCGATTTGACCGATACCCCGCCGCAGACGCTGGCCGAGATGATCACCATCGGTCAGCGGATCGCGCGCGCCGCCAGGGCCACCGAATTGGCCGACGCGACGAACATCGGGATCAACGACGGCAGCGCGGCCTTCCAGACGGTGTTCCACATCCACCTGCACGTGCTGCCCCGCCGCAACGGCGACAAGCTCTCGGTGGCCAAAGGGATGCTGCTGCGCCGGGACCCGGACCGGGAAGCCACCGGGCAGATCCTGCGCGACGCGCTGGCACGCATCGACGCCAGTCAGTAGAACTGAATTCATGAGCAACCTCACCACGCTAGAGCGGCTGTTTCTCGCCCCGCTGCTGCGTATTCACGACTCGCTATACCGGAAGACCGACGGCCGGATCGGCCACCACGTACCCGGGATGCCGGACAGCCTGCTGCTGCACACGGTCGGCGCCAAGACCGGTCAGCAGCGCTCCTCCACCCTGACCTACGCCAAGGACGGCGACTCGTACCTGGTCGTCGCGTCCTACGGCGGTAGCGACAGCGCCCCCGGCTGGTATCACAACCTGCGCAAACGTCCGGAGTGCGAGATCAACCTCGGCTCCAAACGATTCGGAGTCACCGCACGCAGCATCGGTCCGGACGACCCCGACTACGCGCGGCTGTGGAAGATCGTCAACAAGAACAACGCCAACCGCTACGACGGCTACCAGAGCCGGACGTCGCGGCCGATCCCGATCGTCGCGCTGACGCCTGCCTAGCGGTACCAAGCTGCAGAAAAGCACGAGGTAACGCACCTGGGACGTTTATTCTGCCCTAGCAGTGGTGAAGCCTTCATGCGTTCACCGCCGGGGGACAGATCGGCTGGAGCAGCAATGAAGCGCTGGACGGGGATCCCGTGGCAGCGATTCGGGCTGTCCGCACGCGTGGGTCGGGTCGTCGTTGCCGGATACGGCGTCGCCGGGGTGATGATCATCGTCGCCTCCATCCGGGACTGGGAAGGCGTTTACGCGACTCGACCGGTCGACGAAATAGCGTTGGCGGTGAGTCTGCTTTTCGGTGCGGCGTGTGGCCTGCGCGCGGCGCGCTTCGCCGACGGGCGCCGCAAATTCGGCTGGCTGGCCATGGTGACGGCCCAGTTGGGGTGGGCGGTCGGCGAACTCATCTGGGCGTTCTACGACGTGCGCCCACAACTCGAGCACGCCGCGCATCCGGCCGCGGCCGAGATTGTGTTGCTGTTGTGGCCATTCGGCGCCATGACGGCTCTGGTGCTGTTGTCCAACCTCTCTCCACACAGTTCGCGACGCGTGGTGCTCGACGGGCTGATCCTGGTTACCTCGCTGCTCGTCGTGTCGTGGGTATTCGTCCTGGAAAAGCAGCTGCGCGACACCACGGGCTCGCGGACCGCGACGGTCGCGCAGGTGGTCAACGACGGCATCCTCTTGACGACCGCGATCCTGATGCTGTCGCGGGGTCGCCCCGGCGAGCGACCGAGCCGCAGCCTGGTGGCCTGCGGAGTCGCGACGATCAGCGTTGCCGACATCACGATGGTGTTCGACACCGGGATAGGCAGCTACCACGTCAGTGATCTGGGTGACCTGGGCCGAGTGGCCGGCTTGTGCATGATCGCGCTGGCCGCGTTGGCCAGTGTGAATGAATCCTCCCCCGCCGAAGCGAAGCGCAGCGAGGTGTTGTCGCGCGCCCTGCTGTGGTTGCCGTACCTGCCGCTGTCGCTGGCCACCGTCGTCGGATTTGGCGCAATAGTCCGTGCGCAACACGGAGTGTTGACCGCCCTGCTGGGAATTCTCGTGGGCGCGGTGCTCGTTCGGCAATTCATTGCGCTCACCGAGAACCAGGACCTGTTGGCCGAAGTCGCGCGGGAAGCGTTTCGGGACAGCCTGACCGGTCTGGCGAATCGGGCTCATTTCCTGCATCGACTGGAAGACGCCATCGCCGCCCGGCAAAGCGACAGCGCGCCGATCGCGGTGTTATGCCTCGATCTCGACAACTTCAAAGCGGTCAACGACGGCTTGGGACACCCCGCCGGCGACGAACTTCTTATCCGGGTGGCCGGACGGCTCACCGCCGCGCTGCACGAAGACGGCTTCATTGCCCGCCTCGGCGGTGACGAATTCGCGGTGCTGCTCGAGAGTTCAGTCGAGGAGACGGACGCGGCCGCGCACGATGTGCTCGAGGCGTTCAGCGCGCCGATCGTGATCGACGGCGTTCCCGTCGCGGTTCGACCGAGCATCGGGTTCACGGTGGCCACCGCCGCATCGACGTGCACCGTCGATCAGCTCCTCCGGCACGCCGACCTGGCCATGTATACCGCCAAACGCGAGGGCGGCCAATGCGTCCGTAGCTTTGTGCCCGATATTCCGTTCTCCTATACGTTCCCGCGGTCGACCGACTCGCCGGTGTCGGACTTGCCGGCCAAACTTGTGGAATGGCTGCCTATTTCGGCGGCCGCCTCGGGCTACCCGGCCACCGCGGGGGCATCCGGCTCGCCACGCGGCGCGCGGAACGCGCCAAAATCCGCCAAGACGACACCAGACCCAGCGCAGGATTCGGACGACGACCTCCGATGGCCACCGAATCCGATCCGGATTGCATTGGCGCTGTTGGCAATTGGCGTGATTATTTTCACCGCGACGAGTATTTCCGGCCTCAATGCCAAAGACGTATCAGTCGCCAACTCGCTGTATGCTGGGTTGAACCTGTTGGCGGCCGGGCTGATTGCCGTACGCGCTTTCCGCGTCGCCGCCGATCGATTGGCCTGGTCGCTGATCGCGGCCGGCATGGCGTGTTCGGCCATCGGTGACGTCGTCTATGCCCTGCGGGTGCCCGACGGACACTCCCCCTCGGTGGCCGACCCGGAGTACCTCGCGTTCTATCCGCTTGTCTATGTCGGGCTGCTGCTGCTGATGCGGGCACGCATGCTCTCGATACCGCTACCGATCCGGCTCGATCCCCTGGTGTGCGGTTTGGCCATGGCCGCGCTGGCCGTGTCGCTGCGGGCAGGAGCCTTGGACGCGGCCGCGACTCGCGCACCCCAAACCGTGCTGGTTGACCTGCTCTATCCGTGGGGCGATCTGGTGCTGTTGACGCTGGCCGCGAGCATGTTGCCAATAGTCGGCTGGCGCAACGAATTCCGCTGGGTTCTACTTAGTGCGGGCTTGATCGGGTTTGCCCTCGCAGACGCGGTCTATCTCTTCGAGACCGCAGCGGGCTCGTATCGGGTCGGCACCACACTCGACGCCGTCTGGCCCGCATCGTCGCTACTGCTGGCACTGGCGAGCTGGGCGCCCGGGTCATCGGTGACAACCGCGATGAAACGCGGACTTCGCACCTACGCCGTGCCGGTAGCGTGCGCGCTGGTGGCGCTGGTGGTTACCGTCTGGGATCAAAACTCGCGATTCGCCGCGGCTCTGGCCGGGTTAAGTCTGATCACGGTCGCCGTGCGATTCTCGTTGACCTTCCGTGATGTCAGCATGAAGGCCGACAGTTATCAGCACGCTATGACCGACGAATTGACCACGCTGCCCAACCGGCGGTCACTTGCGACGGCCCTGACCGCGTTGCCCGGCGTTGCGTTTGCGGCGTCGGACTCGATACCCAGGACACCGTCACAGACCGCACTGTTGTTGGTGAATATCTACGGGCTTCGCGAGATCAACGACTCAATCGATCGCCATCTCAGCGATGAGCTGTTGTGCCACATCGCGAATCGGCTTGCGAACAGCCTCCGACGTGAGGACCTGCTAGCCCGAGTGGGTGACGACGAATTCGCGATCCTGCTGACCAAGGGGGCAAACCTCGCCGGCGCACGCGCCCAGGCGGGCCTGGTGCTCGAGGCCCTGCGTGAACCATTCGAGCTGGGTCCGATCACTCTGGGAGTGGACGCATGTGTCGCTATTGCGTTGTGCCCCGAGCATTGTGAGCTTCCGCAAGAATTGCTCAGTCGCGCCGAGGCGGCTGTGCCGAACGCCAAATCCGCCCTGAGCAGGATCGCCTTCTATGAGGCGACGTTGGATGTATATCGCGAAAACGAGCCCAACCTCATCGAGGAGTTGCGCACCGCGCTACTAGAGGGCGACGAGCCGACGTTGTACTACCAGCCCAAGATCAACGCAGACGGCAGTGTGCACAGCGTTGAGGCGCTGCTGCGGTGGAACCACCCCAGCCGCGGAATGTTGCAGCCCGAGGAGTTTCTGCCCGCCGCGGAACGCGCCGGGCTGATGCGCAAGGTGGCAAATCGGGCACTCGCGCTCGCCCTCAAACAGATCGGACCCTGGCGCGACGAGGGCGTCGCCTCAGCCGTCGCGGTGAACCTGGCGACGTCGAATCTGCTTGACCTAGAACTGGTCGGCACGATCGGATGGCTACTGCAGACTCACAACTTGCCCGCGGAAGCCCTGATCGTCGAGATCACCGAAGGCGCCCTGGTCGACTCGGTGCGATCCCGCGATACGGTGGCCGAACTGCAGCGCCTCGGCGTTCGCATCTCGCTGGACGACTACGGCACCGGGTGGTCGTCGCTGGCCCGCTTGCAGGATGTCACGGTCGATGAGCTGAAACTCGACCGAATATTCGTCTCGCGGTTGGCTCAGGACGCTCGATCGGTCGCCATCGTGCGGTCCACGGTGGCGCTGGCGGACAGTTTGGGCGCCGACCTGGTGGCCGAGGGAGTCGAAGACGAGGTCACGTTGAGCGCACTGCAGCGATTCGGCTGCACCATCACCCAGGGGTTCGTGCACACTCCGCCATTGCCACCGGCCGAGCTCGAGGAGTGGATCAGCAGCCATGTGCCGCAACAAAATCCGAAAGCGTCCGAGCAGGCCGGCGTGGCGGACTGAGCGCTAGAACAATTCCTTAGCCAGCAGCTCCAGCGTCGCTACCCGCCCCGGTGCAGTGGCGGGGTCGGTGCCGCGGTGGGCCGACGCGACCGGGTTCACCATCACCTCGTCGACCCCGAACTGCTCGGCCAGCGCGCGCAACTGGCCGGCAGCCTCGGCCGCCGTACCGAGGACGGCGCGCTCTAGCCCGCTGTCGACGATGTGCTGTTGGGCCGCCGTCAGTTCCGCCACTTGGGCTTCCTCCACCAGCGGGACCGGGCCCAGCGGCTGCCCGGTTCGCAGCCGTGCCATCATCTGCAAGTTGGGCAGCATCAATGCCGTTGCCTCGTCCCGTGTTTCGGCCACCGCGGCGTTCACCGTCAGGAACGTCACGGGCTCGGCGGTCAACGTGCTCGGCACAAATCGCGTGCGGTAGACCTCGAGCGCCTCTTCGGTTCCGTTGCCGGAGAAGTGATGTGCGAATACATAGGGCAGCCCCTTGGCCGCCGCCAAATGCGCCGAGTACATCGACGAGCCCAGCAGCCATAGCCGTGGTTCGCTCGCTGCGGCGGGCGTGGCCTTGAGGCGGTAATCGCCCGAGCGCAGCGGAACCAGCACCCCGCGCGCACTCATCAATGCCGCCACGTCGTCGAGGTATTCGGGGAAGTTCTCGATATCGCGATCGTCGCGGGCGCCACGCAATGCGTAGGACGTCACCGGGTCGGAGCCGGGCGCCCGGCCGATGCCCAGGTCGATTCGGCCCGGGGCGGCGGCTTCCAAGAGGGCGAACTGCTCGGCGACGGCCAGCGGCGCGTGGTTGGGCAGCATGACCCCCCCGGATCCCAGTCGCACGCGCGACGTCTGCGCGGCCAGATAGGCGAGCAGCACCGGCGGGCTGGTCGCGCCCACCGAGGGCATGTTGTGGTGTTCGGCGACCCAGTAGCGGGTAAAGCCCAGCTGGTCGGCGGTCTGCGCCAGCGCCACGGTGGCCGCCAGCGCGTCGCCGGTCGACTGGTCGGTGCGGACCGGGACGAGATCGAGGACAGATAGACGCACGGTGACCTCAACGCATTCGGCGCGGTGTTCGTTCCCGGTCAGTAGTTGCTCGGCGTTATCGAATTCACGACCGCCTCGAACTGCTCCTGCGATATCGGGGCACCACCGGGAATGTTGTCGGTGGCCAGAAATTGGGTGCGTTCGGTGTAGCCGTGAAAGCGCTTGAAGTAGTTGGTAAAGCCGACCCCGTGGTCGACCCAGTTGCCTTGGGTGACTCGCTTGAGCTCGCCGGCCAGGATGTAGGCGCCGAGCAGCGCGACACTGGTCCCCTGGCCCGACAGCGGCGAGCAACAGTAGGCGGCGTCGCCCACCAGCGCCACCCGGCCGATCGACCAGTGATCCATCACGATCTGCGCCATCTCGTCGAAGTAGAAGTCCGGCGCGTCGCGCATGAACTTCAGCAGTTGCGGGCGCACCCAGCCGTCGCCGGACATCCGCTGCTCCACCTCGGCGAATTGGGCTTCGATGTCGCGGTAGTCGATACGCAACTCGGTGTCCATGAAGCCCAACATGGCGCGCGCCTCGGTGTTGTTGCGGGCGCTGTAGACCCCGGCCATCGTGGCGTCCCCGTAATGCCACATCTGCCAGAAGTCCAGATCCAGGAAGTTGGGCACGGTGAAGATCGCGGCGTGTGTCCCCAGCCGCTTGATGAACCGCTCCTCGGGGCCGAAAACCAGTCGGCGCACGTTGGAGTGCAGGCCGTCGGCGCCGATCAGCAGGTCGAAGCTGCGCGCGGGCGAACGTTCAAAGGTCACATCGACGGCGGTGCCGCGGTTCACCACCGTGGCGACGCTGTCGTTGAAGAGGTATTCGGTCGCGGGCAGGGTTGCCTGGTAAAGCAACTCGACCAAGTCGTCGCGCAGCAGCTCGATGTCGGGGTTGTCGATCGGACCGCCGGTGGGCGTCGATTCGGTGTCGCGGGACAGCTCGTTGCCGTCGCGGTCGACGACCGAAGAGCCGCGAATGCCCGTCTTGCGGTCCGCGGCGGCGGCCAGCAGACCCATGCGGTCCAGCACCGTCAGCGCCGGACCCCGCACATCGATCGCCTGCCCGCCCGGGCGCAGCCCTTGGTGCGTCTCCACGACCGTCACCGAATAGCCATGCTGTCCAAGCCAATACGCCAACGTTGTACCGGCGACGCTGGCCCCGGAAATCAATACCTCGGTCACTTAATCCCTGCCAGCTTCTTGGCTTCAATAAAGATGTCGTCAAGCATTGCCGGAGTGAGCCTACCGGTGAACATGTTTTGCTGGCTGGGGTGGTAGCACCCCAGCAGTCGCACGCCCGACGGCAACTCCGCGACCGCGCCATGGCCGAACCGCGGCTTGGGCGTTCCTCGCAACGCGGTAGCGCCCGGCAGCCGCAGCGCGATCTGCCAGCCGAACCCGCCCAAGGCCACGACTGTGCGGACATGCTCGGACACCAACCGCCATTCGGCTTCCAGCCAGGGCCAGCAGGTGTCCCGCTCGAGCGGGGTCGGGGCGTTGGCCGGCGGCGCACAGCGCACCGGCGCGGAGATCCGAATCTGCTTGGTCTGCAACCCGTCTGCGGCATCCACGCTGATCGGCTGGTTCACCAGTCCGGCCCGGTACAGGGCGGCGTACAGCTGGTCGCCGGACCGGTCGCCGGTGAACATCCGCCCGGTCCGGTTGGCGCCGTGCGCGGCCGGCGCCAACCCGACGATGAAGATTCGCGGCCGCTGCGATCCCCAGCCCGGCACCGGCCGCCCCCAATACGGCTGGTCGGCAAATGCCCGCCGTTTGGCCACCGCAACATCCTCACGCCAGGTGACCAGCCGCGGGCAGGCGCGACAAACGCTGACCGCGGCGTCCAATTCCGGAATCGAGCCGACCGCACCGGCCAGCGCCCGAACCCGCGCCGCGTCGGCGGCCTGCGGCGTGAGCGGTGTGGCCGGATCGCCGGGCCATCCGGAGCCGGGCTCGACCGGCGAATCGAATGCCAATCCGGTATTCGGATGAACAAGCACATGAACATCCTGCATTCAGCCGCTAGTGACCACGAAATTCGGTGGCTCCCGCGAAAGCTTTGCGGTTAGATTCTCCCGGCGATATTTATGACACATTCCAGCCGCGGTCCGGCAATTCTGATCCTGTTCGCCACGCTGGTGGCGACCGCGGGTACCGGCATTTCATTGGTCGCTTTCCCCTGGCTGGCGTTGCAGCACCGGGGCAGCGCCGGCGACGCGTCGATCGTCGCCGCAGCCATGACGCTGCCGCTGGTGGGATCCACGCTGGTCGCCGGCACCGCGGTCGACTTCTTCGGGCGCCGCCTTGTTTCGTTGGTGTCCGATTCGCTGTCCGGCACGGCAGTGGCGGCGGTGCCGCTGATCGCCTGGGTATTCGGCGCCAACGCGATCAACGTCGCCGAGCTGGCCGCGCTGGCATTCTTTTCGGCCGCTTTCGACCCGGCCGGGACGACGGCACGCCAGTCGATGCTGCCCGAGGCCGCCGCCCGCGCCGGCTGGTCGCTGGACCGCACCAACAGCGTTTACGAAGCGATTCTCAACCTCGCGTACATCGTGGGCCCGGGTATCGGCGGTTTGATGATCGCCACGGTCGGCGGCGTCAACACCATGTGGATCACCGCGGGTTGTTTTGGGTTGTCGTTCATCGCAATTGGCGCGCTGCGACTCGAGGGCACCGGCAAGCCGCACCACACGGCCCGCCCCGACGGGCTGGTGTCCGGGGTCGCCGAGGGCCTGCGATTTGTCTGGAACCTGCGGGTGCTGCGGACGCTCGGCTTGATCGACCTGGTGGTCACCGCGCTGTATCTGCCGATGGAAAGCGTGCTGTTTCCCAAATACTTCAGCGACCGTCAGCAACCCGCGCAGCTGGGCTGGGCGTTGGCGGCGCTCGGGGTCGGCGGTGTCGTGGGCGCGCTCGGCTATGCCGTGCTGTCGAAATACGTGCGACGGCGCACGGCCTTGCTGATCGCGACCCTGACCTTCGGTGCCGCGTCGGTCGGCATCGCGTTCCTACCGCCGTTGCCGGTGATCCTGGTGCTGTGCGCGGTGACCGGCTTGGTCTACGGGCCCATTCAGCCGATCTACAACTACGTGATGCAGACCCGGGCCCCGCACCAGCTGCGCGGCCGAGTGGTCGGGGTGATGACGGGGTTGATGTACGCCGCGGGCCCGTTGGGCTTGCTGGTGGCCGGTCCCCTGGCCGATACCGCCGGGCTGCGGGTGACGTTTTTGACGTTGGCGGTGCCCATCATTGTTGTCGGCCTGATCGCGTGCGCGCTGCCGTCGCTGCGCGAACTCGATCGCGCGCCGGAGTTTGCTGAGGATTCCGCGCCGTAAAATCGGCACGTGAGCGCCACAGTCAATGCAGACATGCTGGCCGGCCTGATCGCCGACCTGCCGGACGGGATGGTGGTCACCGACCCGACCATCACCGACGGCTACCGACACGACCGCGCCTTCGACCCGTCGGCGGGCACACCGCTGGCCGTGGTCCGGCCGCGCTGCACCGAAGACGTGCAGAAGGTGCTGCGCTGGGCCACCGCCCACCGGGTGCCCGTCGTGCCCCGGGGGGCCGGCACCGGCTTATCGGGCGGGGCGACGGCGCTGGCCGACGGGATCGTGTTGTCGACGGAGAAGATGCGCGACATCATCGTCGACCCGGTCACCCGGACCGCGGTATGCCAGCCCGGCCTGCTCAACGCCGAGGTGAAGAAGGCCGTCGCCGGATACGGCCTGTGGTACCCGCCGGACCCGTCGTCGTACGAAATCTGCAGCATCGGCGGCAATATCGCCACCAACGCCGGAGGCTTGTGCTGTGTGAAGTATGGCGTCACCACCGATTACGTGCTGGGCATGCAAGTGGTGCTGGCCGACGGCACCGCGGTGCGGCTGGGCGGTCCTCGGCTGAAGGACGTGGCGGGGCTTTCGCTGACCAAGCTGTTCGTCGGCAGCGAAGGCACGCTGGGCGTCGTGACGGAGGTGACGCTGCGGCTGCTGCCCGCGCAGAACACGTCGAGCGTCGTGGTGGCCAGCTTCGCCTCGGTCGAGTCGGCTGTCGACGCGGTGCTGGGGGTCGCGTCACGGCTGCGGCCCGCAATGCTGGAGTTCATGGATTCGGTGGCGATCAACGCCGTCGAGGACATCCTGCGCATGGACCTCGATCGCGGGGCCGCCGCGATGCTGGTGGCCGGCTCCGATGAACGCGGCCGCGCCAGCGGTGAGGACGCCGAACTGATCGCGGCGATATTCGCCGAAAATAATGCAACGGACGTTTTCACCACCGATGACCCGGACGAGGGCGAGGCGTTCGTCGCCGCGCGCCGGTTCTGCATCCCGGCCGTCGAGGCCAAGGGATCGCTGCTGCTCGAAGACGTCGGGGTGCCGCTTCCGGCGCTGGGCAAGCTGGTGACCGGGATTGCGCGCATCGCCGCGGAACGCGACCTGATGATCTCGGTGATCGCCCACGCCGGCGACGGCAACACGCATCCGCTGATCGTGTACGACCCTGCGGATCCCGCGATGGCGAAGCGCGCCCAGGTCGCGTTCGGCGAAATCATGGATCTGGCCGTCGGATTGGGCGGCACGATCACCGGCGAGCACGGGGTGGGCCGGCTGAAGCGGCCCTGGCTGGACGGCTACCTCGGGCCGGAGGTGATGGCGCTGAACCACCGCATCAAGCAGGCACTGGACCCGTTAGGCATCCTCAACCCCGGCGCGGCGATCTAGTGCTTGTTCCGCCCGAGTGCGCGGCCGGGCTTGCACTCGGCTACAGGTTCTCATTCCCAGTGTCATATGCCGCCGGCTCAAACTGCGGCGATACCACGCGTCTGACCTGTTTTCTATCTCGTCTCACATCGCTGCGGGGCAAGGTTTGCCTCACGAATCACCGCTATTCAGCACGCAGTCGCGTGGGGCCTATATGACATCGACATGACACGGCAGATGGGCGTATGACACCGGGTTTGGGACCCTACAACTGCTGTAGGTTCACACGCTGCGTGGCGGTTGGAGACGTCTCTAGCTGCGGGTTTGCAGAATTCTCATCGAAATGGCGGGGAGGGGTTTTCTTATCTTTGTGGCGGATCCTAGAACCAGACGGTTCCACTGGTTGCCGAAAATAGCCTCAGTAGTAGGTACCGGGCGCGGCTACGCCGGCTGGCGGTTGGTAACCAGCGGCTGACTTCCGCAGCTGCCATATCAGCTCAGGACACAGCAAGTCGACCGCATATGAGACCAAGTAATTAGCCGCAAACTCGTCGTTGGGGGTGACGTCACCCTTGACGTCACCCATAACCTGCGCGTAGGCATCGCCGCGGCCGACCTTCTCGCAGATCCCGTGACCGTAGGCAAGCGCGTCGTTGTTCGGAAAGCCGTAATGCCGCCGTACCACCACGTTGTAGACATACTCGACCTCAGGCGCCGGTACGGCGCGCGCCGCCGGTGCCAGAGTCAGCGCGACTCCGCTGACGGCAGTTGCGGCGACGACCACCGCGATGAGCATGTTCGTACTCTTCATGGCTGGCAACTCGAACAAACGACGGCAACCCTGTGTCGACCTGCTGATGCGACCGGGCTTCGCGCGGCTATCGGCATACACCGAGACGTTAAACTATATAACGGATAAGATCTAGAAATTCCCGCGATCTCCGCGGCGCCGACCGAAGACAGCGGACGTGAGTGAGTGAGTAGGTCTCCGACGGTTGCGTGTGCACAAAATTCAAGTTGACCCACTGTGCCGACGCGCCAGGTGTGATTTCCGAAGTTGGTCGCGAACGACCTTGCCTGCGCTGTTCAGCGGCAGTTCGGCGACCGCGTACCAGTACCGCGGAATCTTGAAGCCGGCGAGCGTGACGCGCGTGAAGGAAGCCAGTTGCTCGGGCTGTGGCGGATGAGCCGGGTCCGACGGAACTATGAACGCGGCCAAGGTTTCTCCGAGTCGCGGATCCGGCACGCCCACTACCCCGACCGCGGCGACGGCGGGGTGGGCACTGAGCACATTCTCGACTTCAACGGGATATATGTTCTCCCCGCCGCGAACCACCATGTCGTGCCGACGACCACAGAGACGGAGATATCCGTGGGCATCCAGCACGCCCAGATCCCCCGTGTGCAACCAGCCGTCGGCGTCCTGAACGGGAAGGTGCGCTGCGGCGGCGAGCACTTCACCGATTCCTGCCCGGTCCGGCTGATCGATCTGCAGCCGAAGACCGCTCACCGGTCGGCCGACGGTGGATAGAACGCCGGGGTTGTTGACTGCGGCCAATCGATGATCGTCTGGGCCCAAGCTAGTGATTGGGCTGCCCTCGGTCTGGCCGTAAAGGCTGACCATCGCGACGTCCGGAACGACGTCGAGTACGCGTCGCAACGTCTCGACGGTGATCGGCGATGCACCATAGATCAAAGTCTTCAGCGGAAGCGCACCGAGAAGTCCTTCGCTGAGCAGCATTTCGATCATCGTCGGCACAAGTAGACAATGGGTGGCGTTGAGTGGCTTCAAGTTTCGCCACCAGTCGAACGAGAATCTGGTGGTGGGGATAACCGCGGCACCGGCGGTGAGAGCCACCAAGACGTTGCCCAGCCCGCCGATGTGATGTAGCGGTGAGCCGGTCGCGTAACGGTCGTCGGGCCCGATGCCGATCAAGTGCCGCAGCAACTCCGCGCGGGCGTCCAGCACTCGCTCGGTGAGCGGAACTCGCTTGGGAACTCCGGTCGTCCCCGCGGTGTGCAGGTAGATCGCTGTGGGACCGGGCGCCGGATGCAGCGAACGACTCGACACCGGCAAGCAGGGTATTGTCGCCGCCGCTATCCCGACGCTGTCGGCGACCTGGCGAGCCGTCTCAGCGAACGCGGCCTCGGTGAGCAGGACCGACGAGCCGCTCCGACGCACCATCTCGGCCAGCTCCGCTGGAGTCTGTCGCGGCCCGAGTAGAGCCAGCGGTCTGTTGGCTGCCACACCACCTAACAGAAGTGCCAGCGCGCGTGCGTTTGTGGTGAGCAACGCGGGTATCGACTGACCTGCCGGCACGTCGAGGTCGACGAGCAGGTCCGCGGCCGCCACGGCTTGTCCGATCAGTTCGCGGCCACTGACCGAACCCTCATCGCCGATGACCGCGGAACGTTCACTGCGCTCGTGGACGGCGCAAATCCGCTCGAGCCACGTCATAGCAGCGGCCGAACCGAACTGGTGGAAAAGGAAATACTCAACGCCCTCCTCGCCGTTTTCCCAAAACGATAAATAGTTTACTGTTTACGTGGATTAACGCGAAGGAGGGCACGGGCGACGTGCGGATCATCGTCACGGGCGGAAACAGTGGCGTCGGGAAAGCGACCGCGCACGCAATGGCCGCTGCCGGCCACGAAGTGATCATCGCGTGCCGAACCCCGGCAAAGGCGTACGAGGCCGCGGCGTCGATGCCCGGTGACGTCGAGGTGCGCGAGCTGGACTTGGCCGACCTCACCAGCGTGCGCAAGTTCGCCGATACCGTCGACCACGTCGACGTATTGGTGAACAACGCCGGCGTGCTGGGCTTGCCGCTGACGCGAACAGCGGACGGCTTCGAGGCTCACATGGGCACCAACCACCTTGGCCACTTCGCGTTGACCTGCCTGCTCGGCGACCGGATCCGCGACCGTGTCGTGGCAGTGGCCAGCACCAACTACAACACCGCCCGAATGCACTTCGACGACCTCAACTACCACCATCGCCGTTACAACCCGTGGTCGGCCTACGGAGAATCCAAACTGGCGAACCTGCTCTTCGTGCGGGAATTGGTCGCCCGCGGCAAGACCGCCTACGCCTCCGATCCCGGCATGACGGACACCGGGATCACTCGCAACGGCTCGGGTGCACTGCGGTGGGCCGGCCGAGTGCTCTCGCCGCGCATCGCACAGAGCCCGGCTGACGGTGCCCGGTCGACCATTCAGGCGATCACCACAACCTTGCCCAACGGCACCTACATCGCGCCGCGCGGCTTGATGCACCAGTGGGGCACACCGAAGCCGACCACGCTCAAAGACAAGGCGCGCGATGCGGACAGCGCGCGACGACTCTGGGAGATCTCGGCAGAATTGACCGGTTGCCAGTGGCAAGATGGGCGTTCATGACCGTCGAGCGTCTGCTGCCGACACCCGAAGCACGCGAACTGGTTCGCCTCGCGGCCGATGTCGCCGACAAGGTGCTCGATCCGATCGTCGACGTGCACGAGAAGAACGAGACCTACCCCGAAGGAGTCTTCGCGACGCTGGGTGAGACCGGTCTGCTGACACTGCCGCACCCGCAGGAATGGGGCGGTGGCGGACAACCCTACGAGGTATACCTGCAGGTTCTCGAGGAATTGGCCGCCCGGTGGGCGGCAGTTGCCGTAGCCGTCAGCGTCCACGTACTGGCCTGCCATCCGTTGATCTCTTTCGGCACCGACGAGCAACAACAGCAGTGGCTGCCGACCATGCTGAGTGGTCACACGATCGGCGCCTACAGCTTGTCCGAGCCGCAGGCCGGTTCCGACGCCGCCGCCCTGACCTGCAAGGCTGCGGCAGTCGATGGCGGTTACCGCGTCAGCGGCGCGAAGGCCTGGATCACCCACGGCGGCATCGCAGATTTCTACAGCCTCTTCGCCCGCACTGGCGAAGGGGCACAAGGTATTTCATGCTTCCTGGTAGACAAGGACACCGACGGACTGACGTTCGGCAGACCCGAGGAGAAGATGGGCTTGCATGCCGTTCCGACCACCACAGCGCACTACGACAATGCGTTCGTGGCTGCCCAACGCCGAATCGGCGCCCAGGGCCAGGGCCTCCAGATCGCCTTCAGCGCACTCGATTCCGGACGTCTCGGCATCGCCGCGGTCGCCGTCGGGCTTGCGCAGGCGGCACTCGACGAGGCGATTTCCTATGCGCAGCAACGGACGACCTTCGGCCGCAAGATCATCGATCATCAAGGTCTGGCGTTCCTGCTGGCCGATATGGCCGCCGCGGTCGAATCCGCGCGCGCCACATACCTGGACGCCGCCCGCCGCCGCGACGCGGGCCTCCCCTACTCGCGCAACGCTTCAGTGGCGAAGCTCATTGCCACCGACGCCGCAATGAAGGTCACCACCGACGCCGTCCAGGTTTTCGGCGGTTACGGCTACACGAGGGACTATCGCGTCGAGCGCTACATGCGCGAAGCCAAGATCACGCAGATCTTCGAGGGCACCAACCAGATTCAGCGACTGGTCATCGGCAGATCATTGGCCGGATCATGACAGCCGAGATCGGTTCACCGAACGGCGCCTACCAACGTCCACAGTTCCGATTGGCGCCCAGCCCTACCGCGGAGTCGCGTGCATTCTGGACCGGTGGTCGCAATGGCCAGTTACTGATCACCCGCTGCCACGGCTGCGGCCACTTCTTTCACCCGCCGGGCCCAGCCTGCTGGCGTTGCCGAAGTACTGACGTTGCACCCGAACCCGTCTCCGGGCAGGCCACCGTCGCGGCGTTTACGGTCAACCGCCAGAACTGGATTCCGGGTTTCGAACCGCCCTATATCGTCGCGATGGTCGAACTTGCCGAGGATCCCGACGTCCGCCTCATTACCAATGTGGTCGACGTCGCCCCGGACGAGATCAGCGTCGGTATGCGGGTAGAAGCCTTCTTCGAAGACTGGACCGCGCTGTCGGGTGCCGAGGATAGCCGGATGTGGTTGCCGCTATTCCGTCCCGCCAAGGCGACCTAGGTAGAGGCGCGAAACCTCCTCATTCCCATGGCCTTGGTGATAACATGACAGCCAACTGTCATAATTGAATCTCAACGATGAGGATTGCGATGACCGGCCAAGCTCTGCACGTCACGCTTCAGTCCGCAGACGACATCAAGCCCGAGGTTCTGACGTCGCTATTACGCCGACACGATCCCGACACGACGGTTACCGGCGTCACGATTGGACACACCTG
Source organism: Mycobacterium sp. 050128 (assembly GCF_036409155.1). Lineage (NCBI taxonomy): Bacteria > Bacillati > Actinomycetota > Actinomycetes > Mycobacteriales > Mycobacteriaceae > Mycobacterium > Mycobacterium sp. 050128. Next base: position 3,126,348 of record NZ_JAZGLW010000001.1, on the reverse strand, counting down.
GCAGGGCACCACATCGCACCTGCATCTCGATGTGACGTACGCCGATCCACACACCCGACTTCCGAAGCGCCTCTTCATCAAAACGCAACTCAGGACAGTGCACGACCTGCCGGAGGCGTTCGACCAATCGCTTTCCGAAGGCGGAGGCGGGACGGTCCTTTACGACGACGAGACACGGTTCTACCGAGACCTCCGTCCAGATCTGAACGTCGAGACGATGACGACCTTCTTCGCCGACCACCTCGACGGCCCGTCGCAGTTTCTGATCCTCGGAGAGGACATCACCTTGCGCGGCGCGCAGGTCCCTGATGCGGTGACGGGCCTCAGCGTCGAGCAGGCCGACGCGCTGCTCGCAACGTTGAGCCAACTGCACGCTCCGTTCTGGGGCAGCCAACGGCTGGCTGAGGGCGGCGACCTGTCCTGGTTACAGGATTCCGTCACCGGCGGATTCGCACACTTTCTGCGCGACAACGGGTTCGCGATAATCCGCGCCCTCATTGACGCCCCGTACAAGACGGCGCTTCTTGATGCCGCCGGCACCGACATGAATGGTATGGAAGCCGCCTTCTGGAGACTCCAGGAGCGGGTGGCCCGCGACCCGATCACCGTGCTGCACGGCGACCCGCACCTACGCAACACCTATGCGCTGCCCGACGGCCGAATGGGTTTGCTTGACTGGCAACTGATTCGGCGCGGCTCGTGGTCCCACGACGTCGGCTATGCGTTGATCGCCGCACTGCCTCCTGAGCTTCGACGGGCCCATGAGCGCGAGCTGCTGGACAACTATCGCGGCCGGCTGGTCGACGCCGGCGTCACCTCGCTGACCGACCGCGAGTCGATGTGGACCGCGTATCGAGAGAGCCCCGCTTGGGGTTTCTGCATGTGGGCGATCGCGCCCGACCAGATGTATTCGGTCGAGGTCGTCGGCGCGGTGCTCGGCCGCTTCGCCGAGGCCTACTCGGACCTGGGCACCGGCACGTTGCTGAGCTGACTCCGTGCGGCAACAGCCGTCTAGGTCATGTTCATGCCGGCGTCGAGCATTAGCGTTGTGCCGGTGTAGTACCGGCCACTGTCGGCGACCAGGAACAGTACTGTTTCCGAGACGTCGGCCGGTTCGATCACCGTGACCGGCAGGGCATTTGTCATCGCCTTGGCGAGATGCTCGTTCTGGGCGATCACCTCGAACAGCGCCGGGTTCTCCACGATCATGGCGGTATTGACACCGGTCGGTGCGATCGCCATGACACGAATGTTCTTGGCCGCCATGCGCTGTGCGTAGGCCCGTACCAGTCCGGTCACACCGATTTTCGCCGCGGCGTACGCGTCCGCGCCGCCGCTGCCGTCCGTCAGCGCCTTCAGACCAGCCATCGAGCTGGTGGCGACAATGGCACCGCCGCGATCGGACTTCATCATGTGGGCGCTCGCGATCTGCAGGGTGTTCCACACACCGGTGAGCAGCACGCCGATGCCGAGTTCCCACGCCGCCTCGGGATCGGGCTCGTCGACCCGGTTCAGTACGATCCCCGCGTTCGCCACCACCGTATCGATGTAGCCGAATTCTGCGACGCCATCGTCGAAAGCGGCCTGAAGTGTTTTACGGTCGCGGACATCAGCCTGCCGGGCAATCATCCGCTGACCGGTCTTCTCCACCAAATTGACGGTCTCGTCGAGGTCTTCCGGCGTGGCCATCGCATACAGCACGCCGTCGAGTTGGCGACAAATGTCGACACCAACAATATCGGCGCCCTCCTCGGCCAACCGGACAGCGTGTGACCGCCCCTGGCCCTTGCCGGCTCCGGTGATGAAGGCGACGCGACCGTCCATTCTGCCCATCTGTTGCTCCCAGCCTTACTTGATGACGAATTCTGGTATGCGGTAGCCGCTTTCGCCGAGGTCGACGATGCGCATCCGCACCGGCTGTCCAATCCGGACATCGGCGGGATCGGCATCGATGACCGCGTTGATCCGCAATCCCGGCTGCTCGGCCAGTTCGACGAGCCCGACGACATAGGGGGGCACGCGGCCGGGCACGAGGGCCTGGCGGATCACGATGTAGCTGAAGATCGTGCCATCGCCGCTGACCTCCTCGAAGTGCACAGGGCCACCGGTGTACCGGCTGCGCTCCAACGGCGGATGAATCCACTTCCCGGTGTCGTCGCAGCGGCACAGCATCAACTTGCCGTCCTTCAGGCCCTGCCAGTACGGTGCCGAATCGGGGTCGGGCACCGGAACCGGTGCCGCCAGTGCAGGATTCGTCACGGGTGCTCCTTGCTGTAGACATTCGCGCCGCCGAAGGGCCCGCCGCCCGCGGTGACCAGGGCCAGCTTGGCGTCCTTGACCTGACGTACACCCGCCGCATGGCGCAACTGCAGCGCAGCCTCGTAGTGATGATTGAGACCATGGATGTATCCCTCGGACAGCAACCCACCGTGCGGGTTGACCACCACGTCGCCGCCGTAGGTGGCGCGTCCGGTCGAAAAGAACTTGCCCACTTCGCCTTTCTCGCAGAAGCCGAAGCCCTCCATGGTGGCCATCACCGTGTAGGTGAAGCAGTCGTACATGCAGGCCACGTCCATATCCGACGGACTCAGTCCCGTCTTCTCCCAGATCTTGGGACCTGCTGTGCGCGAGTACATCTCGGTGGGATCGTCCCACTCGCTCCAGCCGGCACCGCCCTGCGAATTCGACGATCCGACCAACCACATCGGCGGCTGCTTGGTGTTACGAGCGATATCCTCACCGACGATCAGCACGGCTACCGCGCCGTCGACCTCCGACGTGCAGTCCAGTACCCGGAACGGCTCGTTGATCCAGCGCGCCGCAAGATAGTCATCCATAGTGAGCGGTTCGCGTCGCAGAGCGTGCTCGTTGGGCCCCGCGTGATTGCGCTGAATGATCGCGATATGCCCCAGATCCTCGCTGGTCGAACCGTACTCGTGCTGATGACGGCGAGCCCACATCGCGAACCACTGCGGCGGCACCATGAATCCGGACGCTGTATCGAACTGATCGTGGTGCTGTACCTGCATCGGTCCCTCGACATGGCCGAACCGGTAGCCCGAGCGGCCGTTGAGCGACCGGTACACCAGCACGGCCTTGCACATACCGGCCTCGATGACAGCGGCGGCGGTGGCGATTTGGTCAGCCACGAGATTGCCGCCGCCATACATGGCGTTGGCCCAGGCCAGTTCGTCGATACCCAGCGCCCACCCAACGTAGATCGGCTGCTCGGAGTCGTTGGCCATGAAAGTGCAGATACCGTCGATATCGGTCGGCGTGAGGCCCGCATCGGCGATAGCATCACGGCAAGCAGCCACGGCCATCCCGCGGGTGGTGCGGCCGGAGTTACGGGAGTACTCGGTACGCCCGATCCCGACGACGGCACAGGTCATGCGACGCTCCGATCTACTTAGGAGCCGGATCGCGCGGCAGGCCCAGAATGCGCTCGGCGATCAAGTTTCTGACGATTTCCGACGTGCCGCCGGCGATCGTCAGGCAACGGCTGAACAGATAGTCGTGCACGACGTTGGGCTCTTCACCGACCAGGATTGCCGGGCCGGCAATACGCAGTGCCAGTTCGGCCACGCGCTGGGCGTGCTCGACCCCGAAGAGCTTGGCGATGTTGCCTTCGATTCCAGGCCCGGAGTCAAAGACGGCCCGCGCCGCCTGCCGCAGGTTCAGCGTGGCCAGGGTGTAAGCCTCGATCAGCAGTTCACCGACGTCGCGTGCCGAGCCGGTGTCGTCGGGCCGGTGCCGGGCCAATAGACCGATCAATGCGTCGGCGGTCATAGTGACCGAGCCACCGCCGATCGATACCCGCTCGTTGCCGAAGGCCGCCATCGCCACGGTCCACCCGTCGTTCACACCGCCGACCACATCACGATCGGGGACGAAGACGTCGTCGAAGAAGACCTCGTTGAACAGTGTCTCGCCGGTGATCTCGGTGAGTGGTCGTATTCGTACCGCCGGATCGGCGAGATCAATGATCATCGCCGTAATGCCTTTGTGCTTGCGCACGTTCGGATCGGTGCGCACGGTGGCCAGCCCACGCTGACAATTCACCGCGTCACTGGTCCACACTTTCTGTCCGGTGACCACCCAGCCGTCGTCGACTCTTCTTGCTTTGGTGGCTACTGCCGCCGCATCCGAGCCGGCGCCGGGCTCGCTGAATAGCTGGCACCACCGCAGCTCACCCTCGAGGCTAGGCCAGATCAATCGGTCGACCTGTTCGGCGCTTCCGTGCTGCAGCAGCGTCGGCACCACCCATTCGCCGAGCCCGAGGCTGGGTTTGTCCAACCCGTCCAGGGCATCCTCGATGATCAACTGCTCGACGCTGTTCGCGGCCCGTCCGTACGGCGCCGGCCAGTGTGGTTGCAGGTATCCGCTGCGCGCCCAAAGCCTTTGGTGATCGTCGGCGTCGGACGCCTCTAGTTCGGCGCGGAATTCCAGCGCGGCCTGGCGATATTGTTCGGCGCCCTCGGGCAGGTCCACCGACTGGCGCCGGCGCACACCATCGCGTTGCAGCGCGATCACCTTGTCCCGCAGTGCATCCCGATCGCCGGCGAGCGCCTGCAGCACGGTGGCCCGCCTGATGTAGAGGTGGGCATCGTGCTCCCAGGTATAGCCGATGCCGCCGTGCACCTGCACGTTCTGCAGCGCCACCCGCTGATATGCCGTCAACGCGTGTCCGGCGGCCATCGTCGCCGCCAGTTCGGCCTCGACGCCGACAGCGCGCGCGGCATCCCATGTTGCGGCGGTGGCAAGCTCGGTATCGACCAGCATGTTCGCGCAGTGATGTTTGACCGCCTGAAACGAGCCGATAGGTCTGCCGAATTGCTCGCGTGTGGCTGCGTAGGTCGTCGCCATCTCGGTGCACGCGCCCAGCCCGCCAACGGCTTCGGCCGCGGCCAGCAGCCGAAGAATGCGTGTCGCTGTCCCGGCAGCGCCTGGGAAGATCTCACAAACCGGCGCGGAGCTCAGGTTGACCACGATCACCGGTGCGAACAGCTGATCCACTGAGCCAATGGTTCGGATGCTGACCCCGTCACCGGCCTGCACCAGGACGAGGTCGTCGCCGGATGCAAGCAAGAAAAGGTCGGCGGCCGCCTCGGCCAGGGCGGGCACCGCAGCGGCTGAGACCATCGAATCGCGAAGGACGACAGCGCTGTTCGTGCCGATACCCGCGACCACGTCACCGGATACCAGCCGCGGCAACCACCGTTCACGCTGCTCGTCGGTCCCTACCTCGGCGATCACCGCGGACACCGCGACCGTGGGCAGGAAGGGTCCGCCCAGCGCGGCGCGACCGAGCTGCTCCAGCACAACCGTCAGTTCAGGCAGTCCGTAACCCTGACCGTCGAACCGTTCGTCGAGATGCAGGCCAAGCCATCCGGTAGAGACCATTTCCTTCCAGAGTCCGTCGGTGGACCACCACCGATCAGTCTTGTCGCGGTCGAGCAGAACACGGCGCGCACCCGCGGTGCCCGCGCGCCCGGCTACCATCGCGGCCGCGACTTCGGCGAGCGCGCGGTGGTCCTCCGTTATCGCCAATGGCATTGGCAACTCTCCATTCTCGTCACCACGGGTTACCGAAACCCTCACGGTAGGTCACCGACGTCGCCGGGCGGCGGCGCGGTGGTGAAAGCTTGAGCGCGGGCACGCCCACGTAGACCGCGGCCATCGGTATCAGGTTCTGCGGCAGCTGCAGCAGTTCCCGCACCCGATCGACACCAAAGGTGGTCAGACCGGTGGTCAGACACGAGCCATATCCCAGGTCGGCGGCGGCAAGCAGCATGTTCTGCACGGCAGGGTAGATCGACGACGGTGCATAGATCTCCGGCACGCGATCCGTGTCGGCGCACACCACTATGACAACCGGTGCCGCGGCGAAGCCGCCTTTGCTAAAACCGAATTCGAGGTCGGCGACCAGCACCTTGTCTTCGACGCTTTGCCTGACGAAGTCGCCGCCGCCGGCATTCCACGTCTCCGTCCACCACGCGGCCAGCAGCGCGCGGTTGCTGTCATCGCGGACCACGATGAACGTCCAAGGCTGGGTATTCTCCGCGCTCGGCGCGTGCACCGCGGCTGCCAGTATCTGCTCGACGTCGGAATCGGGCACCTTGCCGTCCGGATCGAAGCGCCGACACGCGCGCTGGGCGTGAATGCGGGCGAGCAACTCGCCCACTAGCGCTCCGCCAGCACGCGTTCGCCCCGCGGTGCCCACCCGGTAAGGGACACCGTGGTCAGATCTAGCCACTCCCCCAACGAAAGTGTGCCGGCTACGACGCGCTTCAGGAACTCCGCCATCACGACCTCGGGCTCGTTGTCCAGCTCGTAGATCACCATGTAGCGATGCGTCGGCGGCGGCAACTGAGCCGGCAGGTCGGGGTCGTCGGGAACCTTCAGCTCGGTAATGTCATACCGTTGCGCCGCAACGACTCCGGGAACTTCGAGAACCTCTGGCACGTGCTGAGCGTCATACCACTTGTTGAAGGCATCATCTTCGCCCTCGATCGGATTGGTGAGCGCAATGAACAGGTTCGGATCCACGCAACACGCCTTTCGCAACAGCCAGGGGTCACAGTCACATTATGACAGTCCACTGCCATAGTCAATGCCAGGCGCATCCGTCTTGACGTGTGACAGTAGACTGCCATAATGAGACCGTCGCGATCGGCGTGCCCCCGGAACCTCCTGTCAGCGCTCCGCCACCCGGCCATGAAATCGGAAGGCGCCAAATGAGATTCACCGTGTACCTACCCAACTGCATGCACGTCGCGGCGATCACGCAGCCCTGGGAACACCAGCTCACCGGTTCCCACATCGCGCGCGTTGCCCAACATGCCGAGCAGCTGGGCTATTCGATGGTGTTCCTGCCCGAACACTTTCTCACCCCGAGTGGTCACGTCGCGTTGTCCGGCGACCACTACTTCGACGCCACCACCGCCCAAGCCTTCGTCGCGGGCGCCACCTCGACGATCACCATCGGGTCGATGGTGATCATCCTGCCGCTGCACAATCCGATCGTCGCCGCGAAGCAGATCGCGACATTCGATTGGCTCAGTGGCGGTCGCGCCCAGACTACCGTCGGCGTCGGCTGGCTCAAGGAGGAGTACGACGCGATCGGCGTCCCCTTCAACAAGCGGGGCCGCATGACCGACGAGTATCTCGAGGCGATGTTCGAGTTGTGGCACAGCGATTCGCCAAGCTTCGACGGCGATTTCGTTAAGTTCGACGACATCGCGTTCGGGCCCAAGCCGATCTCGCAGCCCCACCCGACGATATGGATGGGCGGAGACGCCGATGCGGTGCTGCGCCGCGCGGCCCGGTTCGGCGACGGCTGGGCGCCATGGCTGACCAAACCCGAGGAACTGCCGGCCAAAATGGACTACCTGCGCTCGCAACCCGGGTTCGACGACCGGCCGTTCTCGCTGTTCTACAGCCTGGCGGTGCTCTCCATCGGTCAAGAGCACGCGATTGTCGACGACCCGAATGCACAATTCGGCCAAAACGCCCAACAGGTCATCGACAACTGCAACATGCTGGCCGAACGCGGCGTCACCGACACCTGGGTCAACCCGCCTGCGCTGGACGGTTTCAATGCCTACCTCGACCACATGCAGTGGGTGGCCGAGGAAATCATCCCGAAAGTCGGGTGAGACTCGCGCAACCGTCAGAACGACTGATCCCGCGACGGCGGTTTGATGTTCAGCGGTACCGATTGCAGCGACATCGTCCCGGTAGGCCACGGCATTTTCGGCGGCTTGTCTTGAGCCAGAGTGTATTCGGGTATGCGGGAGTGCCACTCCTCGAGGATGAGTCGAAGTTCGAGGCGCGCCAGATGTGAACCCAGACAACGATGCGGCCCGCGCCCGAAGGCGAAGTGCACGACCTTGCTGTCCAGATGGACCTCGTCGGCGTCGGAGTACCGCCGCGGATCACGGTCGGCGCTTCCATAACTGAGCATGACCGTGGTGCCTTTGGGCACGACCCTGCCCGCGACTTCGATCTCCTCGGTGGTGACGCGGGGCGCGAACGGGACGGGTCCGTCGACGCGCAAAATGTCCTCGATGAATGCCGGGATGAGGGTGAAGTCGTTCGCGACACGGCGGCGCAGCTCGGCGTCGGCCGCCAGCCTGGCCAACGAGAATCCGACGGCAGAAGTGACGGTGTCCAGCCCGGCCAGCACGAACATGAAGCACAGGCCGAGGATTTCGTTGTCCGACATTCCCCCCTCGTCGGTGTCTTGGATCAATTGGGTGAGCATGTCGCTGCCTGTTGAATCGGCGCGCCGCTCGGCGATGTGCTCGCTCAGATAGGTGAACAACTCGAGCGCGTGCGCCATCACCTCCGGGGTGGCTTCGGAGCTGCTCGGATCGGTGAACTGCAGAATCGCGTCTTTCCAGCGCACCAACCGGTCGCGGTCGGCCATGGGCAGTCCGAATAGCGTCAGAAAAACCTGGGACGGAAACGGTGTGGCGAGGTCATTCACCACGTCGCACTCGCCCCTCGCGACGATGGCGTGGATCAATTCTCCAGCCTGCCTGCGCAATTCGGGCTCACGCTCGGCCATCTTCTTGGGGCTGAAGAACGGATCGAGCAGTCGGCGGAACCGGGTGTGATCCGGCGGATCGATCGCGATCGGTATCAGCGGGACGGGGCTCCCAAGGCGGTCGAAAGCTTGTGCCGACGAGAAGATCTCGGGTCTTTTGGCCGCAAACTCCACGGCCTCTGCGCTAGTGAGCACGATCTCTTCGCCAGAACTCACCGCTTCGCCCGCCTCCCGCAGTTCCCGCCACGCGCGCGTGCGGTCTTCGGCGAAGGGCAGGTCGTTGATATTCAGCGTTGCGGTGACGCCGAGCTCGGTCATAGAGACGGAAACCCCTCTTCCCGCGCCGGCCGGCGCTTAAGTATCACTCTGACAGTTGACTGTCATATATTGGGAAGTATCGTTGGTATCACGACGAGTGTCAACGATGTGTCGGCACCCGTGGTCGTTGTACTGTCGGGACACCCAGACGTAGGAGGAGGTTGGCGGATGGCCCGGGGCGACCGATCACCGCGGGATGAGCATGCGAACCGGATCCGTAGTGCTCTGCTGAATGCGGCCCTGGACCTGTTCAGCACCAACGGGTACGACGAGACCACCACAGACCAGATCGCCGAGAGTGTCGGGGTTTCGCCGAGGACGTTCTTCCGCTACTTCCCAACCAAGGAGTCGGTGCTCTTCTTCGGCGAGTACGACTTCATCGACGCAGTCAGCGGGGTCTACCTGGCCCAACCGGACAAGGTCTCGGATTTCGAGGCCCTGGCGAATTCATTCGCATTGCTTGCGCCAGGCCTCAAACGCATCCGTAAAAGGATCGCGCAGTACCACGAGGCGGTCGCATCGTCGCTCGTCTTGCTGGGCCGCGAACGGCGAAACCACGAGGCCAACGCGGAGACCGTCGCCAAGGTGATCGCCGAACGACGCCGATTGCCGGCGCCCAACAGCGAATGCCGGCTGTTAGCGGCAGTCGGCATGCTGCTCGTCGAGCGCGCCCTCAACCAATGGTTGTCGGCGCCGGGCCGGTCGCTCGACGACCTGATCCGTCAGGAGTTCGCCGCCCTGCCCGCGGTCCTGAAGTAGCGCCACCTAGCGATCATCGAAGCGGGTGCCATCCGGACAGTGTCGGGGCGTGTCCGGTCCGCAGTACTGCGTGCGCAAGTAGCTGGGGTAGTTCTGGGTCGGCCCGGCGTAGAAGCCGGCAAGGTTCACCGGTAGGTCGTACACGCCGATCGCCACCACGTGTAGAAAGCCGGTCACGGCCAGCACCCTGAGCACCCCTCGGACCCAAGGGCCGGCCCACCGCAGAGTTTCCACACCCGCCTCCACCCGGATCTGGCCGTCACCGTTGCAGAAAAACATGAGCGCACCGCTCGAACTGAGCACCAGCGACCACAGGACGGGGCCGTAAAGCGGTATCTGAACAGTCCGCCCGGCCCACAGCGTGACGCTGGGAATCGATGCCGGATAGCCGAGCAGGCCATGGCGCACCGCAAAGATCTCGAGTGGAAACTCGATGACATATACCGCGAGCCAACCGGCGCAGAAGGTGCGGACGGGTCCCAGAGCCGGCCACCGTTGGCGGGCGCGACCCATGGCCCAGCGGGCGAGCGTCCCCATGGCCAGGGGCATCCAGATGTAGATCATTCCGATCATGAGCACCGGTTCGGCCATCAATCGGCCGTCGGGGCTCAACCAGCCGGGAATGTTCTGCGTCCAGTTGCCGAAGTTGACCAGTCCGGCGTTATAGAACAGAACTGGCTGAAACCAGTTGATCAGCGGATCGTGCCACCAGGCGATCGCCGATCCGATCACGATCGCTGCTTCGACGCAGAGTTGGCGCTCGCGCAGGCTCTTGCGGACCACGTAAACGATCGCGACCAGAGCTAGTAGCGGGCAAGCGATTTGGAAGGCGGTCATTGCCCACCGGGTGGCTCCGGGGATCGGGTCGGGTCCGGGATTTACCGGAGTCGCGTTGCCGGAACCAATCCACGAGATGTAGACGTAGGCGGCGATGACGATGCACACCGCGCCGAGGCTCGACCAGAACAGCACTGGCCGAAGGGTCTTGATCCGCCCGGGCTCGACTGGCAACGGCTCGGTATGCCGAGGCGACTTCAGATCCGTCACTGTGCAGCTCCTTTGACACGACCTATCCCAAGATGACAGTTCACTGTCATAGTGTCAACGTCCGAATCGGATTGCGCTCGCAACCTCGCGAAGGCGTCGATCAGCCTCTTTCGCGTGGCATTCGAGCCGTCATTCAGCGGCGCCCTCATCGCGGATTCAGGTGACAAACGTTATATAGCGAACTAGGTTAGACATGTTGAAAGAAGGTGCTGGAGTCCGTTCCATCACTTGCCCATTGAAAGGCAACGATGCTTTTCGCCACGTCGCAATTGGCGCCACCAGCAACCCTCAATCCATCTGGGGTCTGGTTCTTCAACTGGGTGATACCGATCGCCGGCAGCATCTTCATGGTTCTGGCGGTAGCCGATGTCATCCGGCGACGCCGCCTGACCTGGGGCTTCCTCTTCCTGTTCAACAGCCTTGCGGTGTACTGGATGGAGACCGTCGGGGACTGGGGCCAGATGTTGTTCTACAGTCCGGCGTTTGCGCAACACCATCTGCTCGAGTGGCTACCGATCAAGACTCCCAACGATCCCTTGTTCATGCCGTTCGCCTACGCGGTGTATTGGGGAGTACACGCGATCCTGGTGTTGTGGCTGAGCCAATGGGTGTCCGCGCGGTTTGGTTGGAGCATGCTCAAATCAATGCTGGTGCTTGCGATTCCCGTCAACTATGTCTGGGACTTCGCCGTCGAAGGCACCGCCACGGCAATGGGATGGTGGACCTACGATCCCGGCATCGGGCCAGTTCTGGAGTGGGGCAACGGTGGTCGCATCACGTTGCTCTGGACCATCGGCATCATGTGCGTATGGCCCAACCTGATCGCCTACTGGGCCGGTAAGCCACCGATTCGCGGGCTCAACCATTTCGAGCGTTTTTGCCGCTTGGATCGTTTCACCGTCCCACGGACCGCGTTGCATTCGCCTGGCGACACCGAAAGTGGGGGCGGGACCGCCGTCGCCACCAAGCGACTGGTCTTGACCAAGCAGCAAGAATTCGACGACGGCCTCAACTACGAGGTGGCGATTCCGCGATGGCGATTCGAACTTATGCGACTGGGCGCCTGGTTCATCGTCTTCCAGATCACCTTCTTTGTTTTTCTGATTGTTCCGCTCGTGGTGTTGCGCACGGTCACCGGCGCCGACAGCCCGTACATTCCGTGATCCGAAAGGAGTCGTGGTGGCATCCGACCGTGTGACAAAGCTGCCCGCCGAATTCTTTCTTCCTCCGCAGACCGATGCCGGTCTGCGGAAAGAAACCGTCCGTCTTATCGCGGCATGCGTGGCGTTTATCGTCATCCTGGGCGTCATCGCGGCGCTCACGCAGGGCGTCGTGCTGAAGGTGTGAAGCGGGGGCTTTCGCCGTGGCAGCCGAACTCATCTAACATGAGTGTCACTTCTACCGGAGGTGATGAATGACGCCGGATCGACTGGTCGTCTGCGCGAGCCACAGCCCGGGTAAGGAACGCGATGTCGAACACGCCTTCGGTCGCCGGTTCCGCTCGGCACTGACGTCGGCGGCCGAGCGCGCGCAAGTGTTCGATCCCGACGTGGTTGTCGTGTTCGGCGGTGACCACCGTCGCGCGTTTCGCCACGTGGTGCCGGCCTTCGGGGTTGCGCTGTCCGCGTCAATTCTGGCCGAGGGCGGCCATCCGGCCGGTGACCTGGACGTCCCGTCCGCGCTGGCACGCGGATTGTGTGAACACTTGCTGTCGGCGGGATTCGATGTCGCCGCATGCCGTGACATCGGGCTGGATCACGCGTTCGCTCAACCTGTTCGGGACCTTCTCGGGGAGTTGGCGGTCAAGCCGGTCATCCCGGTGCCGGTGAACTGTGCCACGGCTCCGCTGCCGACGGGCCGTCGGGTCGCAGAATTCGGCGCGGAAGTTGGCCGGTTCCTCGACGGGATCGCTAAGCGGGTGCTGGTGATCGGCACCGGCGGGTTGTCACACTCCCCGCCGAGTCTGGAGGTCGACACCTACGACCTCAGCGACGAAGACCGGGCACGGATCATCGCCGAGGGCATGGCGGACGCGCGTACCAAGATCCGTCCCGATTGGGACGCCGAAGTGTTGGATGCCATGTCGAATTGGGATGTCGCCGCGCTGATTCGACTCGTCGACACCGCCCACGTCCGTGCGGGCGCGGGCGCCAACGAGGTCAGGACCTGGCTTGCCGCTGGCGCCGCGGGCGGTGGCCGGCCGGTGACTCCGATGGTCTATGAGCCTGTGCCGGAATGGATCACCGGGATGGCCGTAGCTACGTCAGCGTGACCGAGGCGCCATGCGCGGGTCGCGGTTGCGCGGCCTGGGTTCGGGAGAAGCGCGGCGCGGGCGCCGGTTGACGGATCCCGTCGACGTCGACGAATACGTTGCGGGCCCGCATATGCGGATCGTCGATCGCCTCGGTCGCGGTCAGAACCGGCGTAACACACGCGTCGCTATCCGAGAAGACCCGCGCCCAGTGGTCCCGAGTTTCCTCCCGGAATTTGTCCGACAGGGCATCCCGCATCGCGGGCCAGCCGGCACGCTCCCGTTGCGGGCCCAGAGTGTCCGGGTCGATCTCCAGCAGACGCAGCAACTCGGCGAAGAAGGCCGGTTCCAGCGCACCCACGGCGACGTAGCCACCGTCCGCGCATTCGTAGGTGCGGTAGAACGGCGCCGATCCATCAAAGATGTTGTCACCCCGCCCGCCTGACCACCGGCCGTCGCCGAGCATCGCCCACAGCACGTGGCCTAGCAGCGGGACGCCGTTGACTATCGCCGCATCGATCACCTGACCCCGCCCCGAGGCGTGCCGCTCGAGCAAGGCGGCAAGCACGCCCACGACCGCGAATAGCGAGCCACCACCGTAGTCGCCGAGCAGATTCAGAGGTGGTGCCGGGGGACGATCGGGGTCACCCATGGCATGAAGCAGTCCGGTGAGGCCGATGTAGTTGATGTCGTGGCCGGCCTGGTGGGCCCGGGGACCGGTCTGTCCCCACCCGGTGATGCGGGTGTAGACCAATCCCGGGTTGCGACCGCAACATTCGGCGGGTCCGATGCCGAGGCGTTCGGTGACGCCGGGGCGGAAACCCTCGATGAGAACGTCTGCCTCGTCGATGAAGCGACGCACGGCGTCGAGGTCGGCAGGGTCTTTGAGATCGGCGACGACAGTTCGCCGCCCGCGCAGCTGAGCGCCCCCACCGTCGCTCCCGGGTCGCTGGATCCGCGTCACGTCAGCACCGAGGTCCGCGAGCAGCATCGCGGCGTGCGGCCCGGGCCCCATGCCCGCGAGTTCGACCACTTTGACGCCGCTCAGGGGACCCGTCGGTGACTGCGGGAAGCTGACTGCCACCTGGCTAGCCTAGCCGTATCTGACACTTCGTACATTACTTGTTTTGCTTGCTGAAGGGCATTCGAGTTGAATACCGGCAACTGTTATCCTCCTTCTGACATCTGCGTCATCTCAGCCCCGGGGGTACGACATGGCGAACGCTCCGTTGGCGGGCATCACGGTGGTGAGCCTCGAGCAGGCGGTCGCAGCGCCATATGCGACCCGGCAGCTCGCCGATCTTGGCGCCCGGGTGGTGAAGGTCGAGCGCCCGCAGGGGGGTGACTTCGCCCGCGGCTATGACCGCTCGGTGCACGGCGAGTCGAGCTACTTCGTCTGGCTGAATCGCGGCAAAGAGTCGTTGACCGTGGACTTCAAGCAACCCGAGGGCAGACGCATCGTCGACCGTCTGCTCGACGGCGCCGACGTGCTGGTGCAGAACCTGGCGCCGGGGGCGGCGGCCCGGATGGGATTGGATGCCGAATCGGTGGCCTGCACGCACCCGCGGACCATTACGGCGACCATCAGCGGCTACGGTCAGGACGGCCCTTGGAGCGACCGCAAGGCGTATGACCTGTTGGTACAAGCCGAGGCTGGACTGTTGTCGGTGACCGGCTCGCCGGCCGAGGTGGCGCGCACCGGTGTGTCGATCGCCGATATCGCCGCGGGCATGTTCACCTTCTCCGGAATCCTCACCGCGCTCTACACTCGCGCCACGACCGGGGCGGTCCATCCGGTGTCGGTGTCGTTGTTCGATGCGCTGGTCGAGTGGATGTCCCAGCCGCTCTACTACGGCCGCTATGGCGGAGCGGCACCGCCACGCACAGGTGCGCGGCATCCGACAATCGCCCCCTATGGCCCATTCACCGCGGGCGACGGCGGAACCGTCCTGCTCGCCGTGCAGAACCCAACCGAATGGCAACGGTTCTGCCAGAACGTTTTGGACAGAACTGATCTCGTCACCGACCCGCGGTTCGCCACGAATCCCGATCGGGTGGCCAACCGCGACGAGTTGGAGGCGGTCATCGCCGCCGCGGCCGCGCGGCTGAGCGCCGAGGAATTAGAGGAGCGGCTGCAAGTCGCAGGCGTGGCACACGCCCGGATGAACGACGTCGGACAGTTGTGGCTGCATCCGGTGCTCGTCGGCCGGGACCGGTGGCAGGAAATTCAGACATCGGGCGGTCCGGCGGCCGCATTGCCGCCGCCCGCTGCCTTGGCCGGCGTCGACCCGGTGCTGGGTGACGTGCCCGCGCTGGGTGAGCACAGCCGAAAAATATTGTGCGAGTTGGGATATTCGATGAAGGCGATCGATGGGCTTGTCGCCGAAGGTGTTACGACGGTATAGGCGGGGAGCCCGTTTTACCTCTTGCGTCCGAAGAACCCGCGGCGGATGCAGGTGATCAACACGTCGATGAGTTCGTCGTCGTCGATGGGCTCGGGCAGATCGAGGGCCGCCTGCGGCACGCGGGTGACCAGCGCGCGCAGGATCAGCGCCGAGATCACCGGATCGAATTGGTACCGCTCCGAGCCGCGGATCAGCATCCTGGCCGCACCGATGTCCATCTGCACCTGTCCGTTCTCGCCGATGCTGACGATGGTGGGATCGTCGGTGGCGCCTTCGGCCCAGGCCTCGATGCAGCCCGAATACCTGTCGTAGAACTCGACGTAGGTGCCCAGCCAATGCCGCAGCGTCGACTTCTTGCCCACCGGATCGACCTCGGCGATCCGGTCGGCGAATGCCATTCCGGCGCTGTAGATTTCGGCGGCCACGGCAGCCAGCAGATCTTGCTTGTCGTTGAAGTACTTGTAGAACGTACCGCGCGCCACGCTGGCCGACTCGACGATGTCGTCGACACTGGTGCTGCGGTAGCCGCGCGCACGGAATTGAGCGGCGCCGGCATCGGCCAGAGCATTCACCGTGGTGACGGCGCGCCTACTGAGTGTCGCGGTGCGATCGCTGACGGACAGCCCCGCAACGTCTGGCGCGGGCGGCACTTCGAGCGCGTCCACATCGGCCGCCGGGTCTGCGCTGGCGTGCAGACCCAACGACGTCAACACCGACGGCGGGGTGTCAGGGAACAACATCAGCTGCAGGAACACCGACAGCGTGTCAACCGCGTCCTTGGCGCTGCGACCGTAGGCGCGGTCGGTATGCACGAACAAATTGATGCGATGCACCAGCGCGGTCATCGTCATGGCCGCGACCTCCGGGTCCAGCCCCGTCAGCCCGGAGGCCGCGAGCCGCTCGGCGATGCGATGGTTGTAACCGCGCACAAACCGGGTGATTTCGGGCCGCACCTTGGTATCCGACGAGGCGATCGCGGTCCACTGCACGAACATGGTGGAGTACTTGTCGAATACCCAGCTCCATTCGCCCAGCCACCAGTTCAGATTGTCGAAACCGACCTCGTCGGGCCCGAGCGCGCCGATGCGGCGCGCCACCCGGAACAACGCGCCGCCGCATTCATTGAGCAGCTCCAGGAAGATCTCGTCCTTGCCCTTGAAGTACTGGTACAAGGTGGCCCGGGACACCCCCGCTGCCTTGGCGATCGCGTCGACCGACGTGTCGAAGTACCCCAGCCGGCCGAACAGCTCCAGCGAGACCTCGGCGATCCGGCCTCGGGTGCTGGCACCGCGAGCGCCCACAGCGGGGCTGGACGGACCGTAACTGGCCCTGCGGACGATCGAGGCTTCGGACATGGCGGTTTTCAGCTTATGGCCGTCGCGGGCTTCCCGCGGTGCGCCCAGGGGCGTTTCGCGGGACCAGGAACTCCGCGGTTCCGGTGATCGCCACCCCGCCCGTCTGCCGGGTGGCGGATAACTCCACGCTCACCCGGTCGGCGTCGGCTTCTGCCGACACCGCGGTCACCGTGCCGGAACAGGTCAGCACGTCGCCGGGCCAGACCTGCTCGCGGAAGCGGACACCGAAGCGCCGCACGCAGCCCGCGCCCAGCCAGTCGGTGGCGAACCCGGCCAGCAACGC
Organism: Mycobacterium sp. 050128; assembly: GCF_036409155.1. Taxonomy (NCBI): domain Bacteria; kingdom Bacillati; phylum Actinomycetota; class Actinomycetes; order Mycobacteriales; family Mycobacteriaceae; genus Mycobacterium; species Mycobacterium sp. 050128. Next base: position 3,109,379 of record NZ_JAZGLW010000001.1, on the reverse strand, counting down.
CGCAGAGAACATGCCCTGCGCGAATACCGAAGGGTAGCCCGCGGAGTGCGCGAGGTGATCGTCGTAATGCATGGGGTTGAAGTCACCGGACGCCCCGGCGTAGCGAACGAACATCTGCCGCGTCAGTGGCCCGAATTCACGGGCGGGAGCCTGCGCGCCGACACTCACCGAGGTGGTGGTCACCGTCATTGCTTCGCCGCCGTTTCGATGAAGGTGGCTTTGGCCTCGGCGACGAGTGCTCCCTGCTCGTTGCGGTATTCGGTCACCACAGTCGCGAAACGCATTGTGCCCCCGCGCTTGCCGGGTTTCGAATAGCGGTCGACGATCCGCTCCTGCGCGATCAGCACGTCGCCGGCGGCGGGCGGAGCGGCATGGAAGGTGTATTCCTGCTCTCCGTGCAGCAAGCGCTTGCGCTCGAAACCCACGTCGACCCTGGCACCGGCCGGCGCCCAGCGCCCGCCGGTGGTCAGAAACGTCGGCGGGATGATTGCTTCCGGACCGCGATAGGCCGGATCGTCACACAACATGGCTTCGGCGAACTCGGCGATCTTGCCGCGCTCCACGGTCAGCTCCCATGGCCGTCCAGCGCAGTCGTCCGAAAGACTGTCAGGCGAAGCGTTCATAGTGACCAATAGTGTCAGAAAAAATGCAGAACCGGAACCAGATGGTCGCTTCACAGCCAATGAACCGCTTGTCCAAAGATGACATAGCTGCCAGAATCGGTGGCCATGGTCGAGTTGGCGGCGAGCTATGTCGCAGGCAAATGGGTGTCGGAAGCGCACGCCGGGACGCTGGATGTGATGTCGCCGAGCACTGGCGAGCTGCTCGGCACAGTGGGTCTTGCCGGCCGGGCGGAAGTGGATTCCGCGGTCGCGGCCGCCCGCGGTGCCCTGCCGGCCTGGGGGCGGGTGCCCGCCGCCGATCGGGGCGCGGCGCTGGGCCGACTCGCCGACGCGCTGAACGCCCGCAAAAGCGAACTGGCTGACCTGACCACTGCGGAGATCGGCTCGCCGCGATCCTGGAGCACGTTCGGTCAGGTCATCACCGCGGTCGGGGTGCTGCGCGCCTACGCGGCGATCACGCCGGACTATCCCTTCTCGTCGCGGCGGGCTTCCATGACGGGCGGCACGGTCGAAGTGCGTCAACTACCCGTCGGTGTGGTCGGCGCCATCGTGCCCTGGAACACGCCGCTATTCATCGCCGCGTTGAAGCTCGGTCCGGCGTTGGCCGCGGGGTGCACGGTAGTGCTCAAGCCATCGCCCGACGCTCCACTCGAATTCGGCGTGCTGATGGAGGCGATCGAGGAAGCCGGCCTGCCCGACGGCGTGGTCAACGTCGTCAACGGCGGCGCCGAGACCGGCGAGCTGCTGACCGATCATCCAGGCGTCGACAAGATCAGCTTCACCGGATCGACGGCCGTCGGCGCGCGGATCGCGGCATCGTGCGGCTCCCGCATCCGCCGCTGCAGCACCGAGCTGGGTGGGAAGTCCGCCGCCATCGTGCTGCGCGACGCGCCGCTCGAGACGACGGTGCCCGGCTTGGTCGCCGGCGTGATGGGCAACAACGGTCAGCTGTGTGCCGCGCTGACGCGTATCTTGTTGCCGCGCAGCCGGTATGACGAGTTCGTGACCGCGCTGACCGCCGCGGTCGCCGGTCTGGTCGTCGGAGATCCCGCCGACCGGGCCACCGACATCGGTCCGCTGATCAACGAGGCCGCGCGCGACAGGGTCGAGGGGTTCCTGTATCGCGCGCGGCACGACGGCGCTACCGTGCTGGTCGGCGGCGAACGGCCCGACCGCCCAGGGTGGTACGTCTCGCCCGCACTGGTCGAGGCCACCAATGACATGGAGATCGCCCGCGAGGAGGTCTTCGGTCCGGTCGCGGTCGTCATCGCCTACGACGACACCGGCGACGCCGATGGAGCCGAGGCAGTGGCCATCGCCAACGACTCCCGCTATGGCCTGGTCGGGGCGGTGTGGTCCGCCGACGAGGAAAGGGCGGCCGCAGTGGCGGCCCAACTGCTCGTCGGTTCGGTGGCCGTCAACTCGACCGCAGTGCTCGATTTCGCCAGCCCGTTCGGTGGATTCAAGCAGTCCGGCATCGGCCGCGAAGGCGGCCCCGAGGGCATCGCCGGGTTTGTCGAACATCAAGCCATCATTCGTTGACCCGGAAGGGATTCCAGTGCTCACCCAGGCAGCGGTCCTATTCGAACGCAACACGCCATGGTCCGTCGAGACCATCGAACTCGATGCGCCGAAGGCGACCGAGGTACTGATCGAACTACACGCTTCGGGCATGTGCCACTCCGATGACCACCTCGTCACCGGCGACATGCCGATCCGGCTGCCCTGCATCGGCGGCCACGAAGGTGCGGGTGTGGTCAAGTCCGTCGGTGAACATGTGTCGTGGCTGTCGCCGGGTGACCATGTCGTGTTCAGCTTCATTCCGTCGTGCGGCCGGTGTCCCTCATGCTCGACAGGGCATCAGAGCCTGTGTGACCTCGGCGCAAAGATTTACTCGGGCATGCAGATTCACGATGGAACCGCCCGCCACCATCTCGGTGGCGAAGACCTCGCGCTGGCCTGCGGCATCGGTTCTTTTGCGTACCACACCGTGGTCCACGAGGCAAGTTGCGTGAAGATCCCAGACCACTATCGCCTCGACCTGGCCTGCCTTCTTGGCTGCGGCTTCATTACCGGGTGGGGATCCTCGGTGTACGCCGCCGAGGTCCGGCCGGGCGACACGGTCGCCGTGGCCGGCGTCGGAGGCATCGGCGCCGCGGCGGTACAGGGTGCCCGGCTCGCGGGTGCCCGCACGATCACGGTCATCGACCCGTCGGAGTACAAGCGGGCCGAAGCCGTGAAGATGGGAGCCACGCATACCGCGGCGGACTGGGACGAGGCCAAAGATGTTGTCGCCGAGGCTACTTGGAACCGCGGCGTGGACAAGTTCATCTGCGCCATGGGAGTCGGTGATGGCCAACTGGTCGCCAAGGCACTGGCCATGACGGCCAAGCGGGGCCGGCTGGTGGTCACCAACATCCACCCGATGCTGGAGCGCGAGATCCGGGCCAACCTGATGGACCTCACCCTGACAGAAAAGCAGATCATCGGAACCCTCTATGGCTCGGGCAATCCGCGTGCAGACATCCCGAAGATCCTCGAGCTGTACAGTGCCGGCCAGGTCGACCTCGAATCGATGGTGACCCGCACCTACCCGTTGGAGAAGGTCAACGACGGCTACGCCGACATGCACGCCGGCGCCAATATCCGCGGCGTGCTGCTCTATCCGCCCGCCGAGGGACTTCTCGCCGGAGAAGGTCGTGACTAGTCGACGTCTCGCGGGCAAGGTGGCGCTCGTGACCGGCGCGGCCAGGGGTCGCGGTCGAAGCCACGCGCTGCGTTTGGCCTGGGAAGGCGCAGACGTCATGTTGGTGGATCTGTGCGACAACATTCCGTCGTGCGAGTATCCACTCGCGACGAGCGAAGACCTCGACCGCACCGCTTCCATGATCGAGAAGCTCGAGCGAAGAGCGGCGGTGTATCGGTGCGATGTCTGCGATCGCACCGAAATGGAGATCGCCGTCGACACCGCGGTGCGGCAACTCGGCGCGCTCGATGTCGTCGTCGCCAACGCCGCCATTGCCCCGACTCGGCCGGACGCCCCGATCGCGGCCTTCATAGACACCTTCGACGTCGACTTCATCGGCGTGGTCAATACTTTCAGCGCCGCGATGCCGCGGTTGGTCGAAGGATCGTCCCTCATCGCTTCTGGTCCCAGACTCTCCCCGCACGCACCTCATCTCGATCGACCGCAGGGACACGGTGAGGCAGCATACGAGCTCGCTCAGTCGATGGTCTCGCAGTACGTGAAGACGCTGGCCAAACAATTGGCGCCACAAGGCATCCGGGTGAACACCGTCAGCGGCGCGGAGGATCGCGGCGACGTGCGGCGTGCCGGACGGTTGCATCGGCCCGTCATGCTCGACGTAGATTGCAGAGGGAATCAGGCTGGTGCGGCGTCGCTTTCGACGATGTTATGGCCAGCTGCGGCCTGGGCTGACACCGACGCATCCGCTGCGGTGGCGTTCCTGGCAGCGGACGAATCGCGAGCGATAACCGGCCGGCACGTCACGGTCGACGCCGGCTCGTCCCTCAACTAGCTCCGACGACGAGCACGACACCCGAGCGGCTCAGGTCGACGCCGTCCAGTTGGTGGTCGACGAGGTGAATGGCACTCCTAGTTTGGCAAGTATCCACGGCGGCAAGCGTTTTGGCATCGGCAAGGCCACAGATCGGGCGCCGCGCGCCTCGAGCAACGCTTCGTAGGCGGTGGTGTCGCCACCGAACGGTTGTCCCTCACCGGCGATGAACCCGTATAGTTCGCATCCCTGCGGGCCTGCCTCCCAGGGTCCGAACACGTCCCCCCACTCGAGCATGATGTGCGTACCGGCGCGGGCGACTACGTCTCCGCAACGGATCTCGCCGGCCAGAATGAAGTTGCTGTGATCGCCGGTGTGACCGTGCTGCGGGGAGATGGCGCCCGGGTCCCATTTGTTCCAGAACGCGAAGTAACGAGGAGACAGCTCGATCCACTTCTCCCAGATCGACGCCGTGCGACCATCAGCGAACTCGTAACGCAGCATTTCCTCTGCCGGTACATCGTCGAGATGCTTGATCGACGGTCCACCTCTCATTGGGCAGTTCCCTTCTTTTGCCGCTGAGATTGGCTACTTGAAGTGCGCCTCAAACCAGCACCTGCTCCCAGCCGCCGCCTTCGGATGAGCGGTGCGCGGCGTCGATCACCGCGAGCGACAACAACCCGTCCTCGAAGGTGGCCGCGCCGCTCGGGCCGCCGTCGAAGGCGGGCAGCCAGTCCTGCAGCATCAGCGCCATCGCCCTGCTGGCGTGACCCGCCAGGCCGCCGGGCAACCGCTCGGGGTGCGCGGGCTCGCGTTCGTCTACCGTCAGAGGACTCAATCCCGCGTCGGTCGCTGCGCCGAGGCTGTATGCCGCGGAACGTAAGTCGCCGTCGCCGATGATGGTGCCGTCGGAACCGAACAATTCGAGGCGATAGTGGTCGGCGTGGGCGCCCATCACAGAAAGACTCAAAATGACGGTCACCCCGGACTCCATGCGCATCAGCAGCGCCGCGGTGTCGTCGGCGGTGACGGATAGGGTCCCTCCGTCGGGCAGTTCACGGACCGGGTCGCTGGTGCGGACTTCGGCGCACACCGATACCGGGCGGCCCAGCAGGCTGCACAAGAAGTCCAGATCGTGCACGAGCATGCCGGCCAGATAGCCGCCGCCCTGCTCGCGGTCGTACATCCAATGGGCCTGCAGCGGATGACTCGGATGCCAGTAGGACGCGCTGCGACTTACCCGCGCGAGGTACGGCGAACCGAGGAAGCCCGAGCGCGCCCGGTCCGCGACGGCCAACCAGTCGGGGTTCCAACGGTTCTCGAAGCAACAGGCAGTGGGCAGCTCGGCATCCGCCGCTGCGCGCACCATGTCGCGGGCAGCCGGCAGGTCACCGGCCAGTGGCTTCTCGCACAGCACGGGCTTGCCGGCCGCCAGCGCGGCGATCGTCATCTCATGGTGCAGCACAGTGGGCGTCGCGACCGAGATGACGTCCAGATCGTCGCGGGTCACGAACGACCGCCAATCGGTGGAGGTCTGTTCGATGCCCAGCTTGGTCGCCACCCGTTCCAGCCGATCAGGTGTGCGGGCACAGAGCGCGACGGGATCGAAGCCCTTCGCCGCCCGGAAACCGGGCACCTGCACATGCGCGCCCCAACCGACGCCGATGATGCCGACCCGTAAGGTCATGTGCTCTCCTCCGCTCCTCCGACTGCAGTGACACTAATGTTAGATAACTCGCGCCTGCTGTGAACAACTATCGTGTCATTGCCCCGTTTGGTACAGCACCCCGGCATTGCCTATAAGTGACATGGGTGCCAGAATCGGGTGCTGTGAGCGCAATCGACACCGACGAGCAGCAGTTCGCGCCGCTGATCGACTTGCGGTGGTGGCAGGAGCGTCCAGCTGATCGCAGCGAGCTCTACCGGCGCCTTCGCGAGGCCGGCGGCCCGGTGTTCGTCCGCACCAACCGACCCGACTCACCACGGCCCCGCGGATTCTGGGCGGTCGGCTCCCACCGCGACGTCGTCGACATCAGCCGCCGGCCCGGCGACTTCAGCTCCGGCCAAGGCACGCAGATCTTCGACCAGACCGCCGAGATGCGCGAATACCGCGGCTCGATCATCGACATGGACGATCCCGAACACATGCGGCTGCGCAAGATCGTCTCGCGCGGCTTCACTCCCCGCATACTTGCCGAGCTGCGTGGCCTGGCTCAAGAGACCACCGCCGAAATCCTCGAGGAGATGCCGCGTTCGGGTAGGTGCGACTTCGTCTCCTCGTTCGCCACCCTTCTTCCACTGCGCATCATCGACAACATGCTGGGCGTCCCGCGAGAACATGAACAATTCATCGTGCGGGCGACGAACGTCGTGCTGGGCGCCTCCGACCCCGAGTATGTACCCGACCAGACCATCGCAGGCATCGAAGCAGCCGTCACCGACACCAGCGAGCAACTCATCGAGCTGCTCAAGCAGATCGCCGAGGACCGCATCGCCCATCCCCGCGACGACGTGATCAGCAAGCTGGTCACCTCAGACGAGGAGAACCTGACCCCCCAGGAGTTGGCGAAGTTCTTCATCTTGCTGATCGGCGCCGGCAACGAGACGACGCGCAATGCGCTGACCCACGGGCTGCTCATTCTCAGCGCCGACCCCGAGCAGCGTGACCGGCTACTGGCGAACTACGACGAGATGGCGCCCACCGCGGTCGAGGAAATCTTGCGGTACGCCAGCCCGGTGATCCACATGCGCCGCACGGTAACCCGCGACGGCGTGACGCTGACCGACGCGCAGGGCAAAGTCACCCACACCTTCAACGCCGGCGACAAGGTCGTGGTCTGGTATCCCGCCGCCAACCGCGACCCCGCGGTGTTCGACCAGCCGGAGCGCTTCGACATCGCTCGCAAACCCAACAATCACATCGCATTCGGTGGCCCAGGACCGCACTTTTGCCTGGGCGCACACCTGGCCCGCCTGGAGCTGAACGTGGCGTTCGAGATGCTCTATGCGCGCTACCCGGACATCACCGCGGCGGGCGAACCGGTCATGCTGAGATCGAACTTCGTCAACGGCGTCAAACACCTCGAGGCCACCTACACACCATGAACGCGCAGGCAGCGATCCTCTCCGACGTCGCGGGCGGCGTCATGACGATCACCTTGAACCGGCCCGACGCGGCCAACGCAGTACGCCCCGACGACCGTGACGCGCTCATCGGGTTACTGGCTGCCGCCGACGCCGACGAGAAGGTACGCGTGGTGGTGCTGCGCGCCAACGGCAAGCACTTCTGCAGCGGAGCCGACGTGGGATCGCTGGCCGAACGGCGCGCGACGGGCGAGAAGCGAGTGCTGGAGCCGACGAAGCGCATCATGAACGGGGCCCAGAAGTTGGTGGCCAGCGTGCTGGACTGCAACAAACCGGTGATCGCCGCGGTGCACGGTGCGGCGACCGGCCTGGGGGCGCACGTCGTGTACGCCTCCGACCTGGTGATCGCCACCGAAAACGCTTACTTTGCAGAGTCTTTCGTCAAGCGCGGCCTGGTGGTCGACGGTGGCGGCTGCTACCTTCTGCCGCGCCGCATCGGCATGCAGAAGGCCAAGGAGATGGCGTTCTTTGGCGAAAAGCTCTCGGCAGCAGAAGCATTCACGCTGGGGTTGGTGAACCGGGTGGTCAGCGCCGCCGACTTCGATGCCACGGTCGCCGACTTCGCCAGCCGGCTCGCCGGAGCGCCGACGTCCGCGATCGCGTTCACCAAACGGCTGCTCAACGACTCCCCCGACACCGATCGGTCCGGTGCGTTCGTCGCCGAGGCGATGGCGCAGGAGATCCAATCGTATTCACACGACGCAGGCGAAGGTGTGCAGGCGTTCATGGAAAAACGGCCGACCGAATTCACCGGGTGGTAAAGGTGGCCCGCGCTGATATACCAACGATCGACGCGGCCAGCGCTCCCTACTGGGAGGCGGCCCGACAAGGTCGATTGCTGATCGCCGAATGCGCGGCATGCGGCCAGGTCCATCACTATCCCCGCCCGTTCTGCCCACACTGCTGGAGCGAGGACGTGCATCCCGTCCAGGCCGGCGGGAACGGGACGCTCTACACGTATTCGACTGTCCACGTGAATGATCTGGCGCCGTTCAAGGAGCGACTGCCGTATGTGGCCGCGATCGTCGAGTTGGCCGAGGGCCCGCGGCTGATGACGACGATCGAAGGCGCGGACCCTGAAGACCTTCGAGTCGGCATACCGGTCACCGCCGTCTTCCGCCCGGTGGATGCCGACGATCCCGACAGCCCCTATCTGACGGTCTTCACACCCAGCGAGGAGAACCCATGACCGGACTACTCGACGGCAAGGTCGCCCTGGTGACCGGGGCGGGGCACGGCATCGGCCGCGGCCACGCACTCGAGCTGGCCAAGCACGGCGCCACCGTGATCGTCAACGACCTGGGCACCAGCTTGTCCGGCGAGGGCACCGGCAAGGTGGCCGACGAGGTGGTGGCGATTATCGAAAGCCGCGACGGCACGGCTGTTTCCGACTTCAGCGACGTCGGCGACGAGGAGCAGGTCGACCTCGCCGTCGAGCGCGCCTACTCGCAGCTGGGGCGCCTTGACATCGTCGTCAACAATGCGGGAATCGTTCGCGACAAGGCAATCTGGAACATGACCGCCGACGACTTCGACCTGGTGATGCGGGTACACGTCCGCGGTAGCTGGCTCACCAGCCGCGCGGTCGCCCGCAAGTGGCGCGCGGAATCCAAGGAATCCGGCGGAAAGGTTTACGGCCGCATCATCAATACCACCTCAGGCGCCGGACTGCACGGCCACTTCGGGCAGACCAATTACAGCGCCGCGAAGGCCGCGATCGTCGGTCTGACCCAGACCCTGAGCCTGGAGTTGGCGTCGATCGGCGCCACGGTGAATGCGATCAGCCCGGGTGGACGCACCCGGATGTCGGCATCGATGCCCGGCGCGCAGGCGCCGATCGAGCCCGACGAGCGCGCCGAGGACGAGTTCGACCCCAAAGACCCCTCACTGGGCTCGCCGGTGGTGGCCTGGTTGGCCAGCCCGGAGGCCGGTCACGTCAGCGGGCAGGTCATCCGCGCGATGGGCGAACATCTCCAACTTCTCAAGGGCTGGCATCCGGTCGCGTCTGTCTCCAACGGCCAGACACGCTGGGACGCAGAGAAACTCGGCGCGATCATGGCTACCGACGTATTCGGCACCCGCAACACCGGCCTTCGACTCGGCGGCTGAGCGCGATGGCAGACATCGCGGAAGTCGAGCGGGAGTTCCGGCGGTATTTCATGACCGGGCCGGTACTTGAGGACTGGAACGCGTGGGCACACCTATTCACCGACGACGCGACGTACTTCGACCACTTCTACGGAACGTTCACCGGCCCGGCCGAAATCACCAAGTTCCTCGAGGGGACGATGGGCGCCGCACCGCAGGTCTACAGCCCGCTGGTCTGGTACGTCGTCGACGACACGCGGGTGGCATACAAGGTGCTCAATCGCGCCGATAATCCGCAGCCGGGCGGCCAGCCCATCGACTTTCCCTCGTACCAATTCGTCGAGTACGCCGGCGGCGGCCAATGGTGCTCCGAGGAGGACGTCTGGCTGCTGCCCGAGATGAAGCAGTTCGCGAAGCGCTACGCGGCCGCCGAAGCCGCACACCCGCAAACATTGCAGCAGAAGCTCCGTCGCGAGGACTGGGGGCCCTGGGTGGACTGGGCACGCCCGGAACCCGGACACGACGCGGCCCCGTCGTGGCTGGACAAGCCCGGCTTCACACCGTTCGCCGGCGTTGCGGACATCGACTTCGGGGTGCGGTCACATTGACCGCTGCCTGAAGGCAGCGCCGTCTTGCCTATGCTCGGCGGTCGCCGAACCTGCGTCCAGGCGCAATGGCCCCTCCTGGACGACGACACCCAACAGACCCAGCTCCACACCCGCCTCGGCCGCTGCTTCGCCGCAGGCCGCAATGTCCTTACGTAGAAACGGACCCGCTAATTCGGCAAACCGGTCCATCCCGCCGATGCGTTGGGCCTGCTCGGCCGCATGGCTCCTTGCGCTGCACACCTGCAGCGTGGACAGCAAGACGCTCGGCTCGATGCCTAACTGAGTACCCAGTTGCGTTGCCGCACTGAGAACTTGAGCGTTCGCGGCGAACACCAGGTTGTTGATCAACTTGAGTGCCAACGCGCTACCCAGTGCACCGGTCGCCACCACCGGGTCGGCATAGGCGGCCAGGATCGGCGTTACCGTGGCGACGGCATCACTCGCGCCACCGATCAGCACGGTCAGCGTGCCCGCATCGACGTTCTCGACGGTGCCACTGACCGGCGCATCGAGGATGACCGGTGCCGAAGCAGAACTATCCCGCAGGGCCTCAAGGGTGGACAGTGTGCCCGTGGTGTGCGAGACGAAAACGGCACCCGGCTTCGCGTTGGCAATGAAACCACCCGCGCCGAGCCCGGTTTCGCGTAGCTGTGCATCGGAGAACAGGCACGAGATGAGGACGTCGCTGCTGCGCGCCAAGTCAGCGACCGAACCTGCTACCGCCGCGCCGTTCGCCTCTAGTCGGCGGCGAACCTCCTCGCGGCGGGCATACACCACGACCTCGTGGGCGGCGCCGAGCAGCCGCTCGACCATCGGTTCGCCGAGTTGTCCGGCGCCGAGGAATCCGACCGTGTTGGGCACTGCGCTCTCCTAAGCGTCGACGGCCGAGTCGACGGCGAGTGGGACGGGCACGACCGTCGGCAACCACCTTGCGATGCGGTCCCATAGCTGGGTGCGGTGACTCGCGAAGTTATGGCAATGCCCCGAATTCGGAACGAGGTAAAGCGTCACGTCCGAGGAACCAATGTAGTTGGCGGGTTCTGAATGGGGGTTCGGCGAAACATCCAGCGCCGCACCGAACCCGAGGAAGACGGGCACATCCACTTGACCCGCGTAGCGCTCGACTATTCCCGGGGTGGTGACTTCGGCGGCCGCCCGCAGGGGAGTCCGGCTCTGCACGGCAGTGTCCGCGTCGATCACGTCCTGTGGAACTTCGCCTGCGTAGAACAGGTCGGCGAGGTAGGCGCGAGGCGCGTAGAAGTGGGCATCGGTCGGCTTAACCCCTGCCAGCTGGCTGGACGCCTCTATGGTCTGCTCGATTCGCTGCTCGAGTTCGGCCGCGTCGGGGGTGTCCTGGTACACATTGGTGATCTGCACCCCGTAGCCCAGCAGCACGACAGCGTCGTAGGGGCGCGTAGTCGCCTGCACCATCGTCGTCAAGCACGCGCCCATCGAGTGGCCGACGCCAACCAGCGGCGCACTAATCGGGGGCAGGTCCTTGTGTAACTCGCCGCGACGCAGGCGTTCTCGAACCTGGCGTGCGACTTCGGCATCGCCCTTTGCGAGCAATTCCAACCCTACGGGGCCCAACTCCTTGGGGTCCGCGCTCTCGCCGATTGCGAGGTGGTCGACTGCGATGACGACGAATCCACGTTGGGCCAGGTGCTCGGCGAAGCTGTACCCGGGATAGCCGTCAATGTCGATGTGCCAGTAGTGCTTGTCGTAGGTACCCCCGGCCAGGCAAAGCAGCACGCCGCGCGCGTCGGCGGGCAGCTCGGGCAGAAACAGCCATGCGGCCTGTGTCAGCTGTTGATCGGATCCAACGGTCCGGGTTACGTCGAACGTCAAAGAATTTCGCATGTTCCAACCCGCGCCACACGCACCCAGTCAGCTATCCGACGTCACGCCACATTCCGTACTGCTGCGAGGCACACTCACATCAGCGCCAGGTCAGGTTCAATGAATCAACGCCGAACACCTGACCGCCGTGCTCGATCGGCTGCCCGGAGACCCCGTAGTCCGGAATGCGCTTGTGCCACTCCTCTAGCACCACCGCCAGCTCCTGTCGGGCCAGGTGCGAACCCAGGCACCGGTGCGGGCCACCGCCGAAGGACAGGTGACGTGTGACGCCGCGGTCGAAGTCGACCGTGCGGGCGTTGTTATAGGCCGATTCATCCCGGCCTGCGAATGCCAGAGAGAACGACGCCATGTCGCCCGCCTTGACCGGACAGCCGTGGAAGTCCATGTCTTGGGTCGCCTTTCGTGCGGTCTGCACGATCGGATAAACCCGAAGCAGTTCCTCCACCGCACGCGGAATGAGCTTGGGTTCGGCGACGATCCGGGCGCGGTCGGCCGGGTGGGTGGCCAGATGCAGCATCGCGTACGACAGCTGGTTGGAGACCGTGTCGAGCCCGGCCATGAACAGCAGCAACAAGCAGTTGAGCAGCTCCAGGTCGTTAATCGGTTCGCCGTCGATGGTCCAGTCGATGGCCTTGCTGACAATGTCGTCGGCATCCGGGTCGCGGTTCTCGCGTCGCTGTTGAATCAGGCTCGAGAAGTAGCCCATCACATGCGTCATGCCTTCGAGTCGCGCCGCGTTGACTTCGTCGCCCACCCCGCTCTGATGCAGGATCATGTCCTCCCAGGCCAGGAACTTGTCGAGATCGTCGACGGGCATGCCCATGATGGTCAGGAAGACCGTCGACGGAAAAACCCGCGAGATCCGCGCCACGAAGTCGCACCCGCCCTCGCCGGCGACCCCGTCGACGAGTTCCGCGGCCAGCTTCTGCTGCGCATCGCGCAAGCCCTTGACCCGGCCAGGTGAGAAGTACTCGGCCAGCACATGCCGCCATTTCGCGTGGTCGGGCGGGTCGATCATGATCGGGATCCACTGGTACGGCGGCTCCGGCTCGGTCGGCACGATGACGCTGCTGGACCAGAGCTCCGGGTGCTGGAGTCCGTCCAGGATCACGGAGTTCTCGGTGAACACCCAATAGTCCATGCCAGCCTCCGTGTTACGGAAGACCGGCCCGGCCTCGTCCTGGCACTCGTCGAGCAGGCGGAAATGGGTCAGCGCAGGCGAGTCCGGGGTGTTCATATCGATACTCTTCACGGGACATGTTGCCGTGGGCTGGTTCTGGATCATGACATCCTTCCGTACCGCCGAGAGCGAGCACGAATTCCAGGCACGCTCGGCTCGCATACTACGACAGTCCACTGTCAATCTGGCGGAAAGCTAAGCACAGATCGACAGAGACACATCGAACTAGGTTAACTATGTAAAGAGACGGACGCAATACTCCTCGACATCCGCCCGGACTGTCAACGGACGGCGAAGCCGGCGTCGAGTGGCCAGGCGGTGCCGGTGATGAACTTCGCCTCTTCGGACACCAGGAACGCCACCGCGTTGGCGATGTCCTCGGGCATCAGGATCTGGATCGGCAGCGCGTTCTGCATCGCCGCGACCGCGGTGTCGTTGGCCTCCAGCAGCTTGCCCATGGTCTCGTTCATTACCATTCCGGTGGCGACACCGGTGGGATGGATGGTGTTGACGCGGATGGAGTACTGCGCGAACTCGTTCGCCCACACCTGCATCAGTCCGACTAGCCCGCGCTTGGCCGCGGTGTATGCCTGGCCGCCAGCCCGATCCGTGCCGGTGCCCTTGAGTCCCGCACTCGACGACGTCAGCACGATCGATCCGCCGCGGCCTCCGTCGATCAGGGCAGGGACTGCGGCCTCCACCGTGTTCCACACGCCGACGAGGTTGACGTCGATGATGTCGCGAAAGGTCTGCCGGCGATCGCCACCAGGACCCAGCCGAATGACACCGGCATTCGCGATCACGATGTCGAGGCGGCCGAACTCGGCGAGTCCGTCGGCCACTACCTGTTCGACGGCGTCGGCGTCGCGGACGTCGGCCTGACGGGCGACGACGCGCCTGCCCTCCTTCTCGACGAGCTTGACCGTCTCGTCGAGGTCCTCGGGGCTGGCGTTGGGGTAGTCGATGGAGTCGATATCGCGGCAGATGTCGAGCGCGACGATGTCCGCGCCGTCCGCCGCGAGCCGGACCGCATGCGCGCGACCCTGGCCTCGGGCGGCTCCGGTGATGAAGGCGACTTTGCCATTCAGATTTCCCACGGGTTCGGCTCCTCTTGTGTCAGTCGGCAATGCTGCCGGTGTGAATCCTCGCTTGCCGCAAGCCTTCCTGGGGGTCGTCGACCTCGATGTCCCAGTCGCCGCACGAGCACGTGCAACGGAAGTGACCATTGACGGGCAAGATGGCCTGACCGTCACAGGATCCGCCGGTGTTGGCGATGCTGGTCAGAAACTCCAGCGGCTTCTCGTGCAGAGCGCTGTCGTCAGGCACGGCGTTACTCTTCGCCCTGAGCGCCAACGCGGAAGACGGGCAGCAGCCAGCCGTCGGCGATCGGTGAGAAGTCAACGTGGACGGGCATTCCGATCGTGACGTCGGCGGGTGCAATGTCGACGACGTTCGAGACAAGTCGCGCACCGGGCGCGTCGGGCAGGTCGAGGACCGCCGGCACCAACACGAGATCCGGCATGCCGGGGAAACCATGCACTACGGCGAAACTGTAAACGACGGCATCACCGCTGAGGTCCACCCAATTTACTTGTTTAGATTGACAATTGGGGCAGAACGGCGTCGGGGGCAGCCGGAAGGTCCGGCAGTCGCCGCACTGCGGCGCCACCAGCCGCCGCTCCTTCGCGGCCTGCCAGAACGGCTCGGTGTCCTTATTGACCGCGATCCGGACGTGCTCGCCGGGGATCACCGTGGCCAACGTGGCGGCGGCGGCGGTACTCATGCGGCGCACCCCAGGATCAGCCCGCTCACGGGCAGGCTCGCCGGCCCCCCGGTGACCAAGGCGAGTTCGGCGTCGGCGACCTGGTTGATGGCGGTTCCGCGCATCTGCTCAACCCCTTCCATGATGTGGGTCATGCCGATGATGTAAGCCTCGGAGAGCTGACCGCCGTGGGTATTGACCGGGATCGAGCCGCCGTCATACCGGATCGCTCCGCTTTCGACGAACGCGCCACCCTCCCCCTTGCCGCAGAACCCGTAGTCCTCGAGCTGCATGAGCACCATCGGGCTGAAGTGGTCGTAGAGCAGCGCGACGTCGATGTCGGCGGCGCCGATACCGGCCTGCTCGTAAAGCCGCTTGGCGATGGGCGCATTGCCCGAGGAGGCGAAGTATTCGTCGGGCATGCCCATCCAGGCGAAGGCCCTGCCCCAGTCACGCACGCCACCGTGAGCCGCGGCGACCACCGGCACCGGTGGCTGCTGCAGATCCTTGGCCCGGTCCATACTGGTGGTGATCACCGCGACGGCACCGTCGGTCTCCTGGCAGAAGTCGTAGAGGCACAACGGTTCTGCGATCATCCGCGCATTGAAATAGTCATCCAACGTCAGCGGTTGGCGGTGCATGGCCTTCGGTCTGTTGATCGCGTTGGCCCGCGTCGAGAGGGCGATCTCGGCGAACGCCTCGCGGCGGGTGCCGTAGAGGTGCATGTGCCGACGAGCCATCACCGACATCAGCTGGCCGGGACCGAACAGTCCGGACGGTTGCAGGAACGAGTTGATCGGATCGGGTTCCAGCGCCGAGAACACCGAGCCCAGGCGTTGTTTGGATTGCTGCAGCGCCATCACCGTGACCACCACCGAGGCGTCCCCGGCGACGATGGCGGCCCGCGCCAGCCCGATCGCGCCCGCGGAGCCACCCCCACCGGAGGTCAGTGCGGCGGTGAACCGAACCTCGGGAATGCCAAGCGTTTCCACGAAGTCGGCGGTGTCCATCTTCTCGGTGTAGCCCGCGCTGGCTCCCGAATAGTAGGCGAACCCGTCAACATCGGTGACGGGCAGACCCGCGTCCTCGCACGCCGCCAGGATCGCCTCACCGGCCAGCTCGGTGATCGACTTCGGCAACGACCCGCCGCGCTTGTAGTAGGGCGTGGCACCGACGCCCACAATGGCGACGTCGCGTAGTCCTGTTGTATTGGGCACGCGCTCAGACGTATTCGGCTGGTATGGGCGGGACATCGGGGAACAGTTCATAGAACGTGCCCTGGGTGATCCGCAGCCGGGTCTCGTCGCTGACGCCGTCGAACAGCCCCTTCAGGGTGTCTTGGGTGTGACCGAAGGTGCCCTCCATATGCGGGTAGTCGCTGCCAAACATCACGTTCTGGTAGCCCATGTGCTCGAACGCCGCGACCGCGGTCTCGTCGTGCTGGAATGAGGCATACACCTGCGTGTAGAGGATCTCCTTGGGGCTGCGAGTCAGTTTGGGCCGCACCGCCATATGATGTTGGCGATATCCCTCGACCATTCGGTCACCGAGGAACGGCACCCAGGTCGCTCCGCCTTCGGAGATCAGCACCCGAAGGTCAGGGTGGCGGTCCAAAGCGCCGGAGGCGACCATCTTCATCGCCGCCCGTTGACCTGAGAACGTGGTCTCGGCGTAGTTCATCACCGCTCCGCCCGGCCCCCGGTAGACCTGGCCCGCTCCGCCCGATGCACCGCCCACCGTCATGTCGACCGGGTCGGTGCCGATATGGAATGCGATCACCATGCCGGCTTCTTCGGCCGCCGCCCAGAACGGTTCCCACTCCTTGCGGTGCCAGTCCGGGGCGCTCGGATGGGGCGTCGTCGGCAAGAACACCGCCTTGAAGCCTTTGCCTGCCGCCCAATGCAGTTCCTCGACGGCATCCTCCACGACCAGAGTCGACACCTGGGCGGTCACCACATAACGCGGCGACACCGCGCAAATCTCCTCGAGCGCCCACTCGTTGCTGGCGCGCATGCACGCCTTGAGCAATTCGGGGGTGCGGAAAGTCGAGGCCCACATGCCGAGCGACGGGAAAATGACCTCGCCCCAGACGCCTTCCTTGTCCAAGTCCCCAAGCCGTGCCTTCGCATCGCGGATGCCCTGCGGCTTCATGCTCTCCTCGATGAAGGCGGTCATCGCCGACGACGGCAGCTTGCGCCGGAAGATCTGTCCGTCGACCGAGACCGTCTCGTACTCGCCGTCGGGATCCTTCTCGGCGTGCGGCGTCAGGTCGGCGAGCGCCTTGGGTAAACGGGACTGCCACAGGTCGTCGGGTTCCAGGAAGTGCGAATCACCCGAATTCGTCCAGATCATGCTCATTGGTCCTCCACGGATCCGTCGCTCATTCGAATGATGCCAGCCACCCAGGCGCAAGTCCAGCATTTCTAATGACTAGACATTACTATTTTGCTGAAGGGGTGACGACGGTAAAACTGAGGCGGACTAGAGGAGGCCCATGCCGGAGCTGGGAGCGGAGTCGCCCCCGAGCGAGCGGAGGCGGAACGCCTCGGGCGAATCGACTCGGGTGATGTTGATGGAGGTCGCCGAGCGGCTGTTCGCCACGCGCGGCATCGAAGCGGTGACACTGAAGGAGATTCAGCAAGCGGCCGGGCAGTCCAACACCTCGGTGATCCGCTACCACTTCGGCTCCCGCGAGGGCCTGATCCGTGCGCTGATCGCGTACCGCCAGGCCTCACTTGGGGCCGATCGTCAGGAAATGCTCGCGACCATGCGCGAGCAGGGCAAGGAAGCGGACCCCCGAGCCGTGGTTTGGCTGCTGGTGCGGCCGCTGGCCAACAGCATCGCCGCGGGTGAGATGTTCGCGCCTTTCCTCGCCCGGCTCATGGAGGATCCGCGGGCGCGCAGCGATTACTGGCCGGATCACGTCGACGATGAATGGACCCAGGAGAAGCTGGAAGAGCTGGTCGACGCCGCGCTGCAGGATCTGCCCGAGCGGATCCGGCGCGGCCGGACCTTCCAGCTGTACGTCAGCCTGATCAATGTCCTTGCTGCGGCAGCTCGTTCGGGCCACGGGCTCAGCGAGGCGCAGCTGCATAATTACGTGGACACCTGGGTCGGAATGTTAACGGCGCCGGTGTCGTACGAAACTCGCGCGCTGATGGCCGAAAACGACGTCTGAGCCGTCAGCTGCCGCCGACGATCTCCTTGGCTCTCAGGTCAGCGATCGCCGCCTCGTCCAGTCCGATCTCGCGCAGGACCCTATCGGTGTGCTGTCCGATGGTGCATCCCGCGTCGGCCTGTGTCCGTGATCGCGAGAACCGGCACAGCGGGGCGAGCCGCCGGTGCTCCTCGAAGATCGGGCTGTAGGCGTCCACGGCATAGCCCGCCTCGTAGTACGGGTCGGTCTGCAGCACCAACTCGGAATTGGCCTCCATCACCTCGACGCACCCAACGTCTTGAGCGGACAGTTCCTCTTCCCACTCCAGTTTGGTCTTGGTCGCGAAAACCGTTGTCAGTGCGGCGATTAGCTCCTCGTCGTACTGTGAGCGGGATTCGGCGTCGGCAAAGCGCTCGTCGGCATGCAAGTCGACGTACGGCGACATCGCTTTAGCCAGTGCCGGCCATTCGCGCGGCAAGGGAGCAGCGAGGAAGACATAGCCGTCGGCCGCTCGGTACATCCGATACAGAGCGTTCATGCCGAAAAACTGTTCGTCGGCGGGCGTCTCGGCGGGTCGGGACGCATAGCACGCGTTGTAGGCGATCATTGCCTGCTGCACGGTGCCGAGCATCGTTGTCACCACGTTAGTCAGCGTCTTCCCACGGCGCTTGGCGTACAAAGCGACCAGGAGCGCCGAACCGACACCATGCGCCGCGATGCCGTCGGATTGCACCGCGGGGACGGCTCCGCCCGCGTGGAGTTTGACAGCCCGCCGGTGCAAGTCATCCAGATCGGCGGGAGGCTCACCCGTGTCGTGGCTGTCGACGAGCGCCAGGCCCGACGCCGCACCGACCGACGGTGCGTAGGCCGCGCGATGGGCGAACGGTCCGTCGACCCCGTAACCCGAGGTCGTCACGAACGCCAAGTCCGGATTGACCGCCCGCAGCGAGGCCTCATCGATCTTCGCCCGCTCCGCAGCCTTCCCGCGGAAGCACTGCAGTACGATGTCGGACCGCTTGGCTAGTTCGTAGACCAGCTCGAGGCCCTCGGGCTTGGTGAAGTCGATCGCGACGCTTTCCTTGCCCTGCAACACCTTTGCGCCGCCCGCCTCGGGGAACGCGACCAGGCTGCGGATGTTGTCGCCGTCGAGCGGTTCGACCTTGATGACACGGGCACCCAGGTCGGCCAGCAGGGTCGCGCCGTATGGTCCGGCGAACATACTGCCGAACTCCAGCACCGTCACACCCTGCAGCGGCGGATCGTCGTGGTCTGCCTGCGGGGCGGCCGGAGAGGCGCCGCCCACTTGGTCGAAGGTGACCGAGTCGTTGTGCTCGCCGACTCGTGGGGCCGGCCGAAGCCGGGTCAGCGGTTTGCCGTCGGCATGAATGAGGGTCGACGGCTGTCGTACGGCTCCCAGGTCGGGGTCGATGACGGTGGCGGCGCGCCCTTCGTGCGCGGTCTGCGGATGGTTCAGCGAGTCCTCGGGACTCCGGAACAGTTCCCCACTCAGGTCGGGGTTTCCCGCCATGGCCTGCTGCCATTCGGCGAGCGTGCGGGCACCGACCCGTTCGATCATCATGTCCCACCACTGCATGCGAAGTTCGGGGGTCGGCAACATGGGAAAGCCCTGCCACTTCGGGTCGGCGAGCTCCCCCAGCAGGTCCAGCTCGGCCAGCCAGGCGCCGATCAACTTCGGCGATACCTGTGCGAACTGCAGCCATCGCCCGTCCTTGGTCGCGCACACCAGCAACGCGTAAATGAGGTAGGCCTGGGGCCGGCCCCGATCGTCGTATGCGGCATCCATCGGTTCGAAGGCGCCCGGATACCGTTGCAGCACCATCTCGTAGAACCAGTTGTAGGGATCCATCGATCCCATGCCCGTTACCAAGTTGGTCTCGACCGTTTGGCCCAGCCCGCTGCTGTCTCGCTCGAGGAGCGCGGCCAGCACACCCTGAACGGCGGCGTGGGCGGCTCCCCACGAGGCGTAGGTGAACGTGGTGAACGCCGGGCCGGGACGTGGCGCGAGTCCGCGCTTCTCGTGCATGACGCCCGTCTTGGCCATCACCAGCGCTTCCCAGCCCTTGTAGTTGCGGAACGGGCCCGACGAGCCCCAGCCGGTGATCGTCGCCACGACGAGTCGTGGGTAGGCCTTCGACACCGCGTCGTGAGCAAGGCCAATGCGCTCGGCGGTGGTCGGCCGCATGGTGCTCACCATGACGTCGGCACGCCGCAACAGGGCACGCAGCCGCTCGAGGTCCGCGTCGTCGTGCAGGTTCAATGTCACGCTGCGCTTGCCACGCAGCAGCGCTGGCCAGCCAGCGAGATCACGTAGCGGACTGCCGTCGGGCGGCTCGACCATGATCACCTCGGCGCCGCAGTCGGCGAGAAACTGCGTCGCCTGCGCGCCGGGCAGCGTCGTCGACAGATCGACCACCACGAGGCCGGCCAGCGGCCCGTCCGACGCGACTTCCGGCATGTTCGCTCCCTAGCGCCTGCGGGCGGATCTCATGAAGACGTGAAGTGACGCACGCCACGTCAGCATCGCAGCGATCAATATTAATGTCAATGTATTAGTCTTGCGGGATGACGGAGACCCACGAAGCGGAGTCACGGGGCGGGTTCCCGCCGATGCGTACCTGGCAGGAGCCGACGGTACGGAGCCCGGGCGGGGGCGCCGAATACGGCGACATGATCGCGGCGCTGCGCGATTTCCTTGACCACGTGGCCGCGGCGGCGCCGGACGCGGCGACGATAGTCGCGCTAACGCAGGACTTGCGGCGATGGGCCGACCGCTTGGCCCAATCCGCAGTCACCGAGCGACGGCAGATCTTCGCCCGTCGGCTCGATCTGCCAGGACGCGGACAAACTATGTCCCCCAACTTCATTCCGACCGCGGGCGACCAGGAGAAAGTCGAGGGGTCGGTAACGTTCGGCCGATACTTCCTAGGCGGCGGAGGGGCCGTCCACGGCGGTGCCATCCCACTGCTATTCGATGAAGTGCTCGGGCGGCTCGCCAGTAGCGGCGAGCGTGCTCCTGCGCGGACCGCGTATTTGCACACCGACTTCCGGTCCATCACACCAGTCGGCGAGGAACTGACGGTGCGGGCGTGGTTCGTCAGCGAGCGGGGGCGCAAACGGGTGCTCCGCGCTCAACTCACCCACGGTGACACGCTGTGCGCCGAAGCCGAGGGCCTATTTATCGAGCTGCGCCCGGATCAGCCGTGAGTCAACGCTCGACTTCTCACCTTGTCGGTTGCCGGCGTTGAATATCTTTGTCATGCAAGGTGATCAGTTCGTGCAGGGCGAGCCGGTCCGGCTTGAGCATCGCCGTCAGCGGTAACTCGTCGACGATCAGCAATTCGTCGGGAGCCTTGTAATCGGCCAGTTCGGCCACCACGTGAGTTCGCAACTCGGCCAGCGTCGGCGGCGCGGCGGCGTCCGCCGGCACCACGCACGCAACGCCGATCTCTCCGATCACCGGGGCCGAGCGCCCCACTACGGCAGCATGTTTCACACCGGGGTGTCCGGTGAGCGTCCGCTCCACCTCGCCGGGATGGACGTTGTAGCCACCCCGGATGTACATGTCACCGCGGCGCCCAACCAGGGTGATATTGCCGTCGGCGCCGAGGGTGCCGACGTCGCCAGTGCGCAGCCAGCCATCGCGCAACACCTCTGCGGTGAGTTCCGGGTTACGCCAATAGCCGCTCATCACGCAGGGGCCGCTCACCTCGAGTACACCGTCCGATCCGATGCGCACGTCCATTCCCGCGGCAGGCCGCCCCACGGTGCGGAACTGAACCTCGGGGGCGTCGTCCGGTTCGGTGCCGCAGATGGTCGGACACTCGGTCATCGCATACCGCGCCACCAGCGGAACCCCGATATCCTCGGCGACCCGCCGTACCAGTTCGGGTGGCGCCGGCGCTGTGGCCACCACCCCGATCCGCAAGTGCGGCAACGCCTTCGAGCTCACTCCATCGACATCGAGCAGCTTGGCCCACTGGGTCGGGACCGCACCCGCCACGGTGACGCGCTCGTCTCGAAGGACGTCGAACATGCCCCTTGCCGACCACGGTGTCGGTGGTACCACCAGCGTGCTGCCCCACACCAATTGATCCCAGAGCTTGAACATGTAGCCGGCGTGCGAAAACGGCGTCGACGTGAGTCGCCTGTCGTAGGGCGCGCTCATCACGCCTGATGCTGCCGCGCCCGCGGCCAGTCGGTCGGCATCGAAGGCCGCGCCCTTCGGCGTCCCCGTCGTGCCGCTGGTGAAGATCAACGCAACCAGGTTCCGCCGGTTGAGCTGCACGGCAGGTGGTGCCGATCGCGACCTGTCGCTGCACAGCGCATCCCGCGACAGCAGCCGGTGCCCGGTATCGGGTAGCGCGCCGAGACGGTCGTCGGCGACGATCAACGCTGGATCAGCCTGCTGCAGAATCGATTCGATCTCTCGTCGACCGAGCCGGGGGTTCAGGCCGGCGGTGATGGCGCCGATCATCGCCGCGGCGGCGTAACACGTCGCATAGTCGATGCCCGACGGCAGCCACAGCGTGACGACGTCACCCTTGCCGACGCCGACGTCGGCGAACTGCGCTGCCACACCACGGGCCCGGCCGATCCAGTCCGCGAACGTGATTCGGGCGCCGGGCTCGACGTAGGCCTCACGGTCGCCGTGCGCCCTAGCAGCGCGCTCCAGCATCGACCGTGTGTCGCTGACATCAGAATTCAACGGTGCGTGAGCCACCTACGGTTCCTCGGCGCCGAGAATCATCGTGCCGCTGGAGCAGAACCAGCCGCCGGTGCCGCTGACACAGGCGATCTTGGCATCGGACACTTGGCGCGGGCCGCATTCCCCGCGTAGCTGACGGGCCGCCTCGACCAGCAGGAACAAGCCCCGCTGACCCGGGTGGCACGCCGACAGACCGCCGCCGTCGGTGTTGGTGGGAAGTTCGCCGCCCAACCGCAACGAACCCTTCTCGACGAATCCGCCGCCCTCACCCTTCGGGCAGAAGCCGAGGTCTTCGAGGGTGAGCAGCAACATGTAGGTGAACGCGTCGTAGATTTCGGCGACGTCGACGTCGGACGGAGAGACACCGGCGCGAGCGAAGGCCAGCGGCCCGCTCACCGCGGCCGGGCCGATGGTGAGGTCGTCCCACTGAGAGGTGAGCATGTGCGAGGTCGTTTCCCCCGAGCCGAGCACCCACACCGGCTTACTACGAAGATCCTTTGCGCGTTCCGCGCTGACAAGCACGGCGGCCGCACCACCGTCGCTGCGAATGCAGCAGTGCAGCTTGGTGAATGGATCCGCGATCATCGGTCCGCCGAGCACGTCGTCGATGCTGATCGGGTCGCGGTAGTAGGCCTCGGGGTTGTCGGCCGCGTTGAACCGCGCGGACACAGCGACCTCGGCAAGCTGCTCGATCGTGGTGCCGTAGGTGTACATGTGCCGGCGCGCCGCCATGGCGTACTTGGAGATCAGGGTGTGGCCGTAGGGCGCCTCCCACTGCAGCGGACCGCGCGCGCCCCAATTGATGTTGGCCCCCCGCAACCCTTTTCGGATATCCGAGCGCGCGGTCGAGCCGTAGGTCAGCAGCACCACGTCGGCGTGCCCGGCGGCGATCGCGTCGGCCGCGTGGGCTGCCATCACCTCCCACGACGCTCCCCCGACGGCGGTGGAGTCGATCCAGCGGGGCCGCAGCCCCAGATACTCGCCCACGTCGACCGGGGGCAGCGTGCCCTGACCGGTAGAGGCCAACCCGTCGACGTCGGCGGGCGTCAGCCCGGCATCCGCCAGGGCGCGGCGACTGGCCTGGGCGATCAGGTCGTACGGCCCCTTATCGTCGACCCGGCCGACGTCGGACAAGGCAACGCCCGCGATAGCGACAGAGCCGCTCATTGGGCGCGGTCCTGGGCCAGCAGTTCGGCCAGCACGTCGGTAGGCTCACCGAACAAGTGCCGAAACACGTGCGCGCGCTTCAGATACAGGTGCATGTCGTTCTCGAACGTGTAGCCCATCCCGCCGAACACGTGGATGCCTGCGGCGGCATTGTCGACCGCCGCCGAGCCGGCCACCGTGACGGCCGACAACACCTGCAGCAGTGCGTCGGTGCGGCCACCCGCCAACGCGATCGCAGCGAAGAATGTCTGCGCCTGAGCGGCCTCGGCGGCGATCTCCATGTTGACGCAGGCGTGCTTGATCGCCTGATGCACGCCGATCGGTTTGCCGAACTGCACCCGGGTCTTGGCGTGTTCGGTCGCCAACGCTGCCGCGGCCGCCGCCAAGCCGGTGAGATAGCCCGCCGCAAGCACCATGGCGCGGGCCCAGATCCATTCGTCCGGCAACCAATGCACGGGTTCAGCGGATTCTACTGTGGCCGAGGATATCCGGGTGCCCGGGTCGGCGGCGGTCACTGCGGCCAGCGGGCCGAAGGAGTCGATGTCGACGAGCGCGGCACCGCTGCGTACCACCAGCAGGGCGTGCGAGGCACCCGCCGGTTCGAACAGTTCGAAGGTGCCTTTGAGGGGTCGCGCGGGGCGCACGTCGCCGTCGCCGCGCAGTACCGCGAGGGCCACCGACGCCGCCCCGGAACCGATCCGCTGCGCCAGCGCGTCGTCGCCACAGCGGGCGGCCACCCGTGCGCCCAACGTGCATGCCAGGAAGGGCCCCGGCGCGAGCCGCTTTCCGAGCTCGACGAACAGCAGTGCCTCGTCATCGAGAGGCCGGCCCGACCCTCCGGACTCCTCGTCAAGTCCCAGCGTGAGCAGGCCCAATTCGGCACATTCGCGCCACAGCGCCTCGGGAACCGGCGCTTGTGCGTGGCGATTAGCGCGGATCCGTTCCACGGGCATCCGATCGGCGAGGAATTCACCGGCCGCCGTGACGATTTCGAGCTGATCAACTCCGGGTAGTAGATCCACCGTTTGGTCCTCTCATCGCGGCAGTCCCAGCACCCGCTCGCCGACGATATTGCGCTGAATCTCCGACGTTCCGCCGCCGATGGCTTGGGAGAAGCTGTAGTAGTAGTAACCGACCCAGCCGTCGACATCCCAGCGCGACGAATACCGGACCGAGGCGGGACCGACAATATCCATCGCCAATTTGCCGATCTCCTTGGCTAATTCGGCGTACATCAGCTTGACGATCGATCCCCGCGGGCCCGGCGTCTCGGTCTTCATGGCCTCGCAAATGTTGGTGTAGGTGAGCGCCCGCAGCGACGCCACCGAGGCGCGGGCCCGCGCCAGCCGTCGCGCGATGTCGTCGTCGGCGATGGCGGGCCTGCGGCCATCCGGCCCGACGTGGTCGCGGGCATAGTCGATGAGGTCCTCGATGATCTTCGACAGCCGCACCTGGTTGGCGGTGAACGCGGTGCCGCGTTCGAAGGACAGCGTCGCCATCGCGACCGACCAGCCTTCCCCGACATCGCCGACCACATTGCTCAGCGGAATGCGCACATCGTCGTAGAACACTTCGCAGAATTCTGAGCCGCCTTCGATGGTCTCGATCGGGCGGACGTCGATGCCCGGGGTATTCATGTCACAGATCACCCAGGTGATGCCCTTGTGCTTGCCGCCGGTGTTGTCCGTGCGCACCAGCAGTTCCTGGTAGTCCGCGACGGTGGCGAAGCTGGTCCACAGCTTCTGTCCCGACACCACCAGGTCCTCACCGTCGATCACCGCCTTGGTGCGCAAGGCTGCCAGATCCGATCCAGCATCGGGCTCTGAGAAGCCCTGACACCAAATCACTTCGCCGCCAAGAATTTTTGGGAGGTGGAAGGACTTCTGTTCGTCGGTGGCCCTGGTGATCAGGGTGGGCCCGGCGTGCGAGTTACCCACGAAGCACGCGTCGATGCCGGGGAACCCCCGCGCGGCGTACTCCTCATACCAGATCAACTGCTGAAGCAGCGTCAGCCCTTTACCGCCGTACTCGGTGGGCCAGGCGATGCCGGCCCAGCCGCCTTCGGCCTGAGTGCGCTGCCAGGCAAGGTCGTATTCGCGGATACCCGCGTCGTCGCGGGGGCGCGACTCGGTCGGCTTGTTCTCGTCGAGCCACGTGCGGACCTGGTTGCGAAACTCCAGCTGGTCAGGCGTGAAGTCGAGGTCCATGATCCGGAATTCTAGGTGACACGATAGTCAGAAACAATGCGGTAGTCATCGTCGGCGATACTTCGCGGCCAGCTCTTCGGTACCCCGGGCCAGCAGAGCGACGTCCGCTCCGACGAGCACGAAGCTCGCACCGGCCGTCATGTAACGGCGCGCCAGCGGCTCGCTGAACGCATTAACCCCGGCGCGCTTGCCGTGTTCCACGATGGTCGCTAGCGCGGTCTCTATGGTGTTCACAATGTCCGGATGCTCGGGCTGCCCAAGTTTGCCCATCGACGCTGCCAGGTCGGCCGGTCCGATGAAGACCGCGTCCACTCCGTCGACGTCGACGATCTCCTCGAGCTGAGCCAGACCTGCCACACTCTCCACCTGGACGGTCAACGACACGGCCGTGTCAGCGGTGACAAGATAGTCAGAAATGCGGTTCCAACGGGACGCTCGGGCCAACGCGCTGCCGACGCCGCGGATGCCGTTAGGCGGATACCGCGTGGCGGAAACCGCCGCGACCGCCTCACCGGGGCCATCGATCATCGGGACGATGATGTTCTGGGCCCCGATGTCGAGCAACTGCTTGATGAACACCGGGTCAGCCGAGGGCGGACGCACCAGCACGTCGACATCGGGGTAGCCGGCCAACACCTGCAGTTGTTCGAGCGTGGTGCGCACATCGTTGGGCGCATGTTCCTGATCCAACAGCAGCCAGTCGATTCCGGACCCTGCACAGATTTCGGTGACGTAACCGCTGCCCGAGGCCACCCACATGCCGATGCGCGGGTCGCCGTCCCCGATGCGCTGTGTCCACCGATTTGTCACGACGCCTCCGATTCAAACGTCACCGAGACCGTGCCCAGGGGGCCGTAGTCGGCGACGAAGCTGTCCCCCGGTTCGGCGAACACCGGCTTGGTGAACGATCCGGACAGGATGACCTCCCCGCGCTTGAGCGAAACCCCATGCGGAGCAAGACGATTAGCCAACCAGGCCACGCCGTTGCCGGGATGGTTGAGCACCGCGGCGGCCACCCCCGACTCCTCGATCGTGCCGTTGCGCAACAGCAGGGCCGCCACCCAGCGCAGGTCGACGTCCAGTGGGCGGAACACCCGCCCACCCAGGACCAGACCCGCGTCCGCGGCGTTGTCGGCGATGGTGTCGACGATGGTGCGCAGATGGCCGGTCTCGGGGTCCGACATCTGCACCCTGGCATCGAGGATCTCGAGTGCAGGGGTGACGAACTCGGTGGCCCGCAACACGTCGAACAATGTGACGCCCGGACCGCACAGCTGCTCGCCCAGCACGAACGCCAGCTCGACCTCGACGCGTGGACGGATGTAACGACCCACCGGAACGCGGCCGCCATCCTCGATGAACATGTCGTCGAACAGCGCGCCGTAATCCGGTTCGTCGATCGATACCGCGCGCTGCATCACCTTCGACGTCAGGCCGATCTTGCGGCCCTTGACTTTTCGCCCGTCGGCGACCTTCAGCGCGACGAGTGCCCGCTGCACCGCGTACGCGTCCTCGATGGTCATGGCGGGATAATCGAGCGACAACTGCCGGATCGGTGTGCGGGTCTTCTCGGCCTCATACAGCCGCCGCGCTATGTCCGCGAGGTCGTCCTCGGCGGGTCTGCTCATCTCGTGAGGAACTCGATCGCCGCGGCGTTGAACGCCTCGGGATCCTCGAAATGCGGCCAGTGCCGCACCGAGGGCATCTCGAACACCTCCGAGTTCGGGATCAGGTCGGCGATGGTGCGGGCGGTGTCCTGGTATACACCGTGATCCTTACCCGAGGCCACGATCATCACCGGGGCGGTGATGCCGCGCCACTTGTCGTCGGGAATCAGGTTGCGGTGGCGCACTTTCTCGTCCTGCAGGATCAGCAGCCGGTCAATGGTGTTGCGGGTGTCCTCGCGCCGATAGATAGCCTGGCGTAGGCCGATGAGATCAGGCAGCCGATTGGCTTCGTCGGCGATCAGGTGGGCGAAAACGGCGTGCAACGATTCCCACGTCGGCTCGTTGACCGCCTTGGTTCGCTCCGCCCGGATGCGCGCCATATTCGACGCCGACGCCTCCCGGCCGGCCGGCGACATCAGGATCACCTTGTCCACCCGGTCAGGGTGGCCCACGGACATCGCGGAAGCCACGAACGCCCCCAGCGACATGGCAATGAAATTGGCCGACGCCATGCCGAAGTGGTCCATCACCCCCAATACGTGCTCGACGTAAACCGCGATCTCGTAGTCGTAGTCCGGCTTGGCGGAGAACCCGTTGCCTACCATGTCGATCGCCACGCAGTGGAAGTGCTGCGACAGTGCGGCGAGGTTGGGCGCGAACGTCTCCCAGTGCCCGCCGGTGCCGTGCAGCAGGATGGCGTGCGGCTTGTCCGGGTCGCCCGCCTCGGCGTAACGAGTTCGGACGGGCACTCCGTTGACTCCGATGTCGACAAACCCCTGCCGGAACTCGAGCTCCTTGAGATACATCCAGATGCTGCGGTAGTTCTCGGTGTCGACTCGGCTCACGTCGACCGCCGGTGCTTGTAGTTGGCTCATCCCACCTTCTCGCATCACCATATCTGACATCAATGTCATCTCGTGCCGATGTCGCCCCACGCGTTCACCATCGTCGCACAAGCTCTATGTTCCCATGTGGAGAACGGCTCACGCCAGTCCATCTACGTGTGGGACGCAAAGCATCGTGGCGTGCTGCTCCATTGATTCTGACACTTGTATGCGGTAATACTGGGCAGGTGAACACTCCGGCCGGACGCCGCGTCCTCGCCGACCTGGTCAACGAGTTCGCGGCCGTGCGGTTGTCGTTAGACGTCAACGGCAACGGCCCCCGCCTGCTCGTCGAGGATCTCGAGGGCGGTGAGCAGGTCTTCTTGTGTCCGTTGGAGCTGGCCAGCTTCACGTTGGCCACCCCCGAAGACCGCGAGGAGTGGGTGCGGGTGGGCAACTACCGCGGCGAACGCCGGCCAACGGAGCGGCCGTGAGCACGGCCGATGCCGACCTGGTCGGCCTGGGCATGACCGCGATGTCACTGCGGCCGGGCTCGACACCGCTCGAGCTCGCCGTCAAGGCGAGCGACGCCGCGCTGTCCGACGCCGGACTCGGATGCGCTGATGTCGACGGGATCCTGGTCGGGTCATCACAAGGCGTTCGACCCGACCGGTTGGGCGTCGGCTTCGCCGCCGCGGCGGGCTTTTCGGACCTGCGCCTGCTCGAACATGTCGAGATCAAAGGTGCCACGACGATCGCCATGATCCAGCGCGCCCGCCACGCGATCGTCACCGGTGAGGCGGCAACCGTGCTGTGCGTATTCGCCGACGCACCCTTGGTCGCCGGCCGCGGCGCAGGGTCGACCTATGCACACAGTGGCGGCAACGTCGGGGTTCGCGGGCTGGAGCGGGCCTCAGGGCTGCTCGGCTCCGTGCCGACGTATGCGCTGCTGACCCAACGCTGGCTGCACGTCTCCGGCACCAGTCCGGAGGCACTGCGCTCGGTGGCCGTCACGGCAAGGGGTTGGGCGCGCGGCAATCCCGACGCGGTCAACCGGGAACCGCTGGACGACGCCGACTATGACGCTTCTCCGATGATCGCCGAACCGCTTCGGCTGTTGGACTGCGCTCGACCGGTGAACGGCGCGGTCGCCGTCGTGCTCACCGGGCGGCCCTCGATTGGCGCGAGCCGTGTGCGGGTTCGCGGCGCCGGGCGAGAACACCCGGTGCGGCGCCGACGCGCGGGCGCCGAGTCGTGGTTCGGCGGCGGTGGCCGCGCGGTGCAGGATGCACTCGACCAGGCCGGCATGGTCCGGTCGGACCTGCACGTCGCCGAACTCTACGACCCGTTCTCGATTGTGACCCTGGCGCTGCTCGACGAATACCGGCTCACCGGTGACATTCCCGCGGGCGCATTCGTGCGCGACGGCCACACCGGGCCGGGCGGTTCGCTACCGACCAACACCGGCGGTGGCCAGCTGTCCGGGTTTTATCTGCAGGGCATGACACCGTTGGCGGAGGCCGTGATTCAGCTACGCGGCACCGGTGGGGAACGGCAGGTTCCCGGGGCCACGGTGGCACTGGTCGGCGGTATCGGCGGCCGGATGGACCACCACGCCGCGTTAGTGCTGGAGCGCGCCGCATGACCGCCACTGCGGTCGAGGACTGGCTGTTGGACAGCGCGCTGGCCCCGACATCCGATGGCGACTTGCTGGCGCCGTTGTACCGGGCGGCTGCACGCAAGGAGCTCGCGATGCCATTCTGCGCGGCGTGCGCTCTACCACTCGAGCTCGACCAACAGGTCTGCGACGGCTGCGGGCACGGCGAACACGATTGGCGCACAGTCGATCCGAGTGGAACCGTACACACCGCGACGCTCATGCACCGGCGCGAGCCCGGCCTGGTACACGGTACGGCGCCCTACCCCATCGTCGACGTGGAGCTGTCGAGTGGGCACCGGATGGTGATGACCACCGTGCAACCCGCGGACACCGCACCGACCATCGGCACCGCGGTCCGCATCGGTTTCCGCCGCCTCGGCAATGTCGCCATCCCGGCCATCGACATCCTGGAGTACCAGTGACTACGATCGAATCTTTGTCTGCGACAAGTGACTTCGACGTCACCAGCGTTATACGCAGCGACCGCGTGCACGGCAGCGTGTACACCTCCGCCGAGATCTTCCGCCGTGAAATGGACACCATCTTCAAGACCGGATGGGTCTACGTCGCGCACGAGAGCGAGGTCAGCGAGCCGGGCGACTACCTCACCCGGATGATCGGCCATGACCCGGTCGTCGTGGCGCGCGGCAAGGACGGCGTGGTGCGGGTGGTGCTCAACCGCTGCACCCACCGGGCGAACAAGCTCTGCAACGCCGAAAAAGGCAACGCCAACTCGTTCCGGTGCCCATATCACGGCTGGACGTTCAGCAATACCGGTGCACTGCAGGGTGTTCCCATGCGTGAAGGTTACGGTGAGGCGTTCAACCAGGTGCGGTCCGAACTGGGTCTCGCCCAGGCGCCCCGGGTGGACAGCTACGGTGGATTCGTCTTCGCGTCATTGGCGCCCGAGGGCATCTCGCTGTCCGAGCATCTCGGCAAGGCGACGCACGCCATCGACCGCCTGTTGAATCTGTCCCCCGCCCGCACGATCGACTTGCGGGCCAACTGGATGAAGCACCTGCACCACGCCAACTGGAAAATGGTGGTGGAGAACAACGTCGACGGCTACCACGCACTGTTCACCCATGCCTCGGTGTACGACGCGATTAAGCCCGCCAAGGTGTCGCACGTCCCGACCAAGGTCGACGTGCTGGTCCGCGACCTCGGCAACGGCCATTCGGAGATCGACTACAGCGACGAATACCGAAAGCTCGATGAGGAATTCGTCTGGTATGGCCGGATCCCGCGGGCCAAGCTCACCGACTATGTCGACGCACTCGAGGGTGCGTACGGTCCCGAGCAGGCGCACGACGCACTGGTAGTCGGTCCCCCGCACACGTTGATATGGCCCAACCTTTTCCTCGCCGAGATGAACGTCATGTTCGTCGAGCCGCAGGCACCCGACCGCACCGTCGCCTACACCACCGCGGTCCTGATACCCGGTCAGGATGCGTTGAACGAGCGCACGCTGCGTCGTTCGGAGGGGGCGATGGGTCCGGCGGGGTTCCTGATCGCCGACGACGGGGAGATCGGCATGCGCAACCAGGCCGGCCTGGCCGCCGAACTGCCCGAGTGGCTGATGCTGGCCCGCGGCCTAGAAAGCGACATCGACGATACGACTGGAATCATCAACCGAGACAAGAGCGCCGAGACGCCTCAGCGCGGTTTCTACTCGCACTGGGCCTCGGTCGTCGGTGGGAGGGCCGGCGCATGACCGTCAACTCCGAGACCCAGGCCCGTCCCGCGCTGCGTCCCCTGCCGGACCCCGAGATCCTGTCGTTTCTGTATCTGGAAGCGCGCCTGGCCGACGAGGGCCGCTACTCGGAGTGGGAGGCGCTGTGGGCCGATGACGACGACACGGTCGAGTATCGCGTCCCGATGCACCCCGACGACGACCCGCGAACCACGCTGGCCTACATCAATGACAATCGGCGACGGATCAAGAGTCGGGTGGCCCAGCTCAACACCGGCAACCGGCACTCGCAGACCCCGCCTTCGGTGATGCGGCGCGTGGTCTCCAACAGCGAGGTGGTGGACACCGGTGCCGACACCGTCACGGTCGAGTCCAACTTCGCGTTGTTCGAATACCGTCTGCGTCAACGCTTCTGGGCCGGCCGCGTTCTCCACACGATTCGGTTGTCGCCGAATGGCCCTCGGCTGATTCGCAAGATCGTGCACCTGATCGACGCAAGCGGTCCGGTCGAGACACTCGCTTTCCTGATTTGAAGGGCCCCCTGATCTGATGCTCATCGGTGACATCGCAACCAACAACGCCCGCCGCTACCCCCACAAGCGTGCGCTGGTCGACGCCGACCGGTCGCTCACCTGGTCGCAGGTCGATGAACGAGCCGGCAGGCTCGCCAGCTTCCTGATCGGCCGGGGACTGGTGCCCGGTGACCGGGTGATGGTGATCGCCCGCAACTGCATCGAATGGCCGGAGATCTCGTTCGGCCTGGCCAAAGCCGGGCTGATCACGGTCCCGGTGAACATCCGACTGGCTCCCGACGAGGTGGCCCACGTCCGCGACGACTCGAGCGCGCGGGCGGTGATCATCCACGCCGACCACCTGGACAAGTTCCTCGGCGAATTGACCGACCTGGCATTGATATTGGGTGTGGGTACGCGATCAGCCCTCGGTACGGGTGAGTTGGTCACCGACTACGAGACGGCGCTGGCGCAATCACAGCCCGGCACCGGGCGTCGTGACGTCACACCGGACGACGTCGCCGTCATCCTGTACACGAGTGGCACCACCGGTCGCGCCAAAGGTGTGATGCACACTCATCGCGGCCTGCTCTACCAGGCGGCCGACACGAACCTGGTCACCGAGGCCAACCGCTCCGACGTGATGCTCGCGACGACGCCGTTCTTTACTGCAGGCGGCATGGTCCGCACGGTGTCTTGGCTCTATCTCGGTCAGACCATGGTGATCCATCAGAGATTCGACCCGCAGGCGGTGATCGACGACATCGAACGCAGTGCGATCACGTTCACGACCTTCATCCCGACGATGCTGCACCGGACGCTGGCGATCCTCGAAGACGGCCCACCGCGGGATATGTCGAGCCTGCGGCGCATCTCCTACGGCTCGGCCCCCGTGCCGCCGGGCCTGGCACGTAAGGCGATGGACCTGCTCGGCTGCGACCTGCAACAGCGCTACGGGCTCACCGAATGCGGCGGCCAGGCAACGATTCTCACCCCGCAGGATCATCGCGACATCGTTGCCGGCAAGACCTCGATCGCTACCTCATGCGGGCGGGAAACCCCGATGTGCGTGATCCGCGTGATCGACGTCGACGGCAAAGACGCCCGGACCGGCGATGTCGGTGAAATCGTGATCAGCAGCCCCGCCAATGCGATCGGCTACTGGAACCGGCCCGAGCAGACCGCCGAGACGTTCCGGCCCGACGGGTTGCGTAGCGGCGATCTGGGCTACCTTGACGAGGAGGGTTACCTACATATCACCGGCCGCAAAACCGATCTCATCATCTCCGGTGGGTTCAACGTCTACCCAGCGGAGATCGAGCGAGTGCTCGGCCAGCACCAGGACGTGGACATGGTGGCGGTGGTCGGGGTGCCTGACCCCGAGTGGGGTGAAACGCCGGTCGCCGCGGTGATTCCCAAACACCACGTCAGCGATCAGGCCGCGTTGAGCGCCGAACTCGCCGCGCTGTGCCGCGCGGAACTGGCCGGTTACAAGCAGCCGCGCCGGTTCGTGTTCTGGCGCGAGTTCCCATTGGGCCCCGCGGGCAAGATCCTCAAGCGCGAGATAGCTAACCAGGTGAACCACGTCAGCGAGTCGGATGCGAAGATGCCGGTATCCACCGGACCGACCGAGGAGCGAACGTGATCGAGCAGACCGACCTGGCCACCATTGAATTCCGGGTGACCGACCACGTCGCCACCGTGGCGCTCAACCGGCCCGAGAAGCTCAACAGCTTCACCGAACAGATGGCCGCCGAACTCGCTACAGTCTGGG
Source organism: Mycobacterium sp. 050128 (assembly GCF_036409155.1). Taxonomy (NCBI): domain Bacteria; kingdom Bacillati; phylum Actinomycetota; class Actinomycetes; order Mycobacteriales; family Mycobacteriaceae; genus Mycobacterium; species Mycobacterium sp. 050128. The sequence continues at coordinate 3,075,209 of NZ_JAZGLW010000001.1, read as the reverse complement.
CCCGAGTCCGCGACGACGAGGACATCCGCGTCGCGGTGCTGTGCGCCAACGGCGAGCGGGCGTTCTGCACCGGAATCGACGTGACCGAGGGCACCTGGTGGAAGCACCAACCGATCTTCAACCAGGAGGATCCGGGCCAATTACTGGGACCCAAGGCACACAAGGTGTGGAAGCCGGTGATCGCGGCACTGCACGGCATCGTGGCCGGCGGTGCCATGTATTTCGTCAACGAGTGCGACTTCTCGATCTGCAGCGAGACGGCCACGTTCTTCGACCCGCATGCCAATGCGGGCATCGTCTCGGCACTGGAGCCGATGGGCATGCTGGCCCTCGGCGTGCCGTACGGCGAGGTGATGCGCTGGGCACTGCTCGGCAGCGAGGAGCGGATGTCGGCGCAGACCGCTCTGCGGATCGGGCTCGTGACCGAGGTGGTACCGAACGATCAACTACGCGTCCGCGCCTTCGAACTGGCCTCCGAAATCGCCGCGCGCAGACCCAATGGCGTTCAGGGCACCGTCCGCGCGATGTGGGAGGCCCGCGATCTGACCCCCAGTGTCGCCGCCCGGCACGGCAAGTTCTTCACCGACCTTGGCAACGCCGGGGCCACCCCGGACTCGTTGAACAACAAGAAGAAACCGCGCATTCGATGAGGACGTATGACTGACACCGCGACGGAGACGTTGGTCCACTTCGACCTCTTGATCGGGGGCGAATCATCGCCCGCCGCATCGGGATTGACCTACGACAGCGTAGATCCCTTCACCGGTATGCCCTGGGCACGCGTGCCCGACGGCGGGGTTGCCGATGTGGACCGCGCGGTAGCGGCCGCTCGTGCCGCGCTGAATGGACCGTGGGGTGCGCTCACTGCGACCGCCCGTGGCAAGCTGCTGGGGCGACTCGGTGAGATCATCGCGCGCGAGGCCGAGCAGCTGGCCGAACTCGAGGTGCGCGACGGCGGCAAGCTGGTACGCGAAATGGTCGGCCAGATGCGGTCTTTGCCAGACTACTACCGCTACTACGGCGGGCTGGCAGACAAGCTGCAGGGCGACGTCATACCGGTCGACAAACCCAACTACCTCGTCTACACGCGCCATGAACCCGTCGGTGTGGTCGGCGCGATCACGCCCTGGAACTCACCGCTGCTCCTGTTGACCTGGAAACTCGCCGCCGGCCTGGCTGCGGGATGCACGTTCGTCGTCAAGCCGAGCGATCACACCCCGACGTCGACCCTCGCGTTCGCAAAGCTGTTCGGCGAGGCGGGTTTTCCGCCGGGCGTGATCAACGTCGTCACCGGCTGGGGCCCGGAGACGGGTGCGGCGCTCGCGTCGCACCCGGGTGTCGACAAGATCGCGTTCACCGGATCGACGGCAACCGGCATTGAGGTCGGCAAGGCCGCGATCGAGAACATGACCCGGTTCTCACTCGAACTCGGCGGCAAGTCGGCGCAGGTGGTGTTCGCCGATGCCGACCTCGACGCGGCGGCCAACGGGGTGATCGCCGGCGTTTTCGCCGCGACGGGCCAGACGTGTCTGGCCGGTTCACGCCTTCTCGTCGAACACAGCGTCGCCGATGCTCTGGTGGACAAGATCGTCGCACGGGCGGCGACCATCAAGCTGGGAGACCCGAAGGACCCGACGACCGAAATGGGTCCGGTGTCCAACCAGCCGCAGTACGAAAAGGTGCTGTCGCACTTCGCTTCGGCACGTGAGCAGGGAGCAACGATCGCCTACGGTGGCGAGCCTGCCAGCGACCTCGGTGGCTACTTCGTCAAGCCGACGGTGCTGACCGGTGTCGACCCCTCGATGCGGGCCGTCGCTGAGGAGATCTTCGGACCTGTACTGACGGTGATGACCTTCACCGAGGAGGACGAGGCCGTCGCCGAGGCCAACAGCACCGAGTTCGGATTGGCCGCCGCGGTGTGGACCAAGGACGTCCACCGCGCGCACCGGGTGGCTGCCAAGCTGCGGGCCGGCACGGTGTGGGTCAATGCCTACCGCGTTGTCGCGCCGCACGTTCCGTTCGGTGGCATGGGCTACAGCGGCATCGGGCGAGAGAACGGCATCGACGCCGTGAAGGACTTCACCGAGACCAAAGCGGTGTGGGTGGAGCTGTCCGGGGAGACGCGCGACCCGTTCACGCTCGGCTGAATCGACAAAAGGGAAAGACATGACGCTAGATATCGCGGCCGCCGACAAGGTGCTGGCCGGACTGCGGCCATTTCCGGTGGCAGTCACCACGATTGACGATGGAGTCGCTAACGGGCTGATGTCGCTGTCAGCCGGCTCAGCCAGCATCGTGCCCGAACTGCCCCGCGCTACGGTCAGCCTGACCAAATACAACAAGACCCACGACATGCTGATCAACTCCGGCGTCTTCGTGATGCATATGCTGTCGGCCGGACCGGACGAGATCGACAAGTCAATGGAGATCCTGATGACCCTCGGCGGCAGTTCGGGCCGTGACGGCGACAAGATGTCGACCTTGCGCACCAAGCCCGGCGTCACGGGTGCGCCGATCCTGCTTGACGCACACAGCTACGTCGAGTGCCGCATCACCGGGTCGTTGGACAACGACGAGAACACCATCTTCGTCGGAGACGTCGTGGCCGCGGAGGTGTTCAGCTCGGCGCAACGGCTGCGGATCGGTGAAGCATGGGGCAAGCTGCCACCCGAGTGGATAGAGCAGTACGAGGCGAACCACAAGCCCCAACTGCAGAGCGCACGCGACCTGCGGGCGGCAGCAGCGGCGCGGGTCTGATGGCCGAAGAGCCTTCTGGCGCATGGCAGCTGCCCGAAGAGCTGGTGATGCTGCGCGATACGGTGCGGCGGTTCATGGCTGCGCAGGTGCATCCGCTCGAAGAGAAGCTAGACCACGACGCGGTCGGGTTACCTCGCGAACTACTCGTGCAGTTGCAGGCGAAAGCCAGGGAGCTCGGGCTGTGGGCGCTGCAGACGCCGGCGGGCTACGGCGGCGCCGGGCTCAGCGTGCTTGGGCAAGTCGTGGTCGCCGAAGAAGCCGCGAAATGCCGTATGGGAGCGTTCTTTCCAGCGCTCGGCGCCTTCGGCGGCAACCCGCCTAACGTCATGTTCAAGGCGTCTGCGGAGCAGTTCGACAGATACGCCAAGCCCATCATCGACGGCACCATGTCCAAGGCGTACACCGCAATCACCGAGGCTTCCGGCGGGTCGGATCCGGCCCGGGCGATCAAACTCAAGGCGGTGCGTGACGGCGACGGCTACCTGCTCAACGGTTCGAAGATGTGGATCTCGCACGCCCCCGATGCCGACTGGGGAGTGATCTATGCCCGGACCGGCGAAGGGCGCCAGGGCATCTCGGCCTTCATTCTCGAGAAGAACACCCCCGGAGTAACGTTCAGCCGCATCCCGGTGATGGCGTCCTTCGCCCCTTACGAGCTGCACTTCGACAATGTTCGGGTCCCAGCCGAGCAGCTGATCGGTAGTGAGGGACAGGGCTTTTCGTTGGCCACCGAGTTCCTGGTGCACGGCCGTATCGTGTATGGGGCCGGGCCGATCGGCATCGCGCAGAGCGCACTGGACATGACCTGCCAGTGGGCCAAGGATCGAGACGTCTTCGGCGGCAGACTCGCTGACAAGCAGGGGGTCAAGTGGATGCTTGCGGACAGCGAGGTCGACCTGCGGGCCGCCCGGCTGCTGGTCTACCAAGCCGCGTGGAACGCCGACCTCGGACGCGACGTCCGGGTAGACGCCTCGGCGGCCAAGATGTTCGCCACCGAGGCCGCGTACCGAGTTCTGGACCGCTGCATCCAAATTCACGGTGCACTGGGAATCTCCACCGAACTGCCGCTGGAACGATGGTTTCGCGACCTGCGGGTCAAGCGACTGGGTGAAGGCGCCACCGAGGTCCAGCGCGAAGTCATCGCGCGATCACTGGTGAAATAGTGGCAGCGACAATGGAGCCGAAAGGGGCCGAGTGCGGTACAACCTGATGTTCCCGATGCGGGCCGTCAAGCACTGGAACCGGTGGTGCGAGGGCGTAGCCATCGGTGAGATCGCACGACTGGTGGAAGATGCTGGCTTCGATGCGTTCTCGATGTCCGAACACCCGTACCCCGACCGGGAGTGGCTGGCCCGCGGCGGCCACCACGCCTTCGACCCATTCGTGTCGCTGAGCTTCGCCGCGGCCGCCACCACCCGCATCCGATTGATGACCTACATTCTGGTGTCGGGTTATCGCAACCCGTATCTGACGGCCAAAGCGGCTGCGAGCTTCGATCTGCTCTCCGGGGGTCGGTTCACACTGGGCACGGGAGCCGGCTACCTCAAGACCGAATTCCAGGCGCTGGGCGCCGATTTCGACCGGCGCGGCGCGCTGCTCGACGAGGCAATCGCCGCCTGGAGGGCGACCTGGGCGGGGGTCGACCACGACGGGCCGGAGTTCGGGGTGAGCGGACATGTCGCGCTGCCGCCGCCGCTGACGACGGGTGGTCCGCCGATCTGGATCGGCGGCAACGGCGCGGCCGCGCAGCGCCGGGTCATCGAGGTCGCGGACGGCTGGATGCCTATGGCCGCGTCCGGCGAGATGGCCGCGATTACCCGCGCCCGGCCCCTGGAAGACATCGAGACGCTTGGCGAGTGGGTCGCGAAAGTGAACAAGCACCGCGCGGAGTCCGGCCGCGACGCTGCCGACGTCGCCTTCGTCCCGTTCGAAGCACACCTGCTGGCCAGCGGCGACTGCACCGGATTTTGTGCCGCGGTGCGCCCCCGGCTGGACGCCTACGCCGAGGCGGGCGTCACGTGGATCACCATCGAGCCGGCCAGCAGAAGCTTCACCGACTTCCGTACCGACATCGACGTGCTGAGCTCCCAGTTAATCGACCGATGAGGGACCGACCATGACTCTGCCCGACCTGGTGCTCGTCCACGGCGGCGAGCACGCCGGCGACTGTTGGGATCTCGTTGTCGCCGAAATACACCGTGAAGAACCGGGATTGCGCACTCTCGCCGTGGATCTGCCCGGGCACGGCAACAACCCAGGTGACCTCGCGACCGTGACGATCTCCGAGTGGGTGGACTCCGTCGTCGCCGACATCGAGGAAGCGCGTCTGGGTGACGTCGTGGTCGTGGGCCACTCGATGGCGGGGGTAACGGTTCCCGGCGTCGTCGCTAAGCTCGGTCCCTCCCGGGTCCGAGAGATGATCCTCGCGACGGCATTCGTACCGCCTCAGGGTTCGTCCATCGCGGACACACTCGGCGGCCCGCTAGCGGTCTTCGCTCGGCGCGCCGCCCGTATCGGCAGACCCATGAAGATTCCAACGCCGGCGGCACGCTGGGCGTTCTGCAACGGCATGACCCCCGCGCAGCGCCGATTGGCGATGTCGAAGTTGCATGCTGAGTCAGCGCGCATACCCGGTGAGCCGGTGGACCGTAGCGGACTGCCCGCCGACGTCCCACGCACCTGGATACTGACCACCCGCGACCGGGCCCTGTCCGTGGCATCACAGCACGCAAGCATCGCCGCCCTGGGCGGGGTGGACACCGTCATCCCGGTTGACGCCTGCCACGAGTTGATGTTCAGCGATCCGGAACGTTTGGCGCAGATACTGATCGAGCGATGCCGGTTACGGGGGTAAGGATCACGTGGAGGACTCATCAGCGAAGCCGGCCCGCTCCGCGCCGACCTGCTTCTTCGTCGCCGACGGAAACGCTTACGTACCAACCCGATTGACGCGGGGGCCCTGGGGTCCGTCGATCAGCGGTAACTACGTCGGCGGGTTGCTGGGGCGCGCGGTCGAGCAAGAAGTCGACGACATCGACATGCAGCCCGCCCGGCTGACGGTGGATCTGCTGCGGCCGGTGGCGGTGCAACCCGTGCAGATGCACTCGTCGGTGGTGCGCGACGGCCGGCGACTTCGCGTGGTCGACGCGGTCATGACTCAGAACGACGTGGTGGTCGCTCGCGCCAGTGCGTTGTTCCTTCGCCGCAGCGAACATGCCGTGGACACGGTGTGGACGTCGCCGATCAGCATGCCCTCAGTACCGGCGGAGCCCGACGTGTTGGCTGACGATGTCCCCATGGTGCTGCATTCGTTCGGCCGGGACCCGGTCGCGGGCAGTCCGGGTGTCGGGGTCACCGAGTGGCGACACCATGGGCAGAAGTTCGTCTGGCTTCGGGAGACCAAGCTGCTTGTCGACGACGAGCCACTGTCGCCATTCACTCGCGCCGTCATGGCCGCGGATGTCACGAGTTCGTTAACCCATTGGGGCACTGAAGGTTTGCAATTCATCAACGCTGACTACACCGTCACGCTAAGCCGCTTGCCGCAAGGTGTCTACATCGGATTGGCGTCTGTAACGCACTACAGCCACGCCGGGGTCGCTACCGGCGTGGCGACGCTCTTCGACGACAAAGGACCAATCGGCAGCGGTATGGCAACGGCATTGGCGAACCCGGGATTCACGCCACCACCGTCGATAGTGTCGGGCTGACCAACGCTCAGGTGATGGCGCCCTCGATCTTCAGTTCGATCAAGTCGTCGTCGTTCATGCCGAGCTCCCGCAGCACCTCATCGGTGTGCTCGGCGAACATCGGCGCCCGGGTCAGGTGGGCCGCCGCCTCATCGAACTTCACCGGGTTCGCCACCAGCCGTTGCTGATTGCCCTGGGCATCCCGAAGGTCGGCGATGCGCCCATTGGCGATCAACGACTCGTCGTGGGCGACCTCCCAGGCGTCCTGCACCGGAGACCACTGGCCCTTGAGAAGGCTCAGCAGTCGCGTGCATTCGTCGAAGGTCCGCGATCCGATCGCGTCGGCGAGCAACGCGGCGGCGTCATCGGCTTTGGCCGCCAACGATTCGAGCGAGGCGAATCGCTCGTCCGCGGCGGCTGCGTCGAGTCCGAACAGTCGGCACACCGGAGTCCAGTACCTGCTGGGCTGGAGCATCGCAAGCTGGATGAAGCGGCCGTCCGAGCATCGGTAGGCGCCGGTAAGCGGGTTGCCCGGGGCTTGCATGCGCTGGTCGATCTTCGGCAGCGGACATCCGTAGAGCATCGCGAGGTTGACGCTGGACTGGTTGGCCCATGCCCCGACCGCGAGCAGCGAAACGTCGACGACCGACGTTTGCCCAGTCGATTGCCGACCGTACAGTGCGGCCGCGACCGCGCCCGCGATGGTGATGCCGCCCATGTTGTCGCCGAACGCGCCCGCCGGCATGCCCGTCGGCACTTCGGATTCCGTCGGCGTGACTCCATCGGCGTTGCCGGCGCGCGCCCAGAACGCCGTCGCGTCGTGCGCGCCCATCTCACGGTCGGGCCCCTCGCTCCCGAATCCACTGCCCGCGACGTAGACGATCGACGGATTGATACGCCGTACCTCGTCCAGGTCGATCCGTAATTTCGCCCGCGCCTGCGGCAGCAAGCTGGTCAGGAAGACGTCGCTGCGCCGGACGAGTTCCTCGAACACTGGCCGAGTCTGTTTCAACGCCAGAGATAGTCCGACACTGCGCTTACCGCGGTTGGGGGCCTCGACCGTGGGAGAGAACGACACTCCCGGTGTGGTGGCGGAGTGGCCGGCGACGGTGACGAGTCCCCGTTGCGCATCTCCTGTTACCGGGTTCTCGATCTTGATGACGTCGGCACCCCAGTCGGCGAGGACCGCGCCGGCGGACGGCACGAAGGTGAATTGCGCGACCTCGAGGACGCGCACACCGGTCATCGGTTTCTGCATCCGCTCACCTCTGTCCCGCTGGCCGCACCGCCTTAGTGCCAACATAGGTTACTAGGTAAGCAATGTCGAGGTCTACTATCAGGCCAAGATGTTCCAGAAGTGTTCGACCGCAGACGGTAACCGACCGCATTTGGTGTTTAGACACGACTCAACACGGAGGTCCCTATGACTGTGCCGCTGCCCCCCGGTGAGCTGTTCGATTTGAGCGGCCAGGTCGCCGTCGTGACGGGAGCATCCAGCGGGCTCGGCGACCGGTTCGTCCGGGTCCTGCATGCTGCGGGCGCCGCGGTCGTCGCCGTGGCTCGGCGATCGGACCGGCTCGCCAGGCGCTATCTGCACACCGGGTGCCCGATGCGGCGAATGGGCGAACCCGACGAGCTCGACGGAGCGCTGCTCTTTCTCGCATCGCGCGCCTCACATACATGACCGGCCAGGTGTTGACGGTGGACGACGGCTGGACAGCGCACTGACGATGCGGGAAACGTGTTCAGCCCCCGGTGAAATGCTGGGCACGCAGTTCGGCCTTGCGTACCTTGCCCAGCGACGTGCGTGGCAGGGCATCGACGACGACGAGCCGTTCGGGTACCTTCTGCATCGCCAGCCCTGCGTCGGCGAAGTGACCCCGTAGCGCATCGACGTCAAGTCGCTCATTGGGTTTGAGCACAACCACGGCCGCGACGACCTCCCCGAACCGGGCGTCGGGCGCCGCGACTACCGCGCACTCGTACACCGCGGGATGTGCGGACAGCACGTCCTCGACCTGAGCCGATGAAATCGTCTCGCCGCCCCGGATGATGACGTCCTTGATTCGGTCCGTGATGATCAGCCGGCCGTCGGCGTCCAGGCGGCCCAGATCCCCGGTACGGAACCACCCGTCGTCGGTGAAGGCCTCGTCGTCGAGCTGCGCGTCGCGATAGCCAACAAACTGTTCCGGACCGCGCACCACCACTTCCCCATCGGTGTCCGCTGGCGCGTCGGAACCGTCGGCAGCGAGGATGCGCACCACCGAACCTGGCATCGGCTTACCGTCCGTGCGCAGGCGGGCCCAGCGCGGCTCGTCGGTGTGCACCCCGCTGACGGTCGGGTGCTCAGTCGAGCCGTAGGAGCGGAACGTCGCGATTCCCGCCGCGGCGGCTCGCGCACCGAGTTCCTCGGTCACTGGCGCCGCACCGACGAGGAACTCCCGCAATGTGGCGAGTTCACCGTTGGCACAATCGAGTTCGAGGATGCCCTGCAGATGAGTCGGGACACCAGCGGTCGAGGTGACCCGGAAGTCGCGAATGACCTCGACCGCGCGTCGCGGATCCCATTTCTCCAAGAAAACCGTCCGCGATCCGGACATCAAGGCGCGCAACATACTTCCCACTCCGGCGATGTGGCCGGGCGGAAAGCTGACCAGCGAAACGTCATCGGGTTCACCGGCGATGAGCGCCGGCATCGTCGACTGTTCGGCGAGCACGGTGTTGTGCGTGTGCTGGACGCCTTTGGGCGCCGAGGTGGTGCCCGACGTGTACATCAGCAGGCATACGTCGTCGGACGTGACGTCGGGACGCACATATCCCTCGGACCGCACGTCCGACCACACCAACCAACCCTCTCCAGGCTCGCCGCCCACCATCACGACATGGCGCAACACTGACCCCAACTCTGTCGCAATGGATTTCGCGGCGGTGATCAGCACCGAAGCTCGGGACTGCTTGACAATGAAACCGACCTCGCCCAGCCCATAGATGTGCACGATCGGCACCAACACCGCGCCACTCAACAGCACCGCCTGATACGCGATCGCGCATTCCACCCGGTTGGTCAGCTGCACCGCCACCGCGTCCCCCGGCCGGACACCGAGGCGCGCAAGACCGGCCGCGAACGTCACCGCAGCGTCGTGGACATCGGCGACTGTCACGCTGAGCACCGAGTCCGCCGAAACGAAGTCGACCGGGGTCGAAACGCGATCACACGCACCCGCTTCGAACGCGTCGATGCACGTCCGCGACGAGAACCAACCTTCCCGATACCACACGTCGCGCAACGCGGCGTAGTCGAAGGACATCGGGGCTAGCTACTCGGGCCGGTTGCGGATTGCCTCGGCGACTTTTCCTGGCGCATCGATCATCACGAACGTGGAGCAGTCTGGGATCTCGATCAACGTGGCATGCGGGAACGCATCGCGTAGGCGACGGGCGTGGTCGAGTGGGAACAGCTGGTCCTCGGTGCCCCACGCCAAGGTGACGGGTCTGTCGAATGCCTCGATCGCCGGCGCGGCGCGCAGTGTGAGAGCCGGGTCCAGCGAGGCAGTCACCGTGACGGCGTCGCGGCGGGCCGCAGCGCTGGTGGCGAAGGCTCCGAAGATCTCCCGCTGCCGCTCCCGGGTCGGAGGGTGCTTGGACACGGCCTTGAGGAAGAAGGCCTGTCCCGGTGCGCTGGCCAGCATGCGTACAACGGCACCACCCAGCGCGGTACTGAAACGGCACAGCTTGACGATCTGCGCGAACGAGCCGGGCGGAAAGTGTTCGTAGCTATCGCAATTGGTCAGCACCAGTCGCGCGATCCGGGATGTGTCCAGCGCTGGATCACCCAACGACGCCAGCACCAGGCCGCCACCGGTGTCGTTGGCCACCACGGTGACATCGGTCAGGTCGAGGGCTTCCATGAAGTGGACGATGCGCCGGGCGGCCGCTTCGGCGCCGAGGTCGGCGCCGTCGGTGGCCGTGCGGTGGGCTCCCAGCGGCCAGGTGGGGGTGATGCATCGAAGGCCCTCCCCCAGTTCAGCCACGACGTCGTTCCACAGGGCGCCCGTCACGTAGACACCGTGCACGAATAGGATCGTCGGACCCGTTCCAGCGTCGCTGTATTCGATGTCCAGGCCGTCGACTCGTACCTTCTTGGTCGTCACGTCGGTTCTCCTTGCATCAATGTCCGCCAAAGTCGGGGCGCCGTCGTTCCCGGAAGGCGCGTGCACCTTCCCTGAAATCAGCGGTGGCGATTAACGCCAACTGTCCCTCGGCTTCGATCGCTTGCACCGGCTCGAGTGCGCCCAGCGTCGCTTCGGCCAGTGCGCGCTTGGTCCAGCCGAACGCTAACGTCGGACCGCCGGAGACCGACCGCAGCACGTGGGCCAGCACGGACTGGTAGTCGTCTTCGCCAGTCAAATAGGAGATCATCCCCCACTCGAATGCCGTTGCCGCGGAAACTTTCTCAGCGGTCATTGCCATGCGCGCCGTACGTGCTCGCCCGATCAACCCCGGCAGCAGTGCGGACGCACCGCCGTCCGGCATCAGCCCGACCTTGGTGAAAGCCAACTGAAAGTACGCCGAGGGTGCGGCAACCACCAGATCACAGGCCAGCGCGAGTGGGCAGCCGAAGCCCACTGCAGCGCCGCTGACGCCGGCGACCACGGGCTTGGGTAGCCCGACGATCGCCCGCACGACCCGGTTGGCGGCTTCGGCGGCGCCTGCGGTATCACCACCGGTGAGGTCGCCACCGGAACAGAACGCTCGGCCGGCGCCGGTGAGCAGCACCGCGCGGACTGAGCCGTCCGGCTCGGCGCCGCGAATGTGCGCCGACAACTCATCGAGCATCGGTGTGTCGACGGCGTTGAGCTTTTCCGGCCGGTCCAGCCGGATCCGCAGCAGTGGGCCGTCGCGCTCGACCGAGATGCCATTCACGACAACGGGTTCACAAGCCGAGATCGCGGCCGATGATGTCTTTCATGATCTCGGTGGTGCCGCCGAAGATCGTCATGATGCGGTTGTCCATGTAGTCGCGCGCAACCCGGTATTCCGTCATGTAGCCGTAGCCGCCGTGCAACTGTACGCAGCCATCGATGACCTTCTTGGCGGTCTCGGTGCACCACCACTTGGCTTTCGACGCCTCGACCGCCGTCAGTTCCCCGTCGACCACCGCCTGCAGGCACCGGTCGATGTACTGCTCGCCGATCTCGAGCTCGGTGTCCATTTCGGCCAGCAGGAACCGGTTGTGCTGGAAGCTACCGATCGACTGGCCGAAAGCCTTGCGGTCCTTGGCATATTGCAACGTCTGCCGCCAGGTCTCACGTGCTCCGGCGATCGCTGAGATAGCGATGGACAACCGCTCGGACGGGAGATTAGCCATCAGGTGATAGAAACCGCGTCCCTCCTTGCCCAAAAGATTCGCCGACGGCACCCGCACGTTCTCGAAGGCCAGCTCGGCGGTGTCCTGGTAATGCAACCCCATCTTGTCGAGCTTGCGCCCGCGGCTGAAGCCCTGCATGCCCGCCTCGACTACCAGCAGCGTGAATCCCTTGTGGCCGGCTTCGGGGTCGGTGCGGCAGACCACCACCACGAGGTCGCAATTGATGCCGGACGAGATGAACGTCTTGGCGCCGTTGATGATCCAGTCGTCACCGTCACGGACGGCCGAGGTGCGGATGCCGGCCAGGTCGCTGCCCGCGCCGGGCTCGGTCATCGCGACGGCGACGATCAGTTCGCCGCTGATGATGCCCGGCAGCCAGCGCTGCTTCTGTTCGTCGTTGGCCAGCGACGAGAAGTACGGGCCCACAACGTCGTTCTGCAGGCTCAGCGACGGCGACGGCCCGCCGTAGCGGGCGATCTCCTCGTCGATGACGGCGTTGAAGCGGAAGTCGTCGACGCCACCGCCGCCGTACTGCTCGGGCATATTGAACCCAATCAGGCCGTATTTACCTGCCGCGATGAACGCCGAGCGGTCGACGATGCGGTCGCTCTCCCACTTCTCGGCGTTGGGCACCAGCTCACGATCGATGAACTGCCGTACCGTCTCGCGGAATGCTTCGTGCTCCGGCTCCAAGACGAGTCTCTTCATGTGCTGATCTCACTCTCCATATAGTCGTCGCATCTCTTCACCGACTCTGCCCGACACTCGCGAAACGACCTGCGCGCCCCGCCTTCGTAGATCGGCGTCCGGGATCGGCAGCACCACAGCACCGGATGTCTTCGACGGCAGCAACACCTTCGCCGTGCCCCGCGTGGTGGTTTCGTCCCGCTGGCTGGTGGCAAAGACGTCCAATGACACTGGGTCATCGGCCCCGTCACCCTTCGCGGTGACCGTGCCGGTGCACCGGTGCACGTCGCCGTGGTAGTTGAAGCCCCGCAGCTGCAAGTCCATCTCGGCCAGCCAACCATCGTCGCCGATCCAGTTCGTCAGCAGGTGGCTCACCCATGCGGCGCGCATCTGACCATAGTCGTACGGCGCCGGAATCCCCAGTGCCTGAGCGCGTTTGGCATCCCAATGCAGTCGTTGCACGACGTCGGGGACGCCATATTCATCGGGCTGGTAGAAGGCGGGCATCCGCTTGCGCAACTGGTGGGCGAATTTCAGCGGGCCCACGCCGTAGCCGCCCCAACCCCACCCCATGTGCATCGAGATGATGTCCACGACGGTCAACGGGCCCTTGATGATTCCGGGAAGTTTGTCGCCGACCGAGACGTCCTCCCACCACCGGGGATCAGCGCCTCGCCGTGTTTCGGCCTCGTACTCTTCCTCGACTTGGGCGAATTCCTCGGGAGTCCAGTGCTTGCGCTGGATGTCTTTGAGCTTGCCGGATTTCTTCGAGCCGTGCCGCTCGGCGTTGATGTAGGACTCGTCACGGGTCGCGATCGGGTTGCCGTCGATGTCGACGTAGAGATACCGGTAAGTTTCCTTCACTGAACGCCCGCCGGAGAATTCGCTGTCCTTCACCTGGACGTCCAGCGTGTAGTTCTCCGCCAGTACCGGCCGACCCGCGTAGATCGGGCGGTACCACGTCCACTTAACCCCCGAGTAGTACTTACCGGTCCCGCGAAACAGACCGCGGAACAACTTCTTTCGTTCCGGATCGGTGAACTTCGGCGTCTGATCCAGGCCCGTCGCGATCGGGAAGGTTGGCGACGCGACCTGTCCGTGCCAGCGCGTCGACGGTCCGTACGTCGGATCGTGGAACAACGGGTTGTCGTCGCCGCAGCCGAACGCGAAGTGCGTGATGGCGTCGGCCGACGGCAGCTTGTTCCATGCTTTGTCGCGCAGGTGGACGGGAATTCCGATCTGTGCCTTGGCGCGTTCGATGTCCTCGTCGGTGATGCGGCCCTCTTCGGCGGCCAAATCATCCCCCGTCGCTTCGCTCGCCCCCGCGTCGGCACCGGGCTTTTGGGTGGTGGTCATCGGTCCTCCTAGAACTTCAGCATGGCGCCGGCGTCGACTTTGAACTGCAGACCCGTGACATACCGGGACTCGTCCGAGGCCAGGAAACAGACCGCGTTCGAGATGTCGGCGGCTTCGACGAAAGGGGTAGGCATCGCCTGCATGGCGGGGAACGCCAGCAGGGCGTCGTCCCGGCTCGGCGCCTCGAGGTCCGGCCGGAACTGTCGGTACATCGGTGCACTGTTGAGCATCGATGTGTTGACATTCGTAGGATGAATGACGTTGGCGCGGATCGATTGTGGCGCCAGTTGCGCGGCAAGCTGCAGAGTGTAGGAATCCACCAGCTGCTTGGCGTAGCTGTAGCCTGCGCCGCCCGGGCCCTGCGGGCCGCCCGCCCCGGGGGGCTGTGCGGCCGCGATGAGGCCGGCGACCGATCCGGTGGTGATGATCGACGCTCCCGACTTCAGATACGGTAGCGCGGCGTGGACCGTGTTGACGACGCCGACGAAGTCCACGTCGAAGGCATCGGCGAAGGCCTGAACCGGCAGGTGAGCGCCCAGGGGACAGATGCCCGCGTTGGCGACGACCACATCGAGTTTGCCGAATTCGGCGACCGCGTTGGCTAGTTCGCGGCTTAGCGTCGCTCGGTCACGGACGTCGACCTCGGCGGTGTACGCCTTGCGACCGGTCTTCTCCACCTCCAGACCGGCTTCCTCGAGGTCCCGCGACGTTGCCAGCGCGTACTCGTTGGTGTCGATGTCCTGACAGATGTCGAAGAGGATGACGTCCGCACCCTCCTCGGCCAGCTTGACGGCGTGGCTGCGGCCCTGACCACGGGCGCCGCCGGTGATCAGAACGACTTTTCCTGCGACGCGTCCCACACTGTCCGCCATGCTCAACGTGCCTTCCATTCAGGGAGACGCTTTTCAGCGAAGGCCCGTGGGCCCTCCTTGGCGTCTTCGGATTTCAACAGCTCGGTGAATTCGCGAGTCGTGCGATCCCACTTGGGTTCCTCCGCGCCGATGATCCCGTTGTCTGCACCGTAGGCGACTCGCTTGCTGGCTTGGACCGACAACGGCGCGTTGCAGGTGATCCGCGCGGCGAGTGCCAGGGCGGCTTCCACGACGGTACCGTCCGGTACGACCTGATTGATCAGGCCCCACCGCTCCGCGTCGGCCGCGGACATCGGCTCACCCGTCAACACCAGCTCCAACGCGACCTTGCGAGGTAGCTGTTCGACGATCCGGAACACGCCGCCCGCCCCGGCGATCAGGCCGCGCTTGACCTCGGGCAGCCCGAAACTTGCGGTCTCGCAGGCGATCACCAGATCACTGGCCAGAGCGAGCTCGGAGCCGCCGCCGAGTGCGGTGCCGTTCACCGCGGCAATCGTGGGTTTGTCGATGAAGTGGTGCACGTAGCCGGCGAATCCCCATTCGGGGTGCTCGGCGTGGTAGAGGTTCTCACCCCGCGAGATGGCCTTGAGATCGGCTCCGGCACAGAATGACTTGTCGCCGGCACCGGTGATCACGACGGCCCACACCTCGGGATCGTGCTGCGCCTCCTCGAGCGCGTCGCCGACGGCCGTGCTCACCGCCCCGTTGACGGCGTTGCGCGCGTCAGGCCGATTGATGGTGATCAACAAGACGTTGCCGCGCCGCTCCACGCTGGCCGCCGAGGTCGCCACGTCGGTCACGGTTTCGGTCATTACGGTTCCTTCCATGTCAATCTGGTTGCCTGATAGGCGTTTCAGCCTGCACCGGCTGGTTGGACAGTGCTCGTGCCGAGCTCGTCGAACATCGTGAGCAGCCTGCGCCGGTCGACTTTGAGCGCCGCTCCGCGCGGCAACTCGTCGACTACGAAGATGCGAGCGGGCACCTCATAGGGCGTCAGCGTCGCCCGGCAGTGCTCGCGTAGTTCCTCGCCTTGGATGGCCGCCCCGGGACGCAATTCGACTGCGGCAACAGGAATCTGGCCCAACCGCTGATCGGGCATGGGCGCGATGGCGGCATCTGCGACGGCCGGGTGCGCACGCAGCGCCCGCACGACGGTCTCTGGTGACACCTTGAAACCGCCCCGCACGATCACGTCGTCCGCGCGACCGTCGATGTAGAGGAAACCGTGTTCGTCGAGACGCGCCAGGTCACTGGTGGTGACCCAGTCACCGGCAGCGCCGGCCTGCGGCGTGGCTACCTGCAGCCTGCCACTCTCATTGGCGCCAAGGACCGCGCCGTCCTCGCCTACGACTCGCAACCGTACGCCGGGAAAGGCACGCCCGACGCTGCCCTTCTTCTCGGCCCATCGCGCGTGGAAGTCCTTGACGGTCCACCCGGCCACCGCGCCGGAGAACTCGGTCGCGCCGTAGACGACGAGGATCGGGATGCCATACCGCTCGAAGAACGCATCGACCAATTGCGGGTCTACCGCGGCTGTCCCCGCATTGATCGCGCGGATGCTCGCCAAATCCTCCCGTGGGATCTCGGAGTCGAGCACCGATCGCATGGCCGCTGGGGGCAGTCCTGCCACCGCGGGCCGATACTGCTTCACCACGGCGTGCCAGCCCGGCACCGTGAACCGATCGAGCATCGCGATCGGGCGTGCCGCGACCAGCGACTGCAACAACGACCACAGCCCGCCGATGTGCACGATGGGCAATGTCACCAGCCCCACGGTGCCCGACAGCGGAGGGTTGAGCTTGGCATCGGCGCGGTCGTTGTGCTTCAACGCCGACGCGATCGAGGCCTCCAGTTGCGCGCGGGTCAGGGGGATGCGCTTGGGAGCGCCCGTCGTGCCCGAGGTCAGCATCTCGATGGCGATCGCCGCGTCGCCGCCGACGGCCTGCTTCGTTCCCCTTGCCTGGAGAGCGAGTTCACCATCGTCGAGACACCAACCGGTCGCCCCGAGATCAGTGACGGCACGGCGGAATACGTCCTCGGACCACAACGCGGACGGCGCAAGCACAAAGGAGACGTCCGTCGCTGCGAGATCGTCACTCAGCCGGTCCGGCGGCTGCAGCGGACTGATGGTCACCAGCGTGCGCCTCCCGCGGAAGATCGCGATCAGCGCCGCGACGGACTCCATCCGATTGGAGAGCACGACGGCTACGCGACCAGCCGTGCCACATCCCGCGGCTGTCAACTCTCGGTCGATCTGCTCGGTCAGCGACCGAACGGAACCCCACGACGTCCAGCGTCCATCGCACTCCAGCATGCGGTCATGGTCGTTGGCGTCCCAGAGCCGTCCTAGTGCGTCGTGGATGCTCGTCATCGTCACTTTCCGAATCGGCCCTCGCAGCGAAAGCCCGTCATATGAACCTAGAGGACATGGTTTACTAGGTCAACTTAGTAGGAGGGCCTTCGATGGACTTTGGCTTGACCGATGAACAGGACCAACTCGCCGCGGCGGAGCGGGCCTGGCTTACCAAGAACGACCCCATCGCCAGGGTCCGCGAAGCGCTGGATTCGGCTGCGGTCACGGTCGGTTCCGCGGTCGTCGCGCACGCGGCAGAATCGGGTCTTCTGGAGCTGCTCACTCCCGAAATAGGCGGCACGCATGTGGATCTCGCCATCGTGACCGAGGAACATGGATACGCGGGGAGCTCGCTGCCGGTCGCGGATCTGAACATTGCGGCGTGGCTGCTCGACCGCGTCGACTCCCCCACCGAAGACGGCGAGCTGACCGGCGTGGCGCTTGGTCCTGACGCCGCTCTGAATGGCGATGCGCTGCGACTGACAGGCATCACCCGTCCGGTGCCGATGGCCGCCGACATGGACTCTATCGCGGTGGCAGGGCGGGTGGGAGATGGCGAATACGTGGCGGTCCTCAATGCCCCAACGTTGTCGGTGATGTCGACGCTCGACCTGAGCCGCTCGTGGGCGCGACTGGACCTCGACGCGACGATCGCGGAATGGAAGCCGCTGCCACCCGGCACGCTGGCGTTGCTGCGCGACGCTCTGGCGGTGCACCGGGCGTTCGACGCGTTGGGCGCGGCAGCCCGGCTGCTCGATATGACGGTGTCTTACGCCGGCCAGCGGGAACAGTTCGGCGCGCCGATCGGCTCGTTTCAGGCCGTCAAGCATCACTGCGCCGACATGGCCGTCGCGGTGGAGGCCGGCCGGGCCACGTTGTGGGCCGGGGCTCTCGCGCTGGACACCGCACCGGTCGGTGCGCGGTCCCGGGCCGCGTCCGCGGCGGCGGCGTACGCCAAGTCCGCAGCCGCGAAGGTGGCCGGAACAGCGCTGCAGGTGCACGGCGGCATCGGATTCACCTGGGAACACGATCTTCATCTCTTCCTGCGCCGGATCAAAGTCGACGAGGCATTCAACGGGAGCGTCGCAGAACACCGCGCGGCACTGCTGAGCGGCTGACATTCAGCGCCGATCCCGCGGCAGTGCCAAGCCCCGCTCTGCGATCAGGTTGCGCATGATCTCCGAAGTGCCGCCTGCGATCGTGTAAGCCCGGGCGTACAGCCACTCGTCCTGCCAACGGCCGCCGTCGAGCACGCCCGGGTCCCCCTCCACCAACATGCCGGCCTCGCCGCCGAGTTCGACTGCGAAGCTGGCCATCTCGAGATTCAGCTCGCTGAACATCAACTTGGCCATCGCGCCGTCGTGCATGCGTTCGGTGCCACGCAGCCACCGCGTGAGGTTGGCGTAGGTCAGCGCCGACAGCGCCTCCACCTCCGCGCTGAACTCGCCGATGCGATCACGGACCCGATCGCTGTCGATCGCTGGACGACCGTCGAGGTGGACCTGCGAGGCGAGTGTGACCAGTCTGTCGATCGCCAACCTCAATTTGACGACCGCGGCGCCCACGCTGGTGCGTTCGTGCCCCAGTGTGGCGTTCGCGATGGCCCAGCCCTGCCCGGGTTCTCCGATCATCGCCTCGGCAGGTACATCGACGGAATCGAAGAAAACTTCGTTGAAGTCCGAAGTGCCGGTCAACTCGCGCAATGGCCGAACCGTGACGCCGGGGCTCGACATGTCGAGGATGAACGCACTGATGCCTTTGTGCTTAGGGGCGTCAGAATCGGTGCGCGCCAACAGATATCCGTAGTCGGCCCAGTGCCCGTCGGTGGTCCACACCTTCTGCCCGTTGACGGTGTAGGTATCACCGTCGAGCACGGCCCGGGTGCGCAGCGACGCCAGGTCGCTTCCCGCGCCCGGTTCGCTGAACAACTGGCACCACAGCTGTCGGCCCGCGCGGATCTCGGGCAAGTGCCTGCGCCGCTGCTCATCGGTGCCGTAGTGGATCAGCGCATGCGACGCCAGCGCGTTGCCGCTCGGCACGCCCGGTACCGCGGCCCGGGCCAATTCCTCGCTCACCACGATGGCGTGTTCAGCCGAGCGATCGTCGCGACCGCCGAACTCCACCGGCCAGTCCGCGCCGACGTAACCGGCTTCGAACAGGCGCGCCGTCCACTCCTGAAGTGCCTTGAGTTCGGCTTCGTTCTCAGCGCTGCGCACGCCCGCTCGTGCTGGGATGGGCGGTGCATGCTCGGCAATGAAGGCCCGTACTTCGGCGCGGAAGGCCTCCATTTCGGCACCCAGTCCGTATTCCACGTTGCCGTCTTCCTGTTCGATGTGACGTATTAGCGGCTCAGCGCCAGCAGTTCGCCGGCAGCCCGGTCTCGCAGCGCGTCGGCACGGCCGACCAACACGGCGTTGGCCTTGGCGCGGCGCAGCAGCAGATGACTGGGGTGTTCCCAGGTGAACCCGATGCCGCCGTGGATCTGCAGCGCACCCTCGGTGGCCATCACCCCGGCGTCGAGCGCGGCCGCGGCGGCCAAATCCGCGGTGTACCCGGACTTCTCGAGGTCAACTTCGGCGGCCGCGAGTACTTGGCTGCGGGCGCCTTCGAGGGCGAGCAACATGTCCGCACATCGGTGCGACACCGCCTGAAAGCTGCCGATGGCGCGGCCGAACTGTTGCCGTTCGCCTGCCCACTGAACGGCCATCGCCAGCGCGCGCGAAGCAACTCCAACGGAGTCGGCCGCCACGGCCAACACCGCCTGACGCCGCGCCGTGCTCAGCGCTCGGGCCACGTCGTTTCCGTCGGAGAGCACCTCGCCCGCGGCCTTGGTCAACGTCACCGAGCCGATGGTCGCGGTCATATCGAGCGGTTGCTGAGCCGTCACGTCGACGCCTTCTGCCGTGGCATCGACCGACACGAGAACTTCGCCGACGCCGTCGGCGGCGCGAGCCAGTACCACCAGAACCTCGGCGTTCGGCGCTCCCGCCACGATCGGGAGCACACCGGAAAGACCCGCACCATCCCACTCGGGTAAATCGGGACCGCTGGTCACCCAGCCACTGTCGATGACGGGCACGGCGAATGCGGCCGGCGCGCCGGCGGTGATCCGCTGCACCAAGGCCTTTGCACCACAGTGCAACGCGACGCCGAGCGCGATGACCGTCGGAACGAGCGGCGCAGGCGCCAACGCCTTCGCCGCCTCCTCGATGGCGGCGTACAGCAGACGCGGCCGGGCGCCCGCACCACCCAAGGATTCGTCGACCGCAAGACCCGGCAGGCCGAATTCGACGAGGGCCGACCATACTTCGGGCTCGGCCGCATCGGTGGGACGCCCGCGGTCGAGCAATGCCGCCTCGTCCACCGTGGCCCGCAGTGTCGCCGCCAACACCTCGCGCAGCTCGCGTTCATCCTCCTCGGGTGCGGCCAGCGGCGCGCCAGGCGTAACGGCGGCTGCGCGGCTGCCCTCGCCGCGGTGCGACGGCAGCCCGAGCACGCCCTCAGCGATGGTATTGCGCTGAATCTCCGCGGTACCCGCACCGATCGTGGTCGCCCGGCTCATCAGGTAGCCGAACGTCCAGCGCCCGTTGTCGACGGCGTTGGGTGCGCGGCTGCCCAGCGCCGCATAGGGCCCCGCCGCACGCAGGGCGAGCGCGTGCATGTGCTGTTCGAACTCCGACTTCACCAGTCGGTTCACCGAGGCCACCCCGCCGGGATCCTCGCCGCGCAGCACTGCGGCCAATGCGCGGGCGCTGTTGGCCGCGATGGTGCGAACCCCCGATTCCAGCCGCGCGACGTCCTGGCGAACCAGCGGTTCCTCATCGAGCCCTTGGGAGACAACGAGATCGATCACCCGGTCGACCGTGCGGCGGTATTTGAACTCGTCGGCCAGGAAAGCGGTGGCCCGCTCATGGCCCAACGACGTGCGCATGATCGACCAGCCCGCGCCCTCGTCGCCGACCACGTTCTCGACCGGCACCGCCACGTCGTCGAAGAAGACCTCGGCGAAGTGCGCCGCGCCGCTGATGTCGCGCAGCGGACGCACCGTGATCCCGGGACTCTTCATCGGGATCAGCAAATAGGTGATGCCGTCGGATGGTTTGTCCCCCGAACCCGTTCGAACCAGCGCGAACATCCAGTCGGCGCGGTCGGCCATCGTGGTCCACACCTTCTGACCCGTCACCCGGTACACATCACCGTCGCGGACCGCGCGCGTGGATAGCGACGACAGGTCACTGCCCGCACCGGGTTCGGAAAACCCTTGACACCAGAACTCGTCCGCGCGCAGCAGTGGTGTCAGGAATCGGTCTTTCTGCTCCTTGGTGCCATGCGCGATCAGCGTCGGGGCGAGGATGAACGACAGCGGACACGGATGTGGCGGCGCGCCCGCATCCGTGGTCATGCGGTAGTAGTCCAGCTGATCGGCCAGCGATAGGTCCAGTCCGCCGACCTCGCGCGGCCACCCCGGGGCGGCCAGCCCGTGATCGACGAGTTCGGCGTGCCAGGCACGAGCCACCTCGATGCGGTCAGGCTTGTCGCCCGACCGCGCGGCATCGGCCTGGCGACGACGGAACTCGGCCAGGAGCAGCTCGAGCCGGCCGCGCCAATCAGCTGTCTGCATGACACTCCACAAAGTCAACTTGGTTAACTATGTCTGAGTGTGCCGGTTAGCGTGGCCGATTGGCAAGCACGCCGATCAGCCGTCTTCAAGGATGAGTGCGAGTTCGGGGCATGCGGCAACCCCGTCCTTCGTGGCCTGCTCGTCTTCCGGCCGCACCTCGCGCTCCTCGAGGATGCAGTAGCCGGAGTCGTCGATCGGGAACAACTCCGGGTCGACGGCGTAACACTGGGCGTGACCCACGCACTTCGACCGCTCGAGCCTAATCTTCATATGACCTCCTTCGTTCGACCGCGGCGGCGCACGGCTCGCCCAAGCAGCCAGCATAAGACTAAAGCTTTAGCTATTTCGAGATACCTAGAGCCCGCATCGCTTCTGACATTGACGTCATAAGCCATAGCCTCGAGTAACCCCTGCTTTTGGTGCGTTTTGCGATGCAGAGTCTCGCTTGGTTCACTTGATCTGACGGTCTTGTTCGATAGGAGCTTTAATGACATTCGCGCTCAACGACGAAGAGACCATGCTGGTCGAAACGGTACAAACCTTTATCGACCGCGACGTCAGGCCCACGGTCCGCGAAGTCGAGCACGCGAATGAGTACCCGGAAGCGTGGATCGAGCAGATGAAACGCATTGGGATTTTCGGGCTGGCGGTGCCAGAGGAATACGGCGGTTCGCCGGTGTCGATGCCTTGCTACGTAGCAGTCACCGAGGAACTGGCCCGTGGCTGGATGAGCCTGGCCGGCGCGATGGGCGGGCACACCGTGGTCGCGAAGCTGATCTCGTTGTACGGCACCGAGCAGCAGAAACAGAAATACCTGCCACGCATGGCGAGCGGGGAGATGCGTGCCACGATGGCGCTCACCGAGCCCGGTGGCGGCTCAGATCTGCAGGCGATGACGACCACCGCCCGAGCCGAGGGTAGCGACCTGGTGATCAACGGTGCGAAGACCTGGATCAGCAACGCTCGCAAGTCCGGCCTGATCGCACTGCTGTGCAAGACCGATCCAAAGGCCGTGCCACGCCATAAGGGCATTTCGATCGTCCTCGTCGAACACGGTCAGGGTCTCACCGTCTCCCGCGACCTGCCCAAGCTGGGCTACAAGGGTGTGGAGAGTTGCGAGCTGTCGTTCGACGATTGCCGCGTACCGGCCTCGGCGATCCTCGGAGACGAACCCGGCAGAGGATTCGCGCAGATGATGAAAGGCCTTGAAACGGGCCGCATTCAGGTGGCATCGCGGGCGTTGGGGGTGGCGAGCGCAGCACTGGAGGACGCGCTGAAATATGCGCAGGAGCGGCAGAGCTTCGGGCAGCCGATCTGGAAGCACCAGTCCGTGGGCAACTACCTGGCTGACATGGCCACGAAACTCACCGCGGCACGCCAACTCACCCGCTACGCCGCGGAGAAATACGACAGCGGCGAGCGATGCGACATGGAGGCCGGGATGGCCAAGCTCTTCGCGTCGGAGGCTGCCATGGAAATCGCGCTCAACGCAGTCCGAATCCACGGTGGCTACGGCTATTCCACCGAATACGACGTCGAGCGCTACTTCCGCGACGCACCTCTGATGATCGTCGGCGAAGGCACCAACGAGATACAGCGCAACGTCATTGCCGCACAGCTGGTCTCGCGGGGCCAACTCTAGACGCCGGCGAGTTGCCGATCGTCCGCTTTCACCCGGGGGAAGTTGAGCATCCGGCGGGCGTTCTCCTCGACGATCAGCTTGCACTCGTCGTCGGGCACGTCTGCGAGTACCTCGGCGGCGCGCTTGCGTGAGTTCGGCCAGTTGGAATCGCTGTGCGGGAAGTCGATCTCGAGCATGATCCGGTCGATGCCGATCGCATGCCGGTTCGTCAGGCCGTGCTCGTCGTCGATGAAGCAGCCCCAGAAGTGCTTGCGGAACAAATCCGACGGACGGGTGTCGAAGTCGATCTTCTGGTAGTAGCGATGCCGCTCCCACACGTAGTCGGTCCGCTCGAGGATGTAAGGCACCCACCCGATGCCGCCCTCAGCGAGCGAGATCTGGAGATCCGGGAACTGCTGCAGCTTGCCGGAGAACAGCAGGTCGACCGTGGACCACATCAGGTTCGTGGAGAACAGTGCCGTCGCGACCGCGAAAGGTGCGTCGGGCACCGCCATTTGACCCGGGACCGGCTTGATCGTGGAGAACGAGAAGCCCGGCACGAAAGAACCGGACCCGAAGTGCAGCGACACCGGCATCTTGGCGTCCGAGCAGACCTGCCACAAGCCGTCCCAGTGATCGGAGTGGAACGACGGCAGACCCAGCGGCACCGGACTGTCCGGGAACGAGATCGTGCGCGCACCCTTGGCGGCGACGCGCTCCGCCTCGGCCACACATTCGTCGATATCCCAGGTCGGCAGGATCGCGAGCGGGATGTAGCGCTCGGGCGCCACCGAGCACCACTCGTCGATATAGAAGTCGTTCCACGCCTTGGTGCACAGCAGCGCCAGGTCTTTGTCCTCGGCACGCTGGAACGTACCGCCGCCGAAACCGGGAAACGACGGGAAGCACAACGCCGACTGCACACCATCGAGGTCCATGTCGGCGACCCGGGCAACCGGGTCGTAGCAGCCGGGAATCATGTCCTCGTAGCGGACGGGATCCATGCCCCACTCCTCGGGCGGTTTGCCGGCGACCGCATTCAGGCCGATGGTCGGGAAGACCTGCCCGTCGTAGTGCCACAGGTGCATGCCGTTTTCCTCGACGATCCGCGGGCCCTGTTCGAGGTATTTCTGCGGCAACCGGTCCTGCCACACCCGTGGGTGCTCGACCAAGTGGTCGTCAACGGACACGATCTGGTGGTCATCCTGAAGCGGCATGATGCTCCTTCGCATCTGGCGAGCTGTCGTACGTTTTCTGACGCACCGTCTTGTTTTCTGACGGTTCGTCTCACAGACTATATGACGCACGCCACATTCGTCTAGCAGTTGAGAGGCGCGACATGGAATCCACGGACCGACCCGCCGACGGCACGGGCCGCGACAAGGTCGATGAAGACGACCACGACCTGTTGACCTTCGGCGAAGCGGGTGAACGGCTTCGCATTGAGATCGCCGCGGCCGCACGGGAGGTACAACGTCTCACGGGATCCGGGCCGATCGAGGAGCTCGAGAAAGCCCAGGCCCGCCTCGATGCGCTGCGGTCGGCGGCTTCCCGCAACAGCGCGCAACCCATCAACGACACCAACTTCGAGAAGTTCTTCGGCTATCCGGGCAAGGCCAAGCGCAACCTGCCCGGAGCGCCGTAGGCCCGATGACCACGCAGTCGGCGCGGGATACTTTCCCTATGGCCCGCACTCCCGACAAGCTACGGCGCCCCGGCTACGCGCCCGCCGCCAATGCCGGTGTGGGGCGCCGCGGCCTGCATACCCGCGACCGCATACTCGAGTGCGCCGCGAAGGTGTTCCTAGCCAACGGGTTTCACGCCACATCGCTTGACGCCATCGCGAAGGCGGCCCGCGCCTCCCGCGCGACCGTCTATCAATACTTCGCCGGCAAGGAGGAGATCTTCGGCGAACTGAGCGCGGTGGCCGGGCGCGACGTGGTCGCACACGGCGAAAACCTCGGCGGACTTGGCCCGACGGTCAGTGGGGTGGAGGCGCTGCATCGTTGGCTGGTCGAATGGGCGGACATCTACGACACGCACGCCGCGGTGTTCGCCGAATTTCCGGGCATCGGAACGGCCACGGGATTGGCCGTCATCGATGCCAGCGCGGCCGCCGACCAGTTCCATCAGACGGTGACCGATCGGCTGCGGCGGACGCGCCTGCGCGACCTGGAAGCCGACGATGCGGCCGCAGCACTGGGACGGATCCCGCACATGGTTCATCTCTACCGGTACCGGACCATGTTCCCGTTGCCCGCTCCCGCCACCGTCACGTGGTCGTTGACCGTTGCGCTGCAGCTGATGCTGTTCCCGGAGACCCCGGCAGACGTGCTTCACGCGGTAGCGCCCCAGGTAACAAACGTGTCCGGGCGAACCCCGGAGCCCGCCCTCGATAGTGCCGCGGCGACACCGGCGGCCCTCGAGGCGTCGGGCTCTCCGATTGCGCAGGACGTCCTGTCGGTCAGCTCGGCATTGTTCGCCGAACGCGGCTACTACGCCGTCGGCATGGAGGAGATCGCGGCCGCCGCCGATGTCAGCCGCGCGACCTTGTACCGGTACTTCAGCACCAAGGACAAGATCCTGGCCGAACTGACCCGCCGAGCGGTCGCCGAGATCGAGAAGCACGCCGCGGCCCTGCCGGTTATGGCCGCCGGTTCGCTGACCCAGTGGATGCTTGGCTACGTCCGATTCCATCGCAACTACCGCGGCGTGATCCGGGCGTGGTTCGACGGAACCGTGGCCGAACAGCTCTCCGATGCGGATGTCGATCACGGCATTGGTGCGATTCACCAAGCGGTTGCTGCGCTGCTGTCCGCCGTCGACCTGCCCGTGGGCATCGACGCCGACGTGGCGGGGGCGGTGTTCGCGGCGATCCTCGGCCGGATGTCCGAGCCGACGGGCGCGAGCGCGTCGGACAGCGAGGAGCGGGCGGCGGAGTTGATGGTCAAACTGTTGCGCCGTTCGCTCCTGCGCTCTTGAGGTCGGCGCGCAGTCGCTTCTTGTCCACCTTGCCGCTGGGCAGTACGGGAAGATCGGCGACCAGCACCAGTCGACGCGGCACCTTGTAGCGCGCCAGCCGCTGCCGCACGCCCTCTTGCACCGTTGCCAGGGTCGGCGACGCGCCGCTGTGCGGCACCACGATTGCGCAGACCGCTTCGCCCCACTGATCGTCGGGAACCCCGACGACCGCGCAGGCGGCCACTCCGTCCACCGCACAGACCGCGTCCTCGACCTCGGGCGAATAGATGTTCTCCCCGCCGCTGATGATCACGTCCTTCTTGCGGTCCATCAGATAGAGCAGCCCGCGGTCGTCCAGCCGACCCATGTCGCCGGTGCGGCACCACCCGTCCTGCAGCGTCGCCTGCGTGGCCACCGCGTCCTGCCAGTAGCCGCGGAACATCGAGTCGGACCGCACCACGATCTCACCTGCCCGCCCCACGGGCACGGCACCACCGTTCGCATCGACCACACGTACCCGGGTGTCGGGAAATGGGAAGCCAACCGAGCTCAGCCGCTCGGCGGTGCCGGGTTCGTCGAGGATGTGTAGTTCGCGGGGCAGCCCAGAGACGATGACTTCGGTCTGCCCGTAGAGGTTGAGGAAACCCGCGTGGGGCAGCAGGGCGAGCGCCCGCCGCAGGATGGACGCGGTCATCGGTGCGGCCGAATAGACCACCGTGCGAACCGATTCCACCTCCGAGCCGTCGCCCACCACATCGAGGAGTGCCTTGAGCATGACGGGCGCCAGGTGCAGCACAGTGATCCGCTGGTCGGCGATCAACCGCACCGCGTCGGCCGCGTCGAACTGTTGCTGCAACACCACCGTTCCGCCGCGAGCGTGCAGTCCACCGATGATCCCGAGCGCCCCGAAATGGAACATCGGCATGTTGATCAGCCCGCGATCGGTGCTGCCGCAACGCATCTCGTTGTTCATGGTGAACATGACCCGGCGCATCTCGCGCTGCCCGAGGATGCAGCACTTGGACGCACCGGTCGTGCCGCTGGTGAACAACAGGTACGCGATATCGTCGGGCCGGGCCACGAACTCGGGCTCCCCACTGGGGTCTTTTCCAAGGCCTTGCTGCACGAATCGCTCGTAGCCCGTGCTCCCCGGCGCAGCCTGTCCGCCGATGACCACTACCTTCGGCGGTGACGGCATCCCCGCGACGAGGTCGGCGATCACCGGCACGAATTCCTTGGCGCAGAACACGATCGACGGGGCGACGCGGCGCAGCGCATCATCCATCTCCGATGGCGAAAGCCGGAAGTTGATGGTGGCCATGATGATGCCGCTGAGCTGAGCGGCCGCGTTCAGCTCGCCGAACTCGAGGCTGTTGCGGCTCAACACCGCAATGCGATTCTGGCGCCGCACCCCGGCCGCGGCCATGGCCGACACCAATCGGACTGCCCGGTCCCGTAACTGCGCGTGGGTGACGGTGCGGTGGCCGTGCCGGTAGGCGACGACGTCGGGAAAGCGGACCGCGTTGTCTGTGACGATGTCGCCGAGCGTCATGTCGTCGACCGCAGTCATTGGTTTACCGACTGCTCAGTAGCATCGACCCGGCCACCGGTCCGCCGCCCACACCGACGGCCACCACCTCGGGAGTGCGGGGTGCCTGCCGATCGCCGCCCTCGCCCCACATCTGCACACATGCCTCGTGCAGGAAGCCCATCCCGTGCAGCCGGCCGCCGGAGAGTTGGCCGCCGCTGGTGTTGATCGGCAGCGCGCCGTCCAGCGCAATCCGCGAACCGTCGTCGAGGAATTCGCCGACCTTGCCGTGCTCGCAGAAGCCCATCGCTTCCAGCCACATCACGGTCAAAAAGGTGAATCCATCGTAGAGCTGGGCCATGTCGACGTCGGCGGGGGTCAGCGTGGTGTGCTCCCACAGCGTGGCTGCCGAGTCGTGGGCGGCCATCGTGGTGATGTCCGATCGCTGATCCCAGGTCGCCCGTTCGAACATGCCGGGTCCGACGGATTCCACCGTCAGCGGGTGCCGCGGCAGGCCGTTGGCGGCGTCGCGGCGCGACACGATCACGGCGGTGGCACCGTCGCAGGGCACGTCGCAGTCATACAGGCACAGCGGCTCGGAGATCATCCGCGCACCGAGGTAGTCGTCCATCGTCATCGGTTCGCGGTAGATCGCATCGGGGTTGAGTCCGGCGTTGGTGCGGGCGTTGATCGCGATGCGGCCCAGATGCTCCCGGGTCAGGCCGAAGTCGTACATGTAGCGCTGGGTGGGCATCGCCAGCCAGTTGGCCGCCGACAACGCGCCGAAAGGCGCCGTCCACTCCAAGTGCGGGGGCAACGCGCCGCCGCCGAACAGCACCGAGGCCCGGCCACCGCCGGCTTGCTGCGCGGCGGTGGATTCCCACACCGACCGATAGACCACCACATGGTTGGCCAGCCCGAGACTGACCGCCATGCACGCCTCGATCACCGGCCCGATCTGCCCCGCGGTCTCCATCGCCGAGACATACCAGCGAGAGCGCAGCCCGAGCGCGTTGCGGACCTCCTGGACGGCGGCGCCGGAGAATCCCGCATCCGGCACACCCGGTCCCGGATAGCTGGCGATGCCGTCGACATCGTCGACGCTGAGGCCGGCGTCGGCGATCGCCCGCAGCACAGCCTCGAGGGTGAGGTCCAATCCGGTCCGCCCCAGCCGCCGGCCGACCTGGGACTTACCCGCCCCGGTGAGAACGGCCTTCCCGTCGAACGGACCGCCGGTCACCAGACGAACCTAGCGATCAGTTCGGCCACCGCGGCCGGTTTGTCGACGCCGTCGATCTCGACGGTGTGACGCACGGTGAGGTTCACCGTGTCGTCGGCGACCTTGGCGGCGTCCGCGAGCTCGGATCGCACCCGGATGCGGCTGCCCGCGGTGACCGCGGACAGGAACCGCACCTTGTTCAGGCCGTAATTGATGCCCATTTTGGCATTCTCGACGCGGTAGTTGTCCTTACTCACACCGGGGATGAGCGAGAGCGTCAGGAAGCCGTGCGCGATCGTTGCGCCGTAAGGGCTTTCGGCCCTGGCCTTCTCGACGTCGACGTGGATCCACTGGTGATCCATGGTGACGTCGGCGAAAGCGTCGATCCGGCTCTGGTCGATGTCAACCCACCGGCTGACGCCGAGTTCCTGGCCAATCGTCGCAAGCGCATCGTCCACGGACTTGATCACCTTCACCGGCTGCTCCCACTGTCACCATGACCACATATATCGATATCTATTTAACGGTATAGACTGGGCTCGCCCGTCGGGCAAGCAGCCCGTCAACTCTGACGATCTTGGGAGACACATGGCCACCACCCCGTCCCGCGCAGCGATCGTGGCCGCTGCCCGCACACCGATCGGAACGGCGCGCAAGGGCACGCTGGCCAACGTGCCGGCGATCGAACTGGCCAAGCCGGTCGTCGCGGCGGTGGTGGATCGGTCCGGTCTGGACGCTGCCGAGTTCGACGACCTGGTCCTGGCCGAGAGCATGCAAGGCGGTGGCGACAGCGCCCGCTACGTCGCGGTGGACCTCGGGTTGACCAATGTTCCCGGGCTGGCCGTCAACCGCCAGTGCGCATCCAGCCTGTCAGCGATCGCTGTGGGCGCAGGCCAGATCGCGGCGGGCATGAGCCGCGCCACCTTGGCCGGCGGCACGGAATCGTTGTCCACCGGACCGATATTGCAGAAGCGCAAGCCCTTCACTACCGGCAAGTCCCCAGAGGACTACGAACAGTGGATTCCGTTGTCACATCCGCCGACGGCGGACGCTCCCGCCCTGGACATGTCCATCACCGTCGCGCACAACTGCGCCGTGCAGTACGGCATCTCCCGCGAGGCGCAGGACGAGTGGGCGCTGCGCAGCCACCAGCGCGCGGTCAAGGCGATCGATGCGGGCTCATTCATCGAAGAGATCGTGCCGATCCAGGTGCCGCAGGCCGATGGCACCACGATCACCTTCGCCGAAGACGAGCATCCCCGACGCGGCAGTTCGATGGAGTCGCTGGCGGCCCTGAAGGTGTTGCATCCCGAGATCGACGGCTTCACCGTAACCGCCGGCAACTCCTCGGGCATCAACGATGCCGCCGCCGCCGTGGCACTCGCCGCGCCGGACGCCACGAATAACGCACTGGCGCATATCCTTTCGTGGAGCGCCGTCGGAGTGGCGCCGAACCGCACCGGCAGCGGCCCCATCACCGCCATCCCCAAGGCGCTCGAGTTGGCCGGCCGCAAGCTCGAGGATGTCGCGCTGTTCGAGATCAACGAGGCGTTCGCCGCGCAGGCGGTGGCCTGTGCGCGCGAACTCGGGCTCGACGAGGAGATCGTCAATGTCTACGGCTCGGGCATCAGCCTGGGCCACCCGATCGCGGCGACCGGTGCCCGCATGGTCACCTCGGCGATCTACGAATTGCGCAGGCGCGGTGGAGGTATCGGCGTGCTGTCGATGTGCGCCGGCGGGGGTATGGGTGCCGCGATGGTCATCGAGGTGGCCTGAGATGACCGCACCGATCACCGAGGGACTGTTTCGGGTCGACGGGGGCCGCGCGGTGCTGTTCGCGTCGCGCAGGCGTTCGACGGGCGCGGTGAAGTTCCCGGCCGAGCGGCCCGAGCTCTTCGACGGCGATTCCGAAATCCAACACGACATCGAGCCGATCGAATTGTCCACCGAGGGAACGCTGTACACCTACACGACTCAGGAGTTTCCGCCGCCGTTGCCGTACAAGGGCAATCGGGATCCGAAGGTGTTCCAGCCGTACGTGGTGGGATTCGTCGAGTTGGCCGAGGGGGTACTGGTGGAGACGCTGATCGTCGACGCAATCCCGGCCGAACTGCGGATCGGCCAACCCTTGGTGTCGACCACCACCACGCTGGAAACCGCCGACGGCCGGTCACTGGAAACCTTCGCGTTCCGACCGGCCGAGGAGAGCTAGAGTCTATCGGCGTGACGGACCTGGGCTCCCCGCCCTTCGGGCTTCATCCACTGCACGGCGTGCACGAGCCCACGACCGGCAATCCGCCGCGTCGTCCGCGATCCGCGCGCCGGACCGCGTCGATCGACATGACCCGCGACCAGGGCTCGCTGGACCCCGTCTATCTGAGTGGGCGGGCGCGCGACCTGTGGACCGCGGCCGATGGAACGGTGACTGAAGTCGGCTCCGCGACGCTCGCGGCCACCATCGAGCTGGTCGCCCGCGTTGTCCGCCACGTCGAGGTGGCGCCGGCCGTCGCCGCGATGTCCCGGCTGACGGGAGCGCCCGCGATGAGCGGGTTTCGCGCGGTGGCCGACAAGGTGGCTCCCGAGCTGCGGCAAGCCCGCGATCTGCGCTACACGCTGCTCGATGACGTTCCGGTCGCGACGCTGATATCCGGCCATGCGCTGTCGGCGTCCAACCTGCTCGGCGACGTCGCGAAGTCCGGGTACTACCTGCCGGTCGCCGACCAGTGTGCGGGTTTCGCGACCGGGGGTCTGCTCATGACGTCGTTCGAGGCGGGCGATCCGGTGATCGTCACCGGCCCAGCGGCTCCCGACCTCGATCACGGTGACGACCCCTGGGCCTGGCACGAAGTGGCAGCCTTGCCGCGCCACGCCATGCGCCGTAGACGGCGCGTCGATGTCTTTGAAGAGAGCGCTCGGCGAGTCGGCATCGACGCGATGTTCCGCGACACCTACGTGCGCGGTGACGGGGTCGAGACGATCATCCACGAGTACACCCTGGACGCCGTCGTCGACACCGCGACCGGCGTCATCGCCGAATCGCGGGCCACACCGCGGGTGCTGCCCTGGCAGGAATGCCCGGGCGCCGTCGCCAGCGCTGAACGAATCACCGGAATGACGTTGCAAGAACTGCACTTTCGTGTGCGTCGAGAACTGTCCGGCACCAATACGTGCACCCACCTCAACGACCTGCTGCGCAGCGTCGCCGACGCCGAGTCGTTGATACGCCTCGTAACAGCAGCCTGAGCGCGTCAGCGCGGGCCGGGCGTCGCGTCCCCCAGCTCGTCGGGTTGAGCGGGAGGTGTAGCGGCCTTCGACTTGGTCGCGCCGTCAACCTTGTCGATGTCATCGAGGGACGCCTCGTCGGTAATGGGTTGGCTGGTATCGAATCCTGACGTGAGCTACTGATTAACCAGAATGCCGGCGCTCAATCCTCTGGGCGTTGGCGAACGAGAACGTCAGCATGCGGCTTACTGTCAGCGTGGCAACGTCCTTCGCCGCGGGGGGCCACAGCACTGTTCCCTGCGAGATCACCCCGCGAATGTCCCGATAGGCGGTGAAGACGTCGGCGACCACGCAGGCGGGCGTCTCGGCGCGTTGCGTGACATCGCCATTCGCTCCGTCAACGGTGACATCGATTGTGGCGGAGTCGAAGTCGACCACCCGCGCCGGCAGGGCCAGCAACTGGCCGTCGGCGTCGACGACACAGATCGCGCCAGACGGCCCTTGCGCCAAGAACTCGGCTAGTTCGTCCTCGGCCATCGTAACCGGGCCGCTGTTGCGCGGACTAGCCATGTCGACCAGGGAGTTCGGCGGCGCGGAGCTCGGTAAGAGTCAGGCCGATGAAGCACCGCTTGCCACTGAGAAGGCGGTCGCGGACCTTCGTCACGACCGACTCCGGCACGCGTGGATCCGGTGAACTGTCGCCGATCAGTTCGTCGACCTCGGCGGCGGACGGTCGGTAGACGGACGCGTGGCCACAAACGGAGACCCAACCCTCGTTGTCGCCGATCAAGCAGGCGACCTCGGGAGCCGAGCGCAGATGTTGGACCTTGGCGCTCTTGGCATAGGTGGCGAAGTATAGGCAGCGGGTGGCGGAGCGATAGGTGACCGAACGCATGGCATAGCCGATCGGACGTCGGGCGCCGTCGCGGCAGAAGAGAAACACGCGGTGGTGGGCAGCGATGAATTCCACGACGTCCGGCACGTCGAGCGACAGCGGGGTCACGACGCCAAAGGCGTTGCCATCGCAACGATCATGTCCGCGACCACAGCGATCATCTCGTCGCGGTCGACCGCCACAGTCTGGCGGTGGACCGTGTGCCAGGCGCGATCCAGCAAGCCCATGACCGCTACGCCGATGACGTCCGGCGAGTGTGTGCCGTTGCCCGCGGCGATCGCCTGACCAAGCTTCCACGACGCCCGAGTCACCATGCGGTTGCGGGAGTTTCGGAAATCGTCGTCGTCGGGCGCCGAGTGCGCCGACGCGAGTACGAATGCACCGTGGTGATCCATGTAGTCGAAGTAGTGACCGACCCAGGCCCGGATGTCGGCCGGACCGAGCGGTTCGTCGGCTTCCGCCCATTCCGCGATGACGGCGAGGGCCTCGCGGTACGCGTTCTTGCCGAGGACGTTGAAGATCTCGCGCTTGTCCTTGAAGTAGGTGTAGAAACCGGCGCGCGAGATGCCGCATGCCTCGGTGATCGCGTTGATCGGCGTGCCCGCGTAGCCGCGTTCCAGAAAGAGACGACCGCTCGCATTCAGGATTGCCGAGCGGGTCCGCTCACCGCGGGTGACATCCACTTCCCGTTCGGCGGCCGAAGCCGAGGTCACCGTCATGCGGCGACTTTATATGACAGCCTCGTCAACCGCAATCAATACAGTTCAGAGGTAATTACTTGGGCAGATCCGCCCAGACTTGACACAAATGTCAAGTTACGCGAAGCTCGTAGCCAAGCCCAAAGTCGAGCAGCGAGAGGCACCACGATGACGCAGTTCACCGACGCACCGATCTTCGATGCCGATCAGCACATGTACGAGACGCCGGATGCGCTGACGCGGTACCTGCCGAAGGAATTCCACCCGAAGGTGCAGTTCGTCCAGATCGGCAGGCACACCCGCATCGCGATCCTGAACAAGATCACCGACTACATGCCGAACCCGACGTTCGAACGGGTTGCGGCCCCCGGCGCGCACGAGAAGTTCTACTCGGGGCAGAACCCGGAGGGCCTGTCGATGCGAGAGATGTCCGGTCGTGGCATCGACACCCCGCCGGGCGCGCGCAACCCCGAGGACCGAATCGCCGAACTCGACCGCCAGGGCGTCGACTCGTGCCTGAACTACCCCACGCTGGCCAATCTGGTCGAGCACTCGGCCGCCGAGGATCCCGATCTCACGGTGGCGATCATCCATGCCCTCAACCAGTGGATGCTCGAGCACTGGGGCTTCAGCCACGCCAACCGGATCTACTCCACGCCGGTGCTCACCCTCGGACTCGTGGACGAAGCGCGTCGCGAGCTCGAATACATCCTGGACAACGGCGCGAAGGTCGCGCTGATCAAGCCCGCGCCGGTGAACGGCTACAAGGGGTGGCGCTCCCCCGCGCTGCCCGAGTTCGACCCGTTCTGGCGCGACGTGGAGGACGCGGGGCTGCCAATTGTGTTGCACGCCAGCCAACCTCCCTTGCAGGAATACATCGACAAGTGGGAACCGCCGTCGACCAGCAGCGCGTTCGAGATGTCGGCATTCAAGTGGACCGCGCTGGGCCACCGCGAGATCGCCGACATGTTGACCAGCCTGATCTGCCATGGCACCCTGACCCGTTTCCCGAAGTTGCGGATAGCCAGCGTGGAGAACGGCAGCGCATGGATCAAGCCGCTGTTTGACGACCTGCAGTCGACTTACAGCAAGATGCCGCAGAACTTTCCCGAGCATCCGCACGAGGTGTTCCGCCGCAACGTCTGGGTGAGCCCGTTCTGGGAGGGCTCGGTCGCCGACGTCGTGCAGACCGTCGGGTGGGACAAGGTGATGTTCGGTTCCGACTGGCCGCATCCCGAAGGCCTGGCCGAACCGAAGCGTTATTGGCAATACGCCGAGGGCATGGACGTCCGGCGCACCTACGACTTCATGGGCGACAACGCCCGTCGCTTCATGGGCCTGCCGATCGCCAACCCCGACCCGGAGGCAGTCAAGCCGCCGGCACTGGCCAACGCCTGAGGCGCTCCAGCTGTGCCTACTGCACTTAGTAAGCACATCTAACTTTTCGGGTACGCTCGGGATAGCCGCATTCGCCGAGACCCACGAAAGGGATCCCGATGGCCAGAACTGACAATGACACGTGGGATATCAACGAGAGCGTCGGCGCCACCGCGTTGGGGGTTGCCAGCGGACGGGCGGCGGAGACCAAAAGCGCCGACCCGCTGATTAGTGATCCCTACGCAAAGCTGTTCCTCGAGGCCGCCGGCGACGGCATCTGGCAGGTTTACCTGGACGACGAGTTGCCGGCCGAATTGGTCGCTGCCGATCCACAATTCGAGGACCGGATGCAGGCCATGCTGGGCTACACAGCTTGCCGGACAAAGTTTTTCGACGAGTACTTTCTGACGGCGGCCCGCGACGGCATCCGCCAGTTCGTGATCCTGGCGGCCGGCCTGGACTCACGAGCCTGGCGGCTTGGGTGGCCGGACGGGTGTGTGGTCTACGAGATCGATCAACCCAGGGTGCTGGAATTCAAGACCGGCACGCTGGCGTCGCACGCGGTCGATCCGGTCGCGTCCCACATCAGCGTCGGCATCGATCTTCGTTTGGACTGGCCAAAGGCGCTGGCGCAGGCCGGGTTTGACGCGTCGATTCCTACGGCGTGGTCGGCGGAGGGGCTGCTGCCTTATCTGACGGCCGAGGCCCAGGATCTGCTGTTCGACCGGATCCAGTCGCTCGGCGCTCCCGGGAGCCGGGTCGCTGTCGAAGCTTTCACCAACGAGTTCTTCAGCGCGGAAAGTTTCGCGCGTCGCGAGGAGCAGACGGAACGCTATCGGCAGGCCGCAATCAAGCTGGGCGGCAAAGACATCACCGAGTCCGGCAACTTGCTTTACGAAGAAGAACGAACCGAAGTCGTCGATTGGCTGCACGCGCACGGCTGGACCGTCACGGCCGCGACGAGCGCGGAGGACCTGATGGCCGCCAACAACCGGGCCGTCCCGGTGGGCCTCGACGCCGCGGTCCCGGAAAGCGTCTTCGTGGAAGGCCGGCTGCGCTGACCCCAGCGGCGCCCGATAGCGTCTCGAGGCGGCGGCCACTCGCTTGTCAGTCGCTGGCGGGCAGCGGCTTGGCTTCCTTGAGCACCAGCGGGATCGCACCGACGCTGAGTGAGCCCGCGCCGGCCTTGGTGACCAGCACCTCGGCGCCACCGTCGTCGACGTAGCGCTTGCCCATCGTGCTGCCGTCGGCGAAGGCCGGGTCGGGTATGGCGTCGGCGGGCCGCTCGGCATCCAGAGGCAGCATCGGCCGGCCCCCGCAACGCAGATCGTCGAGGCTGTCGGCCGCCTTGACGACGATGATCTGAGTGTCGCAGACCTGGCTCCGCAGCCGTGTTCCGTTCTTGATCATGTTGCCTTTCCTTAGTTTTCGGTGATCACGTCCCGCAGGCTTTCGACGATCTCACGGCGAAGCAGCTTTCCCGTTGCATTAGTCGGTAGCTCGTCACGAAAGACGACCCGGTCGGGGGTGCGCGATCCCCGCAGGGCGTTGCGGACGTACTCACGAAGGTGGGCCGGATCCGGATCGGTGCCGGCAGCCGGAACGACCACGGCGACGATGGCCTGCCCCCACTCGGCATCCTCCACACCGACGACAGCGACCTCGTGCACATCGGGATGCTCGACGAGCACGTCTTCCAACTCGGCGGGCGCAATGTTCTCACCGCCCCGAATGATGGTGTCATCGGCACGACCGGTGATGAACAGATAACCGGCCTCGTCGAGCGTCGCGATGTCCCTGGTGGGGAACCAGCCCTCGGCGTCGAGCACCGAGCCGATTCCAGTGTATTTGCCGGAAACCTGCTCGCCGCGGACGAAGAGCTCACCCGTTTCACCCGGGCCGAGGACGGCGCCGTTCTCGTCACGGATCTGCACCT
The DNA here is from genome assembly GCF_036409155.1 of Mycobacterium sp. 050128. Taxonomy (NCBI): domain Bacteria; kingdom Bacillati; phylum Actinomycetota; class Actinomycetes; order Mycobacteriales; family Mycobacteriaceae; genus Mycobacterium; species Mycobacterium sp. 050128. The sequence goes on along the minus strand of NZ_JAZGLW010000001.1, from coordinate 3,038,049 downwards.
CGATCCCGGGCACCGGCTGTCCGACCGAACCTAGTCGCTTGGCGCGCAACTCGTCTGGATTGCCGTGTGCATCGCGGTGGTCGTCGGGGGTGAGTACCGCGATCGTCGAACTGGTTTCGGTAAGACCGTAGGCATTGACGAATCCGACGTGCGGCATCAAGTCGAGTGCCTTGCGCACCAACGGAAGTGCGACCTTCGATCCACCGTAGGCCAGGTTGCGCAGTGTCGGCAGTTCGACGGGCTCCCGTTCGAGCGCGGTGACAATGCGGTCCATCATGGTAGGCACCACGGTCGCGGTCGTCACCTTCTCCTCGGCGACAAGCCGCACCCATTCGCGAGCGTCGAAGTTGGCCAGGTACACCATCTTGCGGCCCGCATACAAGTTCGACATCGCAGCGTTGACCCCGGCGATGTGATATGGAGGCACGCAGATCAAGGCTGCATCCGTGTCCTCGGCCGAACCGAACTCGACGGTGCCGGTGATGTAGCTGGTGAGGTTGCCGTGGGACAGCTCGACCGCCTTCGGCTTGGAGGTGGTCCCCGACGTGAACAACACGATCGCGATGTCGTCCGGATCGGCAAACTCTGCTGCCGCACCGGTGGTGCGCGCCGCGGCCAAGAAGTCTTCGGAGGACATCACGCGCTTACCGGCATCTCCGACCAAACCGCGGTAACGGTCGTCGACGATCACCAGCGGATGGGGTAGCCGACCGATCAGCTCCCGTACACCCTCGGCGCTCAATCGGTAGTTGATCGGGGTGTACGGAACCGCTGCGCGAGCCGCGGCGAAAATCAGCAGCGGCTGCAAGAGCCCGCCCGACCCGACGTAAGCGACGTGCTCGACCCCGGCGGCGGCGATCACACCCGCTCCCCCGTCGGCCAACCCACTGAGCTCGCCGGTGGTCAACCGATCGGCGCCGTCGACCAACGCCAGCCGGTCGGGGTCGCCCGAAGCCGCCATCTCCAACAACAACGAAATGCTCAACGCCTCAGCCTTCATTCACGACTACGCAGATTCTAGGGCCCTTTTTAGAATCAGCTATATAGTTATAGGCTTAGTGGCGCCCACGTCAACGCATGCTCCCCGGGGCTCCACGTTGCCGCCTGCCGGAAGGAACACGATGAGCAGCACGCCCGACATCGCCATCATCGGCGTTGGACTTCACCCGTTCGGTCGATACGAGGACCGGTCGGCGCTGGAGATGGGCGCCGTGGCAATCAGCAGGGCACTGCGCGATGCCGGAGTGCAGTGGTCGGACGTGGGCAGTCTGTATGCGGGCAGCCTCGAGGTGGCCAATCCCGAGGCGGTGACGGGGTTGGCCGGGATGACCGGCCTGCCGGCGCGCGCCACGTTGAGCGGCTGCGCGACCGGTAACTCGCTGTTGACCCTGGCCGCGCGAGACGTCCAGCTCGGCGAAGCCGATATTGCGGTAGGCGTGGGGCTGGACAAGCATCCGCGCGGCGCGTTCGGCGCCGACCCGTCGGTGTCCGGGCTGCCCCAGTGGTACGGCGATCAGGGCATGTTCCTGACCACGCATTACTTCGGCACCAAGATCATGCGATACATGCACGACCACGGCATCACCGAGGAGACCCTGGCCCGGGTGGCGGCCAAGAACCTCGAAAATGGGGCGCTGGCGCCACACGCGTGGCGCCGCAAGCCGATGAGCGTCGACGCGATCCTGAACTCTCCGATCGTGAATGCTCCACTGCGCCAATACATGTACTGCAACCCGAACGAGGGCGCCGCCGCCGTGGTGGTGTGCCGAGCCGATAAAGCCAAGCAGTACACCGACATTCCGATCTACCTGCGCTCGACCGCGTTGCGCAGTCGCCGCGAAGGCGCCTACGAGCTCCTACGTACCTCGATCGAGCTGCCCATCGTGCCCGGCACCACCGCGGAGGCCGCCCGCGCCGCCTACGAGTTGGCCGGGATAGGCCCCGAGGACGTCGACGTCGCGCAACTGCAAGACACCGACTCCGGGTCCGAGATCATCCACATGGCCGAGACGGGTCTGTGCAAGGACGGCGAACAGGAGGCACTGCTCGCCGACGGCGCCACCAAGATCGGCGGTCGGCTGCCTATTAACACCGACGGTGGCCTGCTGGCCAACGGCGAACCGGTCGGCGCATCCGGTCTTCGCCAGGTCTACGAGCTCGTCCATCAATTGCGCGGTATCGCCGGTGACCGTCAGGTGCCGAACGATCCGCACGTCGGACTGGCCCAGTTGTATGGGGCACCCGGAACCGCAGCCGTCGCCATCTTGTCGAAGTAGCCGCCATCCCGAAGGGAGTACTGCCGATGACCGACACCCAGGCGGAATCGCGCCCGCGCGCCGAGGTCGACCTCGACCACCACTCACCCGAGTTCCGCGAGGACCCCTACAGCCGGTTCCGCGAGATGCGCGAATCAGGCTGTCCAGTAGCACATTCCGATCACTACGACGGATTCTGGGCGCTGGTCGACTACGCATCGGTCTTCGAAGCGGCCCGCGACGACGCCCTGTTCAACTCCTTTCCCTCGGTGGGTGTGCCGGCCAGTGAGCTGCCGTTGCCGATCCTGCCGATCGAGTCGGATCCACCAGAAACCCAGGAGTTGCGCGAGGTCACCCTCAAGCGCTTTTCCCCGGGATCGGCGGAGCGGTTCCGCGAATCGGCCATCGAGATGACCAACGAGGCGATCGATGCCTTCATCGAGCGCGGCGAGTGCGACCTGGTCGGTGAGCTGACGACGCCGCTGCCGGCCCGGCTGATCCTGCGCCTGTTGAACTTCGACGAGTCGCGTTTCATGGACTGGGTCGGCTGGGTGCACACCACCGTGCACGACCGTGCCCACGATCCGGAGAAGGCCGCAATCGCCGGCATGGAGATGTTCGGCGAGATCGGCAAGCACTTGCAGCAGCGGCGCGCCGAAGGGCTCGGCGATGACCTGTTCAGTGACATCCTGCGCGGGACGCTGAACGGCGAACCGCTGGACGACGGTCAGATCACCATGTACACGGTGCTGATGATGCTCGGCGGCATGGACACCACCAGTGGATTCACCGGCAATGTGCTATTGCGGCTGTGCAAGGACGACGATTTACGGGCCAAATTCAAAGCCGATCCGAGCCTGGTGAAGAAGTCCACCGACGAGCTGCTGCGCCTGTATACGCCGACACTCGGTCTGGCACGCACCGTCTCGCGCGACGCCGACTTCCACGGCCAGCGGCTGTGCCAGGGCGACCGGGCGATCCTGATGTGGGCAGCGGCCAACCGAGACCCCGCGATGTTCGAGAACCCTGACGAACTCGACCTCGATCGCCCAAATGCCAAGAAGCACATGGCGTTCGGTGTGGGCATGCACCGCTGCCTGGGTTCGCATTATGCCAAGCTGATGTTCGACGTGATGATCACCCAGGTGCTCAAGCGGCTACCCGACTTCGAGTTGGCCGGTGATCCGAAACTGTTCGAGGACGCGGGCGAGGTGTACGCCGTGCGCGAACTGCCGGTCCGTTTCACGCCCGGGCCGCGGGTGGGTTGACGGCCGGCCGGGACGGGAGAACACGGTGACGGCTGGCACCATCGCCGGGCTGCTGGATGAGTGCGCCGCCAGCCGACCGGGTCGTCCGCTGCTGCGCGACGTCGACGGCGAGACGCTCACCATCTCGCAGGTAGCCGCGCTCGCGTCGGCCGCCGCGGGATGGTTGGCAGATGCCGGCGTGCGCCCCGGCATGACGGTCGCCTGGCAGCTGCCCTCACACGTCAACGCCGCGGTGGTGATGCTGGCGCTGGCCCGCATGCCCGTTACGCAGGCCCCGGTATTGCACCTCTATCGGTGCCGCGAGGTTTGCGCGGCGGTCGACGTCGCACGCGCGGACATCCTGGTGGTCGACGAGTCGACGGCCGCCAATGCTGCACCTGGGCTACCGACAATCACGGTCCCTGCCGACTTGGTGCGCCGGCTCCAGACGTCGCCGCCCGCAGGCG